>NZ_JAYTLQ010000063.1:0-75070 GCF_043729335.1 Crenothrix sp. | reverse complement strand
TGTAGTACTGTCTTTGCCAGATGTCCCGATCCTGTGGTGCATAATGCTGAAGTCGTATTCTGCGGTACATTTTATCCTCCCCAAATCTACTTCTGCTTTACCTACAATTTGGGGGCGGACGGTTTTAAAATCAATGGGAGTAGTAAACCAAGTAAAAAATCTATAGCTAAGCCCATACAATTTTCCTACGCAAACATTGAGCCATGAATATCGACTCAGTACAGTTAAAATTTATTATCTATTGATAACATATTTGTATGTTTCTTTCTGTTAAAAATTACCACTATCTCTAGGAGAGAGACTAAGTTATAAAGTCATTAACTCAGCCACTCTTTGGGTTATAGCTTTGTATGTTGAAATTATTCTTCTTATTTATTATTCCAATATTTGCCATCACTGTAACGAAACGTGCTGACTGGGGATTCACTGTTTTCTGTATTGATAGTGATAGCGCCACTGTAAGCGGTATTAAATATTTTTGCCTTGCTTTGTTGATAGCGAGACAGCACATCAGGATGCGGATGATGAAATTGATTCAAATAACCCGCAGGAATAATAATAGTATCTGGGGCAACCGCGTTTAAAAATGCCAGCGTCGATGACGTTTTGCTGCCATGATGTGGCGCAAGCAATATATTTGCCTTTAACTTTTCGCCATAACGCAAAACCAATTGTTGTTCAGCACTGGCTTCAATGTCACCGGTTAATAATACCGACCCTTGTTGGCTATCAATACGCAATACACAGGAATTATCATTATCTGATTCAAACGCATGATTCGGCGATAACACAGTAAATTTCACGTCATCCCATAGCCAGGATTGCCCCGCCACGCAGACAGTGGGTTTATACGCATTTAGTTGTGCAGGAACACTGGTGATAACCTGTGCCGTGGGTACGGCATTTAGCAAAGTTTCCGCGCCGCCGATGTGATCACTATCGCCGTGACTGATCATTACTGTGTCTATTTTATTCACTTGCCGGTTACGTAAAAACGGCAATAGCACGGTTTGGCCGCTGTCCGTGCCGGAATTGTATTTAGGGCCAGTATCATAAATGAGCCAATGCGAGGCTGTTTGTACCGCTACCGCCAAACCTTGTCCGACATCCAGTGCTGTCATAGTAATATGGCCGATTTTGGGTAGCTGTGATTTGGTAAATACCAGCGGCAATAGCATGATAATGCCCAATCCCCTCGTCGGCATACCTCTAGGAGCCAGCAGTAATATCACGGCAGGCACAGCAAACCCCAGTACCCAAGGCGAGGGCGCAGTATGGTTTAAGGTAGCGAATGGCAAATCAGCAAGTTGTACCAATAGCCAGATTAAACCTTGCAATACGGTATCTACCAGCCAGAACAGCGCTAATGCCAACGCAGATGATATCGGCAATAAAAGAGTTGCAACTAAAGCTACCGGTACAATCAAAATCTCAATAACGGGTACAGCAATAAAATTGGCGATGGGTGCAATTAAAGAGATTTGTTGAAAAAACACCAATAATAACGGCGCTAAGCCTAACGAAGTCGCCCAGTTTACTTTGAGCGTTCCAAGAAGAGTACCCGGCGTTTTTAAACGGGCGCTGATGGTATAGATAATCAACGCGACCGCCAAAAATGACAGCCAGAAACCCGGCGCTAAAACCGCTAATGGATCAGTTACCAAAATAGCTAAGAGCGCAACAGCCAAAATGTGGAACGGACGACTATTACGTTGCAGGATAATTGCCGTCATGGCGATAGCCAGCATAATGATGGCGCGTTGGGTGGGTACGGTGAAACCTGCTAAGGCAGAATACAATAAACCAAATAGCAACGAGGCAATAGCCGCCACTTTTTGCGGTGACCAAGCCAGTAATCCCGTTCGCGCCCAAAATTTTAACGTTAGTAAATAAACCAGGCCTGCAACTAGGCCAATATGGGAACCGGAAATAACAAACAAATGCGTAGTGCCGGTTTTTCGAAAAATTTCCCATTGCGCCTGGCTAATACTGTGGCCATCGCCTAAAGTTAACGCTTTTATCAGGCCTAAGTTTGGCTTGTCCGGCAAAGCTCGTGCTAGCAGATCAGTAATAGTTTGCCGCCAGATTGAGACATGATTCCAGGCGGCGTCACGCGACAATAATACCGGTGCAGGTTGCCTTCTAACAGAGCCGGTAGCGCCTATGCCCTCGGTAAACAGCCAGCGTTCATAATCAAAAGCGCCAGGATTTAAAGTACCGTGTGGGCGTTTTAACTTAATGGTAAATGCCCAATGTTGCCCAGCCTTTACAGGATATTCAACGTCATACCAACTTAATCGGATTGTAGACGGTAACGGAACGCGGGATTCGGTAATGCAAAAATTAAACCGCACACCTTTTTCGTTTTGTTCCGGTAACTCAGAAATGTAGCCTTTAACGGGAATTTCTATGCTTTCCAGTTGCTTAGGCAATTGGTCGGCTAATCGCACCGACGCAAAAAGGATTGTCCATAACACACCGATGCTAAAACATAGACACAGCCAATAGCGCCGCCATACAATAACAGCAACAGCAACAGCAACAGCAACAGCAACAGCGAATACGCCGCTGTAGAGCCAAGGATTTTCCGGTAGCACGGAAAACTGTTGGACGAATAATAATCCCGCTAAAAATGACAGCGTGGCAAAAATCATGGCATGTTGTTGTGTTTTTTGCGCTGAGCAGCGGATAAGTCTTAGTAGATAGATAACCTAATTTATAGACCATTATGGCAAAAGAATTTATACAAAAAATGTTGGATCGGTTTGTGCCTAACCCTGATGTAATAAAACACCATAAAAGCTTGCAATTTTTAGGGGATAAATTGCATGATCCTAATTTGTGGCATTTGAGTCGTCGGTCTATATCTATGGCGTTTGCAGTCGGTCTTTTTTGTGCCTGGATTCCAACGCCAACGCAGATGGCATTTGCAGCTATGGGGGCGATTTATTTTCGCGCCAATTTGCCTATTTCTGTTGCTCTAGTATGGGTGACTAACCCCATAACTATGCCACCTTTATTTTATTTTGCCTATCGGGTGGGATTGTCGTTTATGAATCTTGAATCGCCCAGTGATAATTTTAAGTTTTCGCTGGAGGGTATGTGGTCTGGCTTAGGGGATGTGTGGCAGCCCTTTTTAGTGGGGTGTTTGATTATGGGCATTACTTGTTCTGTGGCCGGATACCACGGTATCCGTTACTTTTGGGCCTATGAAATCCAAAAAAAGTGGAACGCACGTAAGGCCAAAAGAAATCTTAAAGTCTAGCCAGTTAAGTAGAGACGCAAAATCTTGCGTCTCTACAGTAAGCGCTATGTAGTTATAGTTTTTTAACTGACAATAAGGCCATCTTCCATGCGTAACACCTTGCCTATTTTTTCTGCCAGCGTGACATCGTGGGTAACTACCAGAAGGCTGACATTCAGTTCCTGATTCAATTCCAGCATTAACTGATACACCTGTTCAGCTGTTTTACTGTCCAGATTGCCGGTAGGTTCATCGGCAAGTACGCATTTTGGCTTGTTAATCAAAGCCCTGGCGACGGCGGCTCGTTGCCGTTCACCACCGGATAATTCACCGGGCTTGTGTTCAATCCGATGCCCCAGACCTACGCGCTGTAATAGCTCAATGGCGCGATCCTTGGCTTCTTGTATGGACAAATTGGCAATCAACAACGGCATGGCAACATTTTCCAACACGGTAAATTCAGCCAGCAGATGGTGCGATTGATAAATAAACCCTAAAGACCGGTTGCGCAATTTGGCCAGTTTGCTGGAGTTAACGGTATTAATGTTAACGCCGTCCAGGATCACTTCGCCGCTGCTGGGTTTTTCCAGGCCACCGAGCAAATGTAGCAACGTACTTTTGCCAGAACCCGATGCGCCCATAATCGCCACGCGCTCGCCAACACCGATGGTTAAATCCACCCCTCTCAGTACAGAAACGTCCAGTCCACCCTGGTCGTAACGCATGGTCAGTTGTTTGCATTGTAAGATGCTCGCGTTATTCATATCTAAGCACCTCGGCTGGATTGATTTTCGCTGCTTGCCACGCTGGGTAAATAGTAGCTAGCAACGACAATAAAAACGCCATGCCAGCGATAGCATAAACATCAGTCCAGATCAGTTGCGAGGGCAATTCACTGATAGTATAAATTTGCGCGTTCAAGAATTTGATATGAAAGGTTTCTTCGATGTTATGGACAATGGCAGGCACATTTAACGCCAATAACACGCCACCTATCGTACCTAGAACCGTGCCGATAACGCCGATAATCGTGCCTAACACCATAAAAATTCCCATAACCGATGCAGAGGTTAAGCCTTGGGTTTTTAGGATAGCAATGTCAGCGCGTTTGTCGGTCACTACCATAATCAGGGTTGAGACGATATTAAACGCCGCAACCGCAACCATCAACAACAAGATGATCGACATCACGCGTTTTTCCATTTTAATGGCCAAAAAGAAATTGGCGTTGGCTTTAGTCCAGTCGCCGACTTGATAATTATCCTGCAACGCAGTGCTTAATGCTTCGGTGATTTGTGGGGCATTCAACAAATTATCAAACTTAATACGCAAGCCTGAAACCGCACTTTCCAAGCGGAACAGTTTGGCCGCATCGTCAATGTGAATCATGGCCATATTACGGTCGTATTCATACACACCGACCTTAAACACACCGACCACAGTAAATCGTCGCATACGCGGCACTACACCTGCTGGCGTAGAATTAACCTGCGGACTGATAACAGTAAGCTTATCGCCAGTAGAAACACCCAGATAAGTTGCCAGCTCTTCGCCCAAAACAATACCGTATTGGCCAGCGACCAAATCCGATAATTTACCTTGTTTCATGTTGTCGGCAACCTCTGAAACTTTAGTTTCATTTTCCGGCAAAATGCCACTCAGCACCGTTCCGCTAACGCGTCGGTCGGCATTAATCATCACCTGACCGTTAATGAACGGCGCAGTGCCTTCTACATGCGGAAAGTCAGCCAGCTTTTGGTCCAGACTGCGCCAATCATCCAATTGTCCATAATTGCCGGTAATGGTAGCGTGGGCGGTCATTTTCAGCATACTTTTGCTGATTTCATCGACAAAGCCGTTCATGACAGAAAGTACGGTAATTAGTGCGGTAACACTTAAAGCAATGCCTAATACAGAGGCCAGTGTGACAAAAGAAATAAACTGCGTACGGCGTTTGGCGCGCGTATAACGCAAGCCGATATAAAAAATGAGTGGTTTAAACATGAAGTTTATAAGGTAGAGAAAGAATCAGTTTTTTTGGCATTGAGGACAAAAACCATACAGGTACAAACTGTGGTCTGTCAGTTGGTAATCCAGTTTTTTGGCAATTTCTTTTTGTCGGGTTTCAATGATTTCATCAGTAAACTCATCGACTTTACCGCATTTTATACAAACGATGTGGTCGTGGTGACTGCCTTTTGCCAATTCAAAGACCGAATTGCCGCCTTCAAAATGATGCCGTGTAACCAGTCCTGCGGACTCAAATTGGGTTAATACCCGATACACAGTCGCCAGACCAATATCACCATCTTCCGCTAACAAAATTTTATAAATCTTTTCAGCTGTTAAATGGCGGTCGGTACTTTCGTTCTCAAGAATTTGTAGAATTTTGACGCGCGGCAAAGTTACCTTTAAGCCTGCATTCCTTAAATCATGCGTTTCCAAGATCATCTCCTTGTAGTAGCCAGACTAGCTGTTAGATTTGTAGCAAGGCTACATTGTAGCCTTTTTTGATGTTTAAGGTCGTGACAGTTTTATAGGATTATCGTTTAACATCCTGTATGATTTTAGTTTTAAAATTATGCCTCGTTCCCGATGAGAAAATCGCTTTGTTTTTTAAGTGTGTCAGCCAGTCTGACGCTGACTGCATGCTCTACCGCTTTGAGCTATTTGCCGGTCTATACCATTGATATTCAGCAAGGTAACATTGTTGATCAGGCGATGGTTGACCAGCTTCAACCCAAAATGACCAAACGTCAAGTGCTGTATGTTCTCGGCTCTCCTATGTTAAATGATATGTTCCATCAGAAACGCTGGGATTATTTGTTTTCGGAAAAACGCAACGGTGAAGACCGGCAACAGAAAAAACTCACCTTATTTTTTGATGATGCTGATCAAATAAGCGGCATACAAGGTGATTTTAAACCCGGAAACGTGCCGCAATTTAAACCCACCCTTGAAACTACAGTGGATGTGCCTAAACGCGATATTGATAGAAGCCTGTGGGAAAAAATCATCGGGGTATTTGGTTTCAGTGGTGATGATGACGCACCTAAAGCGGCTAAAGAAAATAAAAATACCGAAAATAATTTGCCGCTCTAAGCTCCTTAGACACCCTTAGACAAATAGAACACAGCGGATAGCCAAATAAACTGATTTAAAATCAGTTAAATCTGTCCTCTTTGTTCTATTTCCAATGACACTAACGCTACCGATTGTGACCGTCAGCGCCCTCTTATCCCCACAACACACCGCACTGCGATCCCGTTTATGAACGAAAATTCGAGCCGCCACATTCAAGGTTATGCGCAATTAAAAAAGCTGCGTACCGCCCTGGCAATAGCTCAAGCAACCAAACTCACCTCAACGCTTAAACAAGAAATTGAAGATACGGTTACCCAAGATCAGGCCAAGCGTGTTACTTATCTTACCGGATTGTTTTCGCGGATACATCGCGATTTATTTTACGACTGGAAAGAGCAGGCCATCATTAATCACAGGCCCGGTACTATGCCTGATCCTGCCAAGCGTAAGGAATTTCGGGAAGCTATCGAATGTTTGGTTTTAGACGACGATGCCAATGACGATACCGCTATTTTTGATAATAATGGCTTTGTTATCTGGACAGAAGATATCGCCGAAAAATTGACGGCGTTTTATCAAAAAATGCGTTTGATCAGGCCGTTTAATTATGGCAATCGCATCACCCTAGATTTTTTTATGACCGCACTCGGTAGCTTACCGGCATTTAAAAGTGTTTATGAGCAAGGCATTGATTTTAGGCGGCTTGATAGCAACGATCCGGCGGTGCTGCATGATTGCCATAGCCCACTACAGGCCGTGGCCAGCGCTTTTAAAAACGCGCTTGACCCGACCCGCAGTAAAAGCTTGCAAAATACCGCCAACGGTTATGGCAAATGGCCTGAAAATAAAAAATTTATTTCTGGTATTCCGTTTTTATCCCATAAAACTGCCGATGGTATTTCTTGTTTGGTATCGGTAACCGGTGGCCTGGTTCCTATTGAAAGCATCAGGACGGAATTACTTATATTGGGCAAGCATTTAGCAGATTATCCCTTAAGCGCTGTTAATCATGTGATTGGTTATTTGCCGGGCACGGAAGCGTTACGCCAGCCTGGGAAAAATGATATGGATGGGATTAGCATCGGCAGTAACGGTGCGGCGCCGCTGTTTTGTCTGGACATGAATATGTTGACCGGGCTGCGTACACCCGGGCATGCAGAATTGATAGATTTACTTAAGCAATGTGATGGCGACGATGCGCTCATTTTTGATCTGGCCAACAATGAAACTTTAAAACAAAAAATGCTGTTGGCGGCACATGATGAAAGATTAGAGCGTGCGGTGGAAATTGCTTACGAACGTCTGGCAAAAATTACCCAAAAATTGCAACACTCTAAACAGGCAATTTTTGAGGGCAAAATTCCGGATGCGCATCCCAAACTATTTATGTCGATGGGTGGAGCCGGTTCTGGAAAAACCGCCGTTGAAGAGATTGCCACGGCGCAATGTGGTTATAATTTTGTCATTGCTTCGCTGGATGAATTTCGGAAAATAAGTGATTTGTATCAGGTGTTAACCGCAGCTAACCATCACAGTGATGATTATATGTACGTGGAACCTTTTGCTACGCGCTTACGCAGTTTGGTGGCAGCTTTTGCCAGGGAAGGGCGGTTTAATATTTTATACGATGGCACCGGTATTCCTTACAAGCCACGGTATGCCCATTTGGTTGAACAATTTAAAAGTGCAGGTTTCCATACCCAAGTTACCGCTGTTGATGCCTTTCTGGTTAAACCTGAAGGCCGTGAAGATGAATTGCCGCGCTCGGCGGTGATTACCAGTGTAAAAAAACGCTTTAAAGAAGAGGGTAGGGCGCTTCCGTGGGTGGTGACGGTAGATAAGCATTTGCGTGCGCCGACAACCTTTTTGACCGCTTTGCAGCATCGTGCTTTAGATAAAATTTCGCTGTTTGCCAATGACAGCCATAAAGACAGGCATTATCTGGTGGCCGAAAGTTTTATTTTTTCCGAAGAAGAAATTCGCAGCTTGCAAGCTCAGCAACTGGCAGGGTCACTGGCCGCTTATTTTGAGAGCTTGATTGAGAATCGTAATGATTCGATTCTGAAAAATATAGCATTGGGGAATAAGGCTAAGTTAATGACGTTACTGGAAAGAAACCCCGCTTTTAATGAAACTAATGTAGGTTACCAAATTTACAGCAGCAAATACGGTAATCGGGTATTACTGATTTATAACACCCGTCGTTTGGTTGATTTTGTGGAAAAAAGGCAGTTAAATCCCAATGCTTCCGGCGAAGAGAGTTTATTGCATAAACCCGAAGCCCTGGCGTTTTATATTGATCCTTTGTGTAAAGAGCCTTGGCTGACACGGTTGCAGGATTAGTCTGTCAGTAGGATTTTGGTGGATCAGATCGCCACTCAATGAGTTAGCGTCTAATTCTTGCCAAAAAATTAAGCTTGGTTTTAGCAACCAAAAAGGCCCTTTGATTTTTTAATATTTGTCATTACAATGAAATGACTTCTATTGTAATTTTTAGGATATGGCCACTATGTCTCGTTCTGCTACCTATCAAATCCGTATAGACGAAAAAGAAAAGGAAGAAACCTTTGCTGTGTTGCGTGATCTTGGCATCACCCCTGCACAAGCCGTGAAAATGTTTTTCGCACAAGTGCGCATCACTCGCTCAATTCCGTTTCCTATCGAATACACACCCAATGAAAAGACAGCAAAGATTCTTTTGGAAAATAAAGACTATTCAAAAGATTTTAATAATCTTGATGACTTATTTGCTGATCTTGAAAGTTAATGCGTACCATCATTTACAGTTAGAATTAACCGGTACACACTCGGATTTGTTTTAACCCTATTCACCCACACTAAAATGACTTTCGACTTAAGGCAGTACAGATACCAACGTTTAAACTTAAACTATTTGGGATTGAGTCGTAGGCTTTCCACTCCCAAAAACCAAAGGTAACTATGACCATACACCTAAACACCCCTATTAATTTAGGCGCTTTGCACTTACCCAACCGCATTATCATGGCTCCCCTTACTCGAATGCGAGCCCCTAACAGCGTACCAACCGAGATAATGGCAACCTACTACAGCCAACGGGCATCGGCGGGTTTAATTATTTCAGAAGCTACTCCAATTTCACCGCAAGGCGTAGGTTATCCGTCAACCCCGGGTATTTGGAGCCAGGAACAAATAGACGCTTGGCAAAAAATTACCAGCGCAGTACATAACAAAAATGGCCGGATGTTTCTACAGCTATGGCATGTAGGCCGCATTTCGCATCCTGATTTTCATGATGGCGATTTGCCGGTAGCGCCTTCAGCCATCATGCCGGATGGCCAAGTGTTAACGCCCAATGGTATGAAGCCCTTTGTAACGCCACGCGCGTTAGCAACTGAGGAAATTCCAGGCATTATTGATGATTACCGGCAAGCTGCCAAAAATGCCCTGGCCGCAGAGTTTGACGGTGTCGAAATCCACAGCGCCAACGGCTATTTGCTGGATCAGTTCTTGCGCGATGGCACAAATGAACGCACCGACCAATACGGCGGCTCATTCGAAAATCGTGCGCGGATTTTATTGGAAGTTACCACGGCAGTGGTTGACGTATGCGGCGCTGAGCGTGTGGGTATTCGTCTGTCACCCAGCGGTACCTTTAACGATATGGCAGATTCCAATCCGGAAGCCATTTTTAGTTATGTTTTAACCGAGCTTAGCCGCTTTAATTTAGCTTATCTGCATATAGTCGATGCCTTAGAAGGCGATATTCGCCATGGTGCTAAAGTCATCGCGCTTGACGTGCTGCGTAAAGCCTATCACGGCAACTTAATAGTGTGTGGCGGTTACGATCAAAACCGTGCTGAAACAGTGCTGGCAGAAGGCAGAGCCGATGCGGTAGCTTTTGGGCAGTTATATGTTGCCAATCCTGACTTGGTAGAGCGTTTTCAACAACACGCCCCGCTTAATCCGCCTGATCCAAGTACATTTTATGGCGGTGATGCAAAAGGTTATACCGACTATCCGAGTTTGACGGGTTAATCTAAAAAATGTAGGGCACAAAATCTTGCATATCTAGGACGCTAAAATACGTCCTAGAACGGAATATCATCATCAAAATCATCAAAATTTGCTGGCATATTGGGCATGCTGCCCTTATTAGGTTCGGGCATAGGCCGTGATTGCGGTTGAGCGGAGGGCTTTTCCGTCACGGAATGGCTGCTTTGCGAATATTGACTAGGCTCGGTATTATGCATAGCCCCCGTGCCGCCACTTCTACTACCCAACATGTGCATTTCAGTCGCGATAATTTCGGTGGTATAGCGATCTTGGCCATCCTGACCTTGCCATTTACGGGTTTGTAAACGGCCTTCTACATAAACTTGACTGCCTTTTTTTAAATACTCACCGGCAACTTCTGCCAAACGATTAAAAAATATCACCCGATGCCACTCGGTCGCCTCTTTTTTTTCGCCAGATTGCTTATCCTTCCACCTAAAAGTCGTCGCCACACTAATATTAGCTACCGCTCCGCCCGTGGGCATGTAGCGTATTTCAGGATCTGCACCTAAATTTCCAATCAACGTCACTTTATTGAGCATAGCGATCTCCTGCTGTTTTTAACGGTTCACATATTGATTAATTAAAGATTGCAATTGATCTTTTTCCAAACACTGGTTATCCACTTTTAAATACGCCACGGCTTCATCCGTGCGTAAAGTAATCTCTTCCACACCCTTGACTTTTAAGACTTTTTTAACGAACTGCTCTATTTCATGTTCCGGCATATCTGTTAAAGAAATCATCAGATTGGCCCAGTAACGCGGTGGTTTCATCCACAAAGATAATAAAAACCAGCTAAAAGCTGCGGCCGCACAAAACCAAAATACCGCGCCCATACCATATTGCCCATAACACCAGCCGCCTGCCGCACCACCAATGCCTGCACCCAAAAACTGGCAACTGGAGTAAATTCCCATTGCGGTACCTTTTAAATCGCCAGGTACGGTTTTTGAGATTAATGAAGGCAAAGTCGCCTCCAGAAGATTAAAGCCACAGAAAAACAGCCACAAAAAAATCACAATGCCGGTAAGGCTAGTGTTTGTGCTTGCTAAACCCAAATCGGCAATAATAAGCGCGACAATCGCACCGATAAACACGCCCTTCATTTTGCGCTTTTTCTCCGCCAAAATGATAAACGGAATCATGGCCGCCATAGAGGTAACAAACACAGGCAGATAGACCAGCCAATGTTTGCTGGGTAACAAACCTGAATCACGCATGGCCAATGGCACGACCACAAAGCTGGCTGTCAGCATTAGATGCAAGGTAAAAATACCATAATTTAAGCGTAGTAATTCAGCATCTTTAAAGATACTAGAAAATTTCGATGGATTAAGCTGTGTATCACTGTGACTTTTATAACTGGCCGGATTGGGCACAATATAAATCACCACCGCTATGGCCATAAGCGTTAACAGCGCCGTCATCCAAAACAGGCCGGAAACACCGATAAGATCGGCAATTACCGGCCCTGCAATAATGGCAACACCAAAAGATACCCCAATGCTGGCACCAATCAGCGCCATGGCTTTGGTGCGGTGCACTTCTTGGGTTAAATCAGCGACCAAGGCCATGATAGTTGCGGCAATTGCCCCCGAACCTTGTATTGCCCTTCCGATTAACACACCATAAATAGTCGTTGACAGCGCGGCAACCACACTGCCGATAAAAAACAAAATCAATCCAATAATAATGATTTGTTTACGGCCATAGCGATCTGACAAAATACCGAAAGGAATTTGCAATACCACTTGGGTTAAACCATAAATACTGATCGATAACCCCATTAAAAACGGCGTAGAACCTTCTAATTGTTCGGCAAATAGCGACAATACCGGCATAATTAAAAACAGCCCCAACATGCGCAACGCATAAATACTGGCCAATGACCAGGTAGCACGCTTTTCCGATGCCGACATCGGACTGGTAATATCCTGCACGTTTGTCAAAATGAGCAACTCCTTGAACTAAACTATCAAAAACAAACTCAATCGGCACACAAACAGTAAGGCGCTTTGATTGATTTTGCAAAAGCTAAGATTATAACAATCTTTAATACCCAAACGTGTGCATTCGTAAAATGCGCGTTACTTCTTGCTAACAGCTCGTCTTAAGTTGATTTAATCTGGCAACAGTCGACAAATAGATGATTTGCATAATGTTTAGCTAAAAAAATTATTATTTGGCCGCTGATGATTAATCTTGACAAATCTATCAGATAATAGAAACTAGAACTGCTTTCACAACACGAGTACCTTCATTGAACGATATGCCCCTTAGTATGCTGTTTGGCATGCTCGCAGTTATGCTTATTCTTTCTGCATTTTTTTCCGGTTCTGAAACGTCTTTAATGACGCTCAACCGTTACCGCTTAAAACATCTGGTTAAATTGAAACATAAGGGCGCAATTAAAGCCCAAGTGCTGCTACAACGGCCAGACCGTTTACTGGGCCTCATTTTACTGGGCAACAATTTCGTTAATAACTTTGCCTCGTCGATAGCCACTGTTATTGCTATAAAATTGTATGCCGATGAGGAATCCAGTATTGCCATTGCTGCCGCGATTCTGACCATCGTCATGCTGATTTGTTCAGAAGTGACCCCCAAAACCCTCGCCGCTTTAAAACCGGAGCTTCTGGCTTTTCCTGCCGCATGGATATACACGCCATTACTGAAAATATTTTATCCTATCGTTTGGTTTGTTAATTTATTTGTCAATTTATTGCTAAAAATTGTCCGTGTTGATGTGAAGAAAAATCACCAGCATAAACTCAACAAAGATGAGCTAAAAACTATTATTTCTGAAGCGGAAGGCTTAATGTCGCATCGCTACCAGAAAATGCTGATGAGTATTCTTGATCTTGAAACGGCAACGGTTGAAGACATCATGACGCCGCGCAATGAAATTGTGGGCATAGATTTGGAAACATCGCTTGAAAGTATTATTGATCTCATAAAGCACAGCCCTCATACCCGTTTGCCGGTGTATAAAAAAAGTATTGATCGGGTGGTTGGTTTTTTACATTTACGCAAAGTGCTGTTGTTGCTCAACATGGATGATTTCGACAAACAAACCATTATCAGCCTTGCGGTTAAACCTTCGTTTATCCAGGAAAGTACCCCAGTACATGCCCAGATAATACGTTTTAAAGATGAAAAAATCCGTATGGGTCTGGTTGTTGATGAATACGGCGATGTACAGGGCTTGGTGACAATGGATGATTTACTACAGGAAATCGTCGGCGAGTTAATTACCGAAGATATAACCGCCAGAAAGCAAAGTGACGGCAGTTATTTGGTCGATGCCAATATTACTGTCCGGGAATTAAATCGTGTTACTCAATGGTCATTGCCTACCGAAGGCCCAAAGACATTAAATGGGCTGATTATCGAATTCATGGAAACTATTCCGGATGTAGGCATTAGCATTAAGCTACACGGTTACCCGCTAGAAATTATTAAACGTGATGATCACGCCGTAAAGCTGGTTAAGTTTTTGCCGCAAAAATAACTGGCTATTACGGAAGCTTTGCATCTGAGCATCAGGCTCATAGCCGCTGGGTGCTCTAGATAACAACAAAATCCGTATGGCTTAACGGCAAATTAACACCCAAAGTAGCCAATTTTACGGCATCACCCAAGCCCGAACCATCGGCATCGTAATACAACACGCCAGTGCTTTTGTTGTAAATCACATAGTCGTTATTATCAACAGCCTGTGCCGCAATCACAAAGTTACCGGCTTTTAATCCGCCTAATACCAAGCTGGTAAAAATCGAATTATCTAGGTTGATGGTGTCATCAACCGGTTTAAAGTCAGTGATTTTAGTATGGTTGAAATCAATCGATAACGAATTAAAAACAAACGTATCCTTACCCAAGCCGCCGGTTAATACATTGTTGCCATTGCTACTGCTATAACCGCCGTTTAGACTGTCATTACCATTGCCACCAGATAAAATATCATCGCCATGCCCCCCTAACAATTCGTCATTACCATTGTCACCGTTTAGCTTATCGTCACCGTCGCCACCAATTAAGGTGTCATTGCCGTCATTACCGTACAAGATATCACTACCTAAACCACCATCCAGGGTATCATTGCCAGCATTGCCGGTTATTTTGTCGTTGCCCGCCCAGCCAGAAATCACATCATTGCCCGCTGCGCCCACCAAACTATCATTGCCGGCTGATTCGGTTTTGCCCAGTTGGCTGATGTTAATCACCAACGCCTTGCTGTCAAAAAGGGTTGTGCCATAAGACAGCGTTACCGTAAAGTTGACCGTTTTGTTGACCGCCAAGCTTTCTATTGCAGTGTAGTCAGGCGCAAAACTGTAAGTGCCCGATGTTTTATTGACCGTTAATGTACCGTAGGCGTTGCTTGCGGTTATCGTCGGTTGATAATCTAGAGAAGCGCTGTCTTTTATCCCGTAGGTAAAAGCCGCGTGATTCACTTGGCCGGGCGTTAATTTTCCGGTAACGGTTGCAAAATGATCGTAAAAAGCCGTGTCGGTATAATGGATAGCATTGGGGGCTTTTAACGTTGGCGAATTGAGGAAAACCTTGGTCGTTCCGAGGGTAGTTAATGCGCCACCCGCACCTTGTGCACCTGTATTACCATCCTTAAATAGCCAGTCGATAGAAACCAGCTCGGAATGATGGGTTACATCGGTGTTCTTATACGCCAATAATGATAATATCTGGTTGACCTTGGCAGGGGTGGCATTGGCGTTAAATGTCATGGTCAATTTACCCGCACTGGCGCTGACCGTACCCATACCAATACCGGATAAAACCGCCTTATCGCCCACAAAACTCAACTTGCCGCTACCGGAAAACACATCCTGGCTATTAGCGCCGCCGTGCCGTATTAAAGTGATGGAAGCGCCAGCGTAATGGCCTTGTGTATTTAATTCAGCATCAACAACATGTGCCCCGCTGTGTAATATTACAGCAGCGCCCGCTTGTTTATAGAAAGCCACATTTTCGTTTTTGCCAAACGTGCCATCTAAACTGCCATCAGGGTTATAGCGCACTAATTCGCCGCTGATAATCTTTTGGCTACCATCTGGATTGAAATCTGCGGAAGCTGCTTTAGCCAGCAAAATTTTGCCATCGGCCTGCAAGCTCATAGTGGTGTAGGAAGACGTTCCGGCGACAACCAGCTTGCCATCGCCTGAAAAGCCAGTATCCAGCGTGCCATTAGCGTTATAACGTACTAAAGAAAGTAGGCCTTTGTCTGTAGACTTACCTAGCGCCAAAATTTTACCATCCGTTTGTACAGTAATATTTATCAGGTAATCATAATCAGAACCCAAATCGGTAATGACTCTGCCATCGCCTGAAAAGCGGGTATCTAAAGTTCCATTGGGGTTATAGCGAACCAGAGCAAAGTTACCGTTGCTGTTGCCTGCCAGTAATATTTTGCCATCGGCTTGAACACTCATTGTGCTTACACTATCCGAATCAGAACCTAAATCAGTATTGACTTTACCATCGCCCGAAAAACTGTTGTCCAACGTGCCATTGGCGTTGTAGCGAAATAGCGCAATGTTGCTGCTATAAGTACCTTCGGCCATGCTCGTGCCAGCCACTAAAATCTTGCCATTGGCTTGCACCAAAACCTCATTAGCGACATCTTTATCGGGGTTACCGGAATCGTCGGTCAATGCTCCTATAGTGGTGGTGACCATGCCATCACCGGAAAAACTTTTATCCAGCGTACCGTTAGGGTTGTAACGCACCACAGCAAAGTCGCCGTCACTTTCACCAACTAGCAGTATTTTTTTATCAGCTTGTAAGGCCATGGCATGAGCATAATCGTAATAACCCAAATGGGCAGACACTTTGCCATCTTCCGAAAAGCCTGTATCCAAAGTGCCATTGGCATTAAAACGGAATAAAGAAAAATCGGAAGGTGCGGCAGGGCCGCCAAAAATGCCGCGCCCGACATCAATAGAACCGACTATCAATAATTTTCCGTCTGATTGCATGCCGGTCAGATTACCGTAAGGCAGCGCTGTATTATCAGTACTAATGCTGTTACTCCAGGCGCCATTCGTCTGGTAAGTATTTATACTGGATAGGTAATCATAGCCAGATGAGCCAGCCACATATCTCACGTCAAGAACAAGAATTTTACCATTGACCAACGCGTCGGCATAAAACGTACTTGGATGGCCTGAGCTAAAAGCAACGTCTACAGTCACCTTGCCAATACGGTTAAATAGCAAATGAGGAGCGGTATTTTTGGGCATAAGTACCTTGGCGCTGGCCAGAAAAAACAACGACTTTTATTTAGAGTATTTGCTGTGCGGTGCTTAAACGATAACAAAATCCGCATGAGTCAATGCCAAATGAATACCCAGTGTGGCAATTTTTTCAGGGGCTTTAACACCACTGGAACCATCGGCATCATAAAACAACACTCCAGTATTTTTGTCGTAAATCAGGTAGTCGTCACTGTCGACGGCGTTGGGTGCAATCACAAAGTTTTGGGCGGCCAATACACCCAAACTTAACGCATCGAAGTCAAAGCTACTTAGGCGAATGGTGTCATCAATGGGTGTAAAGTCAGTGATTTTATCGGTGCTAACTACATATTCTGACCTATCAAAAATAAAAATATCTTTGCCAGCCCCGCCCGTTAATACATTAGTGCCACCGCCGCCGTTTAACTTATCATTGCCCTTGCCACCGTTTAAAACATCATTGCCATCTTCAGAGCCAGGGTATCCATCACCACCCAATAATGTATCATTGCCTACATTACCGTAAAGTGTGTCGTTGCCCTCGTTGCCGACTAGCTTATCATTGCCGATGTTGCCTACTAATGTATCATTGTCAAGCATGCCATACAGGGTATCATCACCGCTATTACCACTTATTTTGTCATGACCTTCAAGGCCATAGATAACATCGTCTTTCACCGTACCGATTAAAATATCATTGCCATTGGATTCAGTATTGCTTTGTTGCAGCAGTTTTATGGCCAGTGTTTTGCTATCGGTCAACGTGCCTGCCAATACGCTGACTGTAAAATTCACTGTTTTGTTACTCCCCAACAGATTAATGGCCTCGGCATTCGGTACAAAACTATAGGCACCGGTTTTAGTATTCAGTGTTAACTCGCCATAGGTACTATCATAGGCTTTGACGGTATTATTGCCATTATCAGCACTATCAACAATGTTAAACGTTATCGGGCTGGTGCCCACTTTGCTGGCTGATAATTTGCCTGACACAGTTGCAAAACTGTCCTGAAAAACCGTGTCGGTATATTGGATAGCCGCAGGCGATTTAAGGATTGGGCTGTTGATCTTAACATCGGTAAAACCGATAGCGTTTAGCTTTCCCCCCGTGCCTTGCGTACCGGTATTGCCATCACTGAATAGCCAATCGATACGCACTTGTTGCGATGTGTGGACTACGGTGTTTTTATAGGCCAGTGAGGATAAGACCTCATCCACTCGCGCTTGGGTGGCATTGATATTAAAAGTGATAACCAATTTGCCTGCGCTGTTATTGATTGTACCGATAGCAACCCCGGATAAAAGCGCATTGCCGCCGCTGAAGCTTAACTTACCCGCACCGGAAAACACATCCTGGGTGTTTGCACCACCATGCCGCGCTAAAGTGACTGAAGCCCCTGCATAATGGCCTTGTGCGTTTAATTCGGCATCAAAAATACTGGCTGAGCTATCTAGCACCACAGCGGGTTTGTTGTCGGCGTAAGTGGCACTGCTGTTTAACGTGTGTGTACCGCCAAACAAGGTATCTAAACTGCCGTTGCCGTTGTAGCGCAGCAGGGCAAAATGACCATCGCTGCTGCCTGTCAGCAATATTTTGCCATCGGCTTGTACGGTAATAGAGTCTGCGCGGTCATCGCCACCCAAATCGGTTATTACTTTGCCATCGTCTGAAAAACTGGTATCCACCGTGCCATTGGCGTTATAACGCACGACAGCGACATTGCCATCACTGTTGCCAGCCACTAAAATTTTGCCATTGCTTTGCACGGTAACAGCGCGGCCACCGTCATCAGTACCCACGTTGGTTATTACTTTACCATCGCCAGAAAAGCCGGTGTCTAATGTGCCATTAGCATTGTAGCGTACCAAAGCAAAGTCAGGGTAAGCGGGATTGGAGGCATTATTTGCGCTGGTAAGTGTGGTTGCCTCACCCGCCACCAGAATTTTGCCGTCGGCTTGTACGGTTACCGCATAGCCGTCTGCACCATCTTCTACCGCAGTCGTTAGTTTGCCATCACCCGAAAAGCTGGTATCTAAAGTGCCATTGGTGTTGTAACGCACCAAACCAAAGTAATTTGGGAAGGATTGGCCGTTTTCATAACCCCCCGTACGACCTGCTACCAAAATTTTGCCATCGGTTTGCACAGCAATGTCGAGTGCGTACTCATAGCCTCCGCCAAAACTCACCCGCGTAGTCACTTCGCCATCACCCGAAAAACTGTTGTCTTGCGTACCATCTGGGTTATAACGCATGACGGAAAAGTTTGAACCATGGCCTGTTACTAATATTTTCCCGTTGCCCTGTGTAAAAACAGACGTGTGATAGGGATAGGTATTTTTCAAAGTGAGCGTGGCCATACCATCATCAGAATAGCTGACATCTAAACTACCATTGGCGTTGAAATGCACAAAAGTGAGATCAGTTTCGTTAGTGCCGGTTACCCAAATGTTACCATTGGTTTGCACCTTGGCGTAGTTGGCTTGAAGAGCAATAGAGGAATCGACAACTTTACCAGTGGGCTTAACTAAAAAATGGGGCGGGGTATTGGTAGACATAAAACCTCAGTTGAGTAAATATGTAGCTGACCCATGATATACGGGTAAATTATGCTAAATATTTGACACCTAAATATCAAACAATAACAACCCAGCAAAATATCGTTCAAAAATATCATTTGAAATAGATGATTACAATAATTTTCCACAAATACTGTAAATATTACCTTCAGGTTGTTATTGTAAATTGTCTAGCTTACTATAAAGGCGGCAGTGCCTATATAGCCTCGCTCTGAGTCAGTGTGTAGGCTTACAAAATGTACCCAGTAAAATACTGGATACCATCAAAAATTTTGAGTAATTCTGCCAGATTGCCAAACCCGCCAGATTTGGAGGATAATAGAATGTTAATATGCCTGTGTTATCGATTTACCTATACACGTCATTGCTTTCCCTAGCGATGACCTCTGTCAGCTTTGGAAACTATTATGAAAAAAACCATGTACGAAAAGATTTGGGACAGCCATCTGGTCGTTGAAGTACCAGGACAAGCTCCTCTAATCTATGTTGACCGCCATTTGATGCACGAAGTCACCAGCCCGCAAGCCTTTGAAGGTTTGCGCATCAGTGGTCGTCCTGTCCGCAATCCGCACAGTATTTTGGCCACAATGGATCATTGCGTACCGACTAAAAACCGCCACTTGCCTATTGCTGATCCTATCGCCAAAAAGCAAATTGAAGTGATGGCGGAAAATTGCCTGGAAAACGGCCTTAACCTGTACGACATGAAAAACCCGAATAACGGCGTGATTCACGTTGTCGTGCCGGAACACGGTTTTGTGCATCCTGGCATGGTCGTGGTCTGCGGCGATAGCCATACCGCAACCCACGGCGCATTTGGTGCCTTGGCGTTCGGTATCGGTACTTCGGAAGTGGAACATGTGATGGCGACACAAACGCTGCCACAACAAAAATCCAAAACCATGTTGATACAAGTCAACGGTAAATTGTCCAAGTACTCTTCAGCTAAAGATATTGCTTTGGCGATTGTCGGTAAAATTGGTACTGCCGGTGGTAATGGCCATGTTATCGAATACGCAGGCGAGGCCATCAAGGATTTAACGATGGAAGGCCGCATGACGTTGTGCAATATGGCGATTGAAGCCGGTGCCAGAGCAGGTTTAGTCGCCCCCGACGAAAAAACCTACGCCTATTTACAAGGTAAAGAATTCGCACCGAAAGGCGCAAACTGGGATTTGGCGATGGCGTACTGGCAAAGCCTGCCCAGCGACGAGGATGCGGTATTCGACACTATCGTCACCCTGGATGCTGCCGACATTGCCCCGCAAGTGTCCTGGGGAACCTCGCCCGAACAAGTGGTGGGCGTGAACGGTTCTGTGCCATCCCCCGACAGTTTTGACAACGAAGGCAAACGCAAAGCCTGTGAAAGCGCGTTGGCTTATATGGGCTTAGCTCCCAATACCAAAATGACCGACATCGCCATCGACTTGGTGTTTATTGGCTCATGTACCAATGGCCGCATCGAAGATTTCCGTATTGCCGCCGAAGTGGCCAAAGGCACCAAAGTGGCTGCTGGCGTGCAGGCGATTGCTGTCCCTGGTTCGTATCATGTTAAATCACAGGCGGAAGCCGAAGGCCTGGATAAGATTTTCCTGGATGCCGGTTGGGAATGGCGCGATCCAGGTTGCTCCATGTGTTTGGCGATGAATGGCGACGAGCTGACCAAGGGCCAACGCAGTGCCTCCACCTCGAATCGTAACTTTGAAGGACGGCAAGGTAAAGGTGGGCGTACGCATTTGGTATCGCCAGCGATGGCAGCAGCAGCAGCAGCGGCCGGACATTTTGTTGACATACGCGAATTGGCATAACGGGGAAACTAATGGAACCTTACAAAAAACACGAAAGTCTTGTTGCGTTAATGAACCGCAGCAATGTGGATACCGACCAGATTATCCCTAAGCAGTTTTTAAAGCGAGTGGAACGCAGTGGCTTTGGCGCACATCTGTTCCACGACTGGCGTTTTAATGACGATGGCAGCGATAACGCTGACTTTGAATTGAACAAGCCGGTTTTTAAAGGCGCTAAAATTCTGGTGACTGGCGACAATTTTGGTTGTGGCTCATCGCGCGAACACGCGCCGTGGGCGATTGCCGATTATGGCTTTAACACCATTATCTCCACCAGCTATGCAGATATTTTCTATAATAACTGTTTTAAAAATGGCATCTTGCCTATCGTCGTCAGCGCCGAGCAATTGGATAAGCTGATGGCGGAAATCAATGCCAACGAAGGTGTTAAGTTTGTGGTGGATTTAGAAAACAAACAAGTCACCACACCGGCTGGCAATGGTTTTACCTTTGATATTGATCCGTTCCGCCAGGGCAATTTGTTGAGCGGCTTGGATGATATTGGCTTGACGTTAATCCATGTCGATAAGATTACCGCCTATGAGCAACAGCATAAGCAGACTTATCCGTGGCTTTGGGCTAGTTAACAGCAATTACAAGGAATGAATTGACCTATCTTTATCAATATGAAAATTATTGGTGAAATAGTTGCAATTGAAATTATTGCAGAAGGTCATGGCATTCGTGAGCTGGCATCATTACGGGAACGTTATGGTTACGGCAACTGGCGCAAGAAAAAAGGTGTTGCGCTCGTAGAATTACCGGATGGATCGGTTGCTGAGGCAGAAGTTCATTGGTATGAGGCGCATGGAATTGGAAAAGTTAAGCTAAAAATTAAGAGGTGGATATGAAATTTGTAGTTTGCATGGAAAATACCTCTTTAGGCGATTTCTCAACCGATGATTTAACCCTTGGCAGGCTTTACGAAGTCGTTGGGGAAATAGATAGCCGTGGCATGTTGCGAATTATTGATGATTCGGGTGAGGATTACCTGTATCCGGCGCAGTTGTTCGAAACTATAGAAATTCGGGATAGTATGGCCGAACGGTTACACTCGCTTTTTAAAACATAGGTGACTGCCGTTGTAGGTTGGGGTGAGGCAACGAACCCCAACTTGCTTTCTATATGCTTCCCAATCTACAAAACTGTAAAAAAAGTTGGCTGTGAAGGCGTGTAATTTATTGAAATGATTTATTACTTGGATGGAAGGTTTATTCAATGGCCAATACGACAAATATAACTGATGGCGCTACCGAAGTGGCATTTTTAGAAAATAAGGTTGCGAAACTGGACAACGAGTCATTTTTGGCATTTCGTAATTGGTTTTTTGAATTTGAACAACAGCGCTGGGATCAAAGACTCGAAGAAGATTCCACGAATGGCAAGCTTGATTTCTTAATCAATGCCGCTATTCAGGAGCATCTTGCCGGGAAAACGAGGGATCTTTGAAACATAAAACGACAGCAAATTTTTGGGATTGTTATGATAATTTGCCGAGTGAAGTCCAAAACGTAGCCGATAAAAACTTCGTCTTGTTAAAACTTAACCCACAGCATCCATCGTTGCATTTTAAGAAAGTGGGTAAGGTTTGGTCTGTCCGTATAGGTTTGAATTACCGTGCAGTGGCAGTACCGTTTGAAGATTATTTTCTTTGGACGTGGATAGGCACGCATGATGAATATATCAAATTAATTGCGTCTAATTAGCTCAATGATAAATTTTATCATTGAGAAACGACATCGTATTGCTATAACATCCTGAAGAAATCAGGGAATATGACTACACAACCCAGAAAAATCCAGCTGATGGACACCACCTTGCGCGATGGCGAACAAACGCAAGGCGTGTCATTTACCCCGACTGAAAAAGTCAGTATTGCTAAAGCCTTATTGCAATCGCTGCGGGTAGACCGTATTGAAGTGGCTTCGGCACGGGTTTCCGAAGGCGAAAAAGAAGCCGTCACTAACATTAACAGCTGGGCAAAACAAGCAGGTTTTGGCGGTTGTGTGGAAGTACTGGGCTTTGTTGACCACACCAAAAGCGTGGACTGGATATTGGCTACCGGTGGCAGCGTCATCAACCTGCTCACTAAAGGCAGTGAAAAACATTGCCGCGAACAACTTGGCAAAACTCTCGCTCAGCATACCGATGACATCATTCGTACCGTTAACTACGCGCTGCAAAAAAATCTCAAAGTTAACGTTTATTTAGAAGACTGGTCGAATGGCTACCAAAACAGCCCTGACTATGTTTATGCGTTAATGGACAGCCTGCAACACACCGGCATCAGCCACTTTATGCTGCCCGATACTTTGGGCGTGTTGTCGCCTGAAGAAGTCTTTAACAGCCTGGATGATATGTGTACGCGTTATCCAGCATTAGCATTTGATTTCCATCCACACAATGATTACGGTCTGGCCACAGCGAATGTAATGGCGGCGGTGCGGGCGGGGGTCAGCTCCATCCATTGCACCATTAACTGTTTGGGCGAGCGGGCGGGCAATGCTTCGCTGGCGGAAGTGGCCGTGGTGTTGCGCGACAAAATGGCCATGCAGATTGGAATTGATGAAAGCCATCTGGTACATGTTAGCAATATGGTGGAAAACTTTTCCGGCAAGCGAGTTGCTGCCAATGCGCCCATTATCGGTGCGGACGTGTTTACCCAAACAGCGGGTATTCATGCTGATGGCGACCAGAAAGGCGGGTTGTATAAAACCAGATTAGGGCCGGAACGCTTTTCGCGCATTCACAGTTATGCTTTGGGCAAAATGAGCGGCAAGGCCTCGCTCAAAAAAAACCTGGAACAGCTGGATCTGAATTTATCGGAAGAAAACCAGAAAAAAGTGCTAGAGCGCATCGTCAGTTTAGGCGATTCCAAACAAACCATCACCACCGATGACTTACCGTTTATTATTGCCGACGTGCTGGAAAGCAAAGATTACCAACACATCAAGCTGCTGAATTGCTCGATTACCAGCGGACTCAATCTGGAATCCACCGCCAGCATCCGCGTCAGCATAGAGGGCACTAAACATAACGCGACCGGCGCTGGAAATGGCGGCTTTTCTGCGTTTATGGATGCTATCAGCAAGGTGATGCAATCACATGATTATACATTGCCAACGCTTGCCAATTACGAAGTGCGCATTCCTAAAGGTGGGCATACCGATGCGTTAACTGAATGCGTGGTTACCTGGGATTGCGGCGGTGAACTGCGCAAAACCCGGGCGGTACATGCTAATCAGGTGTTTGCAGGGGTGTTGGCGGCGCTTAAGATTATTAATATTCAGTTGCATGAGCTTAATCAGACGTAGATTTTTACTTTATCAACTGAATCTTCACAAAAGCATCCATAGTACCCATCACTCTTCCAGAACCATCAATTTGGTTACCGGTACCAACAATGACGCGTACCTTTTTGCCTTTATAACCTCCCAAATTGTTACCCGTTGCCATCATCAGTTTTTCGCATAAATCAGCGTTGCATAATGCCGTGTGCGGTTTACCTTTTTTATCCAGGATAGTCAGGTAGAAATTGTCTGCACTTTCAAACTGACTGATTGTGCCTTTAATAACTTTAAGCGGATGTCTACGGTTTAAAGCCTCAGCAGGTAAACTCAAAAAGCAAACGCTTAATAATAAAATGAATGCAAACGTTTTCATTTAAGTGACCACACACTGAACTGCCCAATATAACCTTTGAAATAGTGCCTCAAATACCGGCAAAAAAACCAGCCGCTTCAATACCCACAATCGCACAATGCTCATCCTGATCAGACACATCACCACTGACACCGACTGCGCCAATAAGATTATTGTCCTTATCACGAATAAGAACGCCGCCGGGTATCGGCATTACTCTACCCTCTGCTACATCTATTAAAGCATTCATAAAATCGGGTCTTTGCAGCGCCACACCGGCCAGGCTACGAGAAGATACGCCCATATTAACTGCGCCCCAGGCTTTTGCAGTAGCAATTTTTTGGCGAATCATACTGGCACCATCCTCGCGTTGCATGGCTTTTAAATGCCCCGCAGCGTCCAAAACCACAATAGTTAACGGGGCGAGCTTGAGTTGCCTAGCCTTACCTAAGGCAGTTTGTATGATTTGATTGGCGTGTTTGAGTGTTAATACTGTCATTAAGGGTCTCAGTTATTTTAAAAGGGGTTGCAAATGTTGCCATACTTTGTCAGCAATCATGGGCTGTGCTTGAGAATTGGGGTGTAAGCCATCGTTTTGCATCAAATCTTTTATTAAAGCCACATCTTCTAAAATAAAAGGAATGCTGGCAACACCCAATTCCTTGGACAATTCGGGGTAAACGTTATAAAACATATCAACATAGCGTTTGCCGTAATTAGGCGGAATGCGCATACTTAGCAATAATACTTTTGCACCGGCTTGTTGTGCATGACGTATGATTTCACTAAGATTTTGTTTTAGCTCCTTGGTCGGTAGGCCGCGTAAGCCATCATTGCCGCCTAACTCTACAATCAAAATGTTGGGTTTATGGGTGGTCAGTATAGGCTGGATTCTCGCTAAGCCACCGGCGCCGGTGTCTCCTGCGATGCTTTCATTAATAATAATGCAGCAGTCATTTTGTGCACGCAGTTTTTCCTGAACCAAAGCAACCCAGCCCTGTCCTAATTCCAATCCATAACCTGAGCTTATGCTATCACCCAAAACAACTATTTTAGGCTTAGCGATTGCAGCTTCTGTCATCAGCATTATAAGTATGGCAAATAAAAATCTAATCATCATATAAATTCAAACAGATACAGTAGTAGAAAACAATATAGTAGCAGAAAGTTTAGTAAAATCGGTGGCAACTTCATAATGGCATTACCTGGTGTTTTGTCGATTGACTTGAATCAAACCGAATCAAATGAAAGGATAATGATTATCGATATGCGAGTAATAAAGCGGCGATCTATTTAAAAAGCTTTAGGCAACGAAAGTTAACTGCCACAGGTCTAGCGTATCTTTTATTTCTAGCATTGTTCTATACTAAAGCCCAACACAACTTATTCAAGTAATCCTTATTAAACTATGCAAAATGACATCCAGCAGCTTCTTGCTGTGGCTAATAAAATAATTCTGGGCAAAGACAGGCAAATTCGTTTGGCGGTATGCTGTCTGCTGGCAAGAGGCCATCTATTAATTGAAGATATTCCGGGTGTAGGCAAAACGACCCTGGCGCATACGCTGGCCAAAGTGTTGGGTTTAAATTACCAGCGCATTCAATTTACCAGTGATATTCTACCGGCAGACATTATTGGCGCATCAGTGTTTGATGCCAAAAATCATGAATTTAAATTTCATCCTGGGCCATTATTTAACCAGATGATATTGGCTGATGAAATTAACCGCTCTACACCAAAAGCACAAAGTGCCTTGCTGGAAGCTATGGAAGAGCATCAGGTGACGGTAGAAGGGATCACCTATACATTGCCTGAACCGTTTTTTGTGATTGCAACGCAAAATCCATCGCACCAGATTGGCACGTTTCCCTTGCCAGAATCACAGCTGGATCGGTTTTTAATGCGCATTGAGCTGGGTTATCCTGATGCTAAATCAGAACGATTATTACTCACTGGACAAAATAGGCACGCGCTTATTCAAAACTTGTCGGCGCAAATTACCCCACAAGCTGTGCAACAGTTGCAGCAAGCAATTACGCAGGTTCATGTGTCAAGCGCGTTGCTGGATTATTGTCAGGCCATTATTAACTTTACGCGCCAATCTACGGAATACCATTGTGGTTTATCACCCAGAGCTGGTTTAGCGTTACTGACCGCCGCCAAAGCCTGGGCGTTTATGGATCAGCGTGATGCGGTTATTCCAGAAGACATTCAAGCGGTACTGGCATCGGTTGCGGGGCATCGGTTAAGATCAGACAATACTGATTCGGATGCGATTGTCGCGCCCATTTTGGCTAAGGTGGCTGTGCATTGAAAGTGTTTACGTTAAAAGATCGTTTTGGACTGGATCGGTTTTTTTTAGGGGAACGACGGCTAGACGATAAGCCGTTAATCTTAAACCAGCGCCGCATATTTATATTGCCGACTCAACGGGGTTTTGGTTTTGCTTTATTAATAGTGCTATTGGCGCTGATTGCTTTTGTATACAACAATAACTTGGCCTATATGTTGGCGTTTTTGCTGGCCAGTATTTTTTTTATTACCATTTTACATACCTATAAATCCCTGGCAGGGCTTACTATTCAAGAAGGCGCAACTGTTGCGGCATTTGCAGGCGAATCGGCTGGATTTGGTGTTTATATTGATAACCCCACTTCGATTGAGCGCCAGCATATACAATTGAAAATGAAGACTGTCGAAAACTTTAACCTACAGATGCACACTAAAACGCAGCTCACTTTATATGAACCCACCCAAAAAAGAGGCTGGCATCCGGCAGGAAAAGTGACTGTTTCCAGCACCTATCCGCTGGGTTTATTTCGTGCGTGGTCGCCTATCCGTTTTAATGCCAAAGCCTTGGTTTATCCTAAACCTGTCGATCAGAAAATACCGTTCCCAGAAAGCGGCGCTACTCAAAATCAACAAGGCCAGTTTAAAAAAGGCGGTGATGAGTTTTATGATTTGCAGGGTTATAAAGCCGGTGACCCCATCAAACATTTGCATTGGAAAGCCTATGCGCGGGGCTTGGGTTTATTCAGTAAACAGTATGGTGCCGAAAATTCCGCCGAAATCTGGCTGGATTACGGCCATACCTCCGGGCAATCACTTGAAGAACGCCTGAGTTACCTGTGCCGCTGGGTGGTTGATGCCGAACAAGCCGGTTTAAGTTACGGCTTTGTAATGCCTGGCTTGCGTTTGGAACCTGGCAATGGCTCGGCGCATTACCGACGCTGTCTTGAAGCACTGGCGTCATTTTAATGTTAATGGCGATGACCTTGAATCCTGCGCACAACAAAAATATATTAATTTTTTTGTTAACTTCTATTGGCTTGATTGTATTGCCGCATGTTTATCATCTGCAACCTGCTTTGTTTGGGTTTTTTTGCGTGTTGCTTGCATGGCGCTTTATGGGTATCTGGAAACCTGAACGTTTACCCAAAGGCCCTGCGTTATTGTTATTAACGTTGTGCGGACTTATTATTTTGTATACCCAGCAGCGGGGTATTATGGGGCGGGACGGCGGAACCAGTTTATTCGTCATTGCCCTGGGCTTAAAGTTAATGGAGATAAAAAGCGAGCGCGATCTTTATTTAGTTAATTATTTGGCGTTTGTTGTGGCTGCCTCGCAGTTTTTATACGAACAAAGTATTTTGATGGCCGCTTACATTTTATTTGTGTGTTGCGTGTTGCTGGCCACTTTGGTGTTCATCAACAGTTACGTGGCGCAAACCAGCACCTCGCTTAAAAAAGCCACGCTTATCATCGCGCAGGCTATACCGATGGCCATAGCGGTATTTATTTTATTTCCACGGGTAGAAGCGCCTAAATGGCTGTTGTTTGATGATGATCGTCAAAACAAAATGGGCTTGAGCGACTCCATGGAACCCGGTTCCATCACTGATCTTGGTGGATCCGATGAACTGGTATTCCGGGTTAAATTTACCGGCACTATTCCCCCGCCACATCTGCGCTATTGGCGCGGGCCGGTATTAACCCATACCGACGGCAAAAAGTGGACACAAGCGAGCAACTTAACGCAGCAGTCCGTTTTAGCGCAACCGGTCTTTTCGGGAACGCCTTACCAGTACACTTTATTGATGGAGCCGCAGAATAAAAACTGGGTGTTTGGCTTGGATATGCCAGCAAAATTTTCTCAGTCGGTGCGCCAAAATGCCAATTATCAGCTAGTTACTACTGATGACCTTAAACAACGCACAGAATACCCGCTAACATCCTATGCGAGTTACAACACGGGTGCGATTACTGAGAATGAAATTCAACAAGCCCGTCATTTGCCCGCTGCACCTACTTACCGTTTAAAACAATTGGTAAGCCAATTACACGGTTTTGACAATGCGCCTGAAGACTTTATAAAACACTTACTTAATCATTTTCGGCAAGAAGATTTTCATTACACCTTAACGCCGCCGTTGATGGAAGAAAACCCCGTCGAAACGTTTTTATTTGAAACCCGCTACGGATTTTGCAGCCATTATGCTTCTGCATTTGTAACGCTGATGCGGGTGGCTAATGTGCCAGCACGGGTAGTAACCGGTTACCAGGGCGGCGAGCTGAATCCGGTGGGTAATTTTCTAGAAATCCGGCAAGCGCAGGCGCATGCGTGGGCAGAAGTTTGGCTCGATAAAAAGGGATGGGTTCGGGTTGACCCGACAGCGGCCATTGCGCCCGAAAGAATAGAGAAGAATATTGATATCAATCGTCTGGCAGCCAACGGTCTTATCAATTATGTTAATCCCAGTGAAACAGCTCAGGCAGCATTTTTATGGCTGCAAAAGACCCGGCAGTTATGGCGCAATGTTGATTACAATTGGCAGCGCTGGGTGATTAACTACAATAGCGTTAATCAAGCTGGTTTTCTGTCATCGTTTGGTATTGCAGACTTTAAAGCCATGGTGTATTGGATGGGGATAATCATAGCCATCATCACGGCCATACTGAGTGCTTTTTTATTCTATCAAAAACCCAAATCGGTAGACCGTACTTTGCTGGTCTATAATCGATTTTTAAAGAAACTGGCTAAGGTAGGGTTAAGTAAAAAAGCAGGGGAGGGCGCTAGAGATTTTGCCGAACGGGTTAAAGCCAATATCCCTGAACAGGCGTCTAGCATTGAGCAAATTACGGTTGCGTTTATTGATTTGCGCTATGGCCGCAAACCGACAATGGAAGGATTAAAACGTTTGAGCAGCTTGATTTCTGGGTTTAAAGTGTCGGCTAATTCAATAAATTAAATACGTTAGCAACCGTTCAGTCCCCCTCTTTGAAAAAGAGGGGCTAGTACCCAAAAGATTATTCACATTTATTTAAGAGACTAAAAATGAAAACCACACATTTATCCAGTTGCAGACACGTTACTATTCCAGGCTAGCAACTTTATATCTTTAATTCTAAAACGGTACAGTTTAAAAAAGCCGTTCGTGGTGAGCTTGTCGAACCATGAACAACAAACCCTTCGACAGGCTAAGGGCGAACGGATGTCCCGTCTTAAATTAGTAGCCCTATTCCAAAAACAATAGATCAGGTCTAGCATTATATATAGGCAGAAATGCCGGAATAATTGTAACTAGAGTCCATAACAAAAATCAGCCACAATATGTTCTAAATTACTTACCTAAAGCATGTGTAGATATGGCAAGACGTTATAAACACAGTTTGGCAGAAATAAAAGCCATGATTTTGCAATCAGCCGAAACTATTGTTAATGAACAAGGTTACAGCGCCTTAAATGCACGTAAAATTGCCTTGGACATTGACTACACGGTAGGCAGCATTTATATGGTGTTTGACAGCATGGCCGATATAGCGTTGCATATAAATGCAAAAACCTTAAGCCAACTAGCCAGTTATATGGCAAAAAGTCAGGATAAAACGTTATCCATTGATATTCTTACCCAAAGTTATTTTAACTATGCCACGACACATTTTAATCGTTGGCGCATGTTATTTGAGTACCGCTTAGCTGAAAACTTATCTTTACCGGAATGGTATCGGCTACAAATAGAACAGAATTTTGCCGCCATCGAAATACTGTTTTTAAAAACCTTGCCCGAAGACACTGAGCTGGATTGCAAGCTAGTCGCTAAAATGCTTTGGGCTAGTCTTCATGGGATTTTTGCACTATCGGCATCTAATATACTAAGAACAATTAATGTAAACGAGATGGAAGCCATCAGGAAAATGTGGCTGGATAATTTTGCTTCGAGTTGGTTGAGCACTGCTAAAAAAAATTAATTACAGCATTGCAGTTATCATTTTAAAGTAGTAAAGTCAAGACTAGTAATTCACACATACAAAGTGTAAAAGTTCACAGATATTCTCCCACTTTTTAAATAGACTAACGCTCTAAGTAAACAAAACAGAAAAGTTATTCATTTAAGCGTATTTTACAAAAATGGCACTGTTTGGCTTTACTTGCGTTGTTTAGCATAACAATAAAGGGAATCACACATGTCACACATAAATATTTACAGCGGCTTTCTTGAGCCTATCCAAAACACTGTTTTGGACGCTGTACTCAATGCTATATCCCCCAACTCCAAAATTGGGTTGATTGATATACCTCATCAATCAGCACCGAAACATCTTAAAACTAAACCTTTCAAACCTCTTAGCTTTAATACAGCTAACTTCCTATTCATCCTGAGCATCGTAACGGTTCTTTTTGAACCTCTGCCAAAAATTACCTAACGCTTAAGACTGTCCTTCAGAGTTGAATTCACGTATCAATAATAGGAGACAAGAAAATGATCAGTTATCGCACACTACTATTTGTTCCAGTAGCTTTGTCCTTTACCGCCTGGACGCCTCCAAATCCTCAAAAAGTCTTGGAAAGGGTTAGCTCCGACAAAGCTTGTGTAAGAGTAGCCGAAAAAGGTTTACGACCTCTTGCCAAGCAACAGACCGAACGTTTTTTAGGTAAAGTCGCTGAGGATACCGCTAATTGCAGGGGCGGAAACAAAGCGTTAGAGAGACGTAGCAGTGTCTGGCTAGATTGGCCTAATTACTGGGGAGCAGGTGATGCCAGCAGTAAAACTCAAGAGCTGGGTGCAATAACCACAGTCGGTAAGCATCTAAAACCCAATGAGCGCGGTGTCGATGGTGCGTTAATTGATTTGGAATACCAGCGCATGGAGTTAATCCGGTTTAACCTGAATGATAATAAAACCTTTGAAAATTATATTAATGGTAACGGAACAACCGATGGGCCGGTACTAAAAACCTGGGAAGCCATGCGTTTACCGCCATCCCATCCACAATTTAAACAAGTGACTACCGCTAAAGGAGTGCAAGTTTGCACTGGCGAACTCATCCGAAACCGCAGTTTAACCGGTATTTGCAACGATATTTACAATCCGGCCATGGGCTCTACCCATCAGTTATTTGCACGCAATGTGCGTTTTGAAACTACTTCTCCAGAACTGGGTAAAAATGAGTTGGCGCGTAATCGTCACGGGGACAGGTTGGGTTTATTGCAACCCGATCCGCAAGTTATTTCCCGCAAGCTGTTCACCCGTGCGCAAACTAAACCCGATATGTGTAATTTTGGGCAAGGCTTACCTGATAATGCCAAAACCGCGCAATGCGATTATAAAAAAGCACCGTTTTTTAATGTATTGGCTGCCTACTGGATTCAGTTTATGACCCATGACTGGTTTTCTCATTTGCGCGAAGGCCATAATGACGATGCCAAAATGGCGATGGGTTGTACCAGTCAAAAGGTTAATAATCAGGAACAGCCAGTCACCGCTGAACAGTCTAAAACCCTGGGTTGCAGGCCCAATGATAAAGTTGATGCGGGTTATATTGCCCAGCATGAACCTGCACCCAGCTTTGATCACAACGGCAAGTCTTATTTGGCGCGTGCGCAAAAAACCACCGAAAACACGGTAACCGCCTGGTGGGATGCCTCACAAATTTACGGCTATGATGACACCTCGTTAAAACGCGTAAAGCGTGATCCAAAAGATAATGCAAAATTACTGATGTTGCCGCGCGGTAAATCAACAGCAGCCAGTGATAGCCAAGGTTATTTGCCGGTTTTAAACAGTTGTGACAGTAATCAAACAGGCTGTGTGGCTGATCCGATTAATCCCGCTTGGAAAGGTCAGGAAGCTGCCGCCTTTGCCGATAACTGGACTGTGGGCATGAGCTTTTACCATAACCTTTTTGTGCGTGAACACAATCTGATTGTCGATGCTTTTAGAAAACAGGCCGCAGCCACGCCGCAAGCAGATTCGGGGCTACGTAATCCAGCCAAACCTGATGAAGTTATCACTTATCAGAAAGTGACTGACGAAGAATTATTCCAGCTGGCGCGGTTGGTCGTTGCCGCCGAAATAGCCAAGATTCATACCATTGAATGGACAACACAATTGCTGTACGACGAACCGATGAATCTGGGGATGAATGCCAACTGGAACGGTTTGCTGGATAAAAATAATCCAGTGTCCAATGTTTTACAAAAAATTGTCGTTAACCGTTTGGGGCAGTCACCGCAGGAAACTAAAGCCAACCAGCTTTATTCGGCGTTTGCAGCAGGTGCAGGTATTTTTGGGCTGGGAAGTCATCGTTATCAGGATAATCCTGGTTTTTTAGGCTATTTACCTGACAAAAAAGACATTTGGGATTTACGTAATCTGCAACATGTTAATGGCGGTACCAATCATTTTGGTTCGCCGTTTAACTTTCCGGAAGAATTCCCCACCGTCTACCGCTTGCATCCTTTAATACCTGATTTACTGGAGTTTAGGGAATTACAAAACCCCAATGCCATCACTAAAAAAGTACCTGTGGCGAGCACATTCCGTGGCAAAGCGACTCAGGCTATGACCGATGGCGGCTTAAGTAATTGGGCGATGAGCATGGGGCGGCAACGTTTGGGGGTGCTTACCTTGCAAAATCATCCGCAGTTTCTACAAAATTTAGACATGCCGCGTTTGCAAACTGAAACCAACAAAATTGATGTCGCTGCGCTGGATTTAATACGTGACCGTGAACACGGCGTGCCTAGGTTTAATGAATTCAGAAGGCAATACGGGCTAACCAAACTGACAAGCTTTGGTGACTTTGTTGATCAGCGCCTGGAAAAAAACAGCCCGGAACGAAAAGAACAGGAGCGGTTGGTGGGTGTGTTACGTGAGGTGTATGGCCAGCATCAGTGCGATGCCAGCAAAGTAATTACCGATTCGCAATTAAATGCCGATGGCTCAGCTATCAATGATTGTCTAGGACATGCTGACAGCAGTATGGTTGATAACATTGAGGATGTGGATACCGTGGTGGGCTGGCTGGCAGAGTTTACCCATCCGCATGGCTTTGCTATTTCCGAAACTCAGTTTCAGGTGTTTATATTGAATGCGTCGCGGCGCTTGTTTAGCGATCGGTTTTTTACTTCCAGTTTTAGGCCGGAATTTTATTCTAGCCTTGGCCATCAATGGGTGATGAATAACGGACCGGGTGAAAAACAGTGGGAAGCCAATGAATATAATGGCCATAAAGTTCAGGTGTCGTTACTGAAAAGAATATTGTTGCGTACTATGCCGGAACTTTCCGGTGAGCTGGCGGGGGTGATGAATGCCTTCGATCCATGGTCTAGAGATATAGGGCAATATTATTCATTGCAATGGAAACCTAAACCCCGTGCTGCTTCTGATGAAAGTTTTAAGTAAATAATCCGTCGGGTGGGCAACGCTTTCCTGCCCACCGCTTACAATCGTGATTCAAATGGTGGGCAGAAAAGCGTTGCCCACCCTACGAGGCTCATGTTTTAACACTCGGTTTGCCCTATCAGGCTAGGAGCAGCGCAATGCAAAATGAAATGTCCATTGATCAGTTGGTTGCAGAAATGAACCCCTGTATTGCCGCTGTCACCACGGCAGAAACTGAAAACAATAGTGTGCCAAGATTCAACCAGCTAAAAACTGTGGCTTATGTGAACGCGGAATTTCGTGTCCATGATGATATTCCCGAAGCACTGAAACAGAGTATTTTTTCGCAGTCTGTCACTTATCCAGCCAAGCTGCGCTTTGCCAACGCCACCCAAAAAGATGATTCGGCAAAAGATATACGCGGCTTATCCATGCAATTATCCCAGGTAGACGGTGAAGTGCTTTGGGGCGAAGCAGGCTTGCAGGATTTTATTTTGAACAGTTATCCTGCGCTTTTTGTTGCCACGCCCGAAGATTTTTTGGAATTTATCCGCGCACGTCAGCAAGGGAAATTTAAGATGCTGCTGTTTTTTACGACGCATTTTAAAGCCCTTTGTACGGTGATTAAATCCCGCAAGCACTGTTTAAGTCCGTTAGATATTCAATATTGGAGCACCGTGCCGTTTCGGTTGGGTGAATCGGGCAATCAGGTCGTTAAATATTCGCTAATACCTTGTTCAGAGTACAAAACCAAGCAGGCAGTTGATGCTGGCGAAAACCAGTTGCGTGCGGCCATTAAAGCCCATTTGCAACAGGGTTCCGCGTGTTTCCATTTTGCGGTACAACTGCAAACTGATCCGGACACGATGCCTATTGAAGATGCCGCGGTCATTTGGGATGAAGCTGTCTCGCCTTTTATTCCCGTGGCTACCATTACAATTGAAAACCAGGATTTTGATAATCCGGAATCATTAGCAATTGGCGAGCGAAGTAGATTTAATCCCTGGCAATGTCTCGCTGCCCATGCGCCACTTGGCCGAATGAATGCCGTTCGCCGGGAGGTTTACGCCCATGCCGCTGCCCTGCGGAATAAAATGAAGGAGTAACAACTATGAACAACACGGTAAATAGCTGGTTAACTAAGTCGGTTGAAGAGCTCGACGACATCTATCGTAATGCAACACCTGGAGAAATACCCAGTGGTGATACCCAAGGCACAGCTATTTTGGCAGGTTCTATGTTCGCAAAATGGGTGGCATTTTTGGCTGGCGTTTTTGCCTGGCAGGGCAAAGTATTCGATCTGTTTTGCCCCGGTGGACAGGCCGGTGTTCTGGTCAACAAGGTAACCCCCTTCAGTCTGACCTTTATTGTTGCCAAGGTGTATCGGGATAAAAGCTGGCTGGATGGTAAAGATACTATTGTAATTGATTATTCGCGTACCTCGTTTCTTGCCAAAGTAATCCGTGATGAAATCCGCGAAGTGGAACCCGGCGTTTATCTTGGCAAAGTGTGGTGGAAGCAAAAGCGCATTCTGGATTTTGCTCTGGTACGCACTACCACTGAATAAACCATCGTGTAATTCTTTAGTTTGCGGGAGATGCCATGACACCCCAATCCACTTTTATGATTTGCGCCCCTGTGCGCGACGGACAGTTAGATAGTTTACGTAAACTGCTGGCCAAAATGAATAAAACCAAAGCTGTCGGACATGCCGATCCTGCTAATAAGCTGGTTGCTTTTGGTCGTTTTGAACGCTTACATTTTGCGCGTTTTGTGATTATTGAAAGCAAAATTGGTGATGAAATTAAAGCCTTTGGCGTTAAGCCAAGGCCGTGGCAGCCAGCTCTGGCTTTTCTGGGAGATTGTGATGGTGACCGGGATTCTTTTCTGGCAGAACTTGCGGCGCAAGCTGAACCAGGTCTGACAAAGCTATTTTCATTTTGTGTTGGGTTTCCAGATGCCAACAGTGAGGGTTTGCTAGCCTGGATGAAAAGCCATCACATCGAACCCAAAACCCGTTACGTTAACTGGATTGGGCGCACCGTTAAACAAATTCATGAAGAAGCTGCGTTGCACCAGAGCTTATCTGCGTATTTGCAAGACATTGCCGATAAAGTAGGTAGAGAAAATACCCATGAATTGCGGCAAGAATTATTAGCTCATGTTGAATTGGAAAAGCATGCGGGGCGGCTTAAATTAACACCGCCAGAGCCAACGCCGCTTGTATGGGGATTGCGCAATCTAGCGCACAAAATTGGCGTACCGCTGTTTTTGCTGCTGGTGTCACCGTTATTATTAATTATCGCACCGTTTTTTGCGCTACGGCTTCGGATGCTGGAGCGCTCTGATCCTGAGCTGTTTATTAGGCCAGACCGCAAACATATACAGACGCTGTCGGCGCAGGAAGATTGGGATGTGACTAACCAGTACAGCGTATTTGGTGATGTTAAGCCAGGAATTTTCCGGCGTTTGACCTTCGAATTTATCCTGCTGCTCACCGATTACGCGGCTGGACATGTTTATAACCAGGGTTTTCTGGCTCGGATACGGTCTATACATTTTGCCCGTTGGGTTTTTCTGGATAACGACCGGCGGGCTTTTTTTGCCAGTAATTATGACGGCAGCCATGAAAGCTATATGGATGATTTTATTAACAAGGCAGGCTGGGGACTCAACCTTACTTTCAGTTGTGCAGTGGGTTATCCGACTACGCGATGGTTTATTAAAGAAGGCGCTGCACGCGAGCAAGCTTTTAAATACACCCAAAGGCGGCATCAAATACCCACTGAAGTTTGGTACAAGGCCTATCCGGACTTAACGGCCACCGATTTAGCGCGTAACAGCCGCATTCGCCAGGGCGTGGAAACTCGCCCAGATAGTGATGCAAAAATGCGTGAATGGCTTAGCCTAATCTGAACAGGAGTGTTGATGATGAAAACTTCCAGTGATTTTGAATTTGATGACCTGCAAGGATTACTGCGTTTTGGGCACGGAAAACTAACCGACACCTGTTTTATGCTATTGAATATTGTCGATGCCACGGCTGCTAAGCAATGGCTGAACTCAGCCCCCGTCACTAATGCAGAAGAAACAGAAATACCGCCAAAAACGGTATTGCAAATAGCTTTTTCTGTTCAAGGTCTACAGGCTTTAGGACTACGGGCATCGATTATCGAGGGCTTTTCAGATGAATTCATTGTTGGGCTGTCGGGTGATGAAAGCCGTTCGCGCCGCTTGGGTGATATTGCTGGCAATGCGCCTAAACAATGGCTGTGGGGCGGTAATGTTAAACAAATCCCCCATGTAGTATTGTTGCTTTATGCCACATCCGGTGACATTGATACGTGGCGAAAAACAGTTCAAGGCAAAAACTTTTCAAAAGCCTTTAAAGTTTTCAAAACCTTACCAACGCAGGATATTGGCGGCATTGAACCGTTCGGCTTTGCCGATGGCATCAGCCAACCTGATATTGATTGGCAGCGCCTGCAAAGTACAAATCCGCATGACCGGGATGGCTATTCCAATAGGCTAGCGGTGGGCGAGGTTGTGCTGGGTTACCCTAATGAATATGCGCAATACACCGCAAGGCCGCTGATTAACCCGATAACAGACAAGCTCGCGGATGTTCTGCCTAATGCAGAAGATGTTCCGGACTTAAAAGATTTGGGTCGTAATGGCAGCTATCTTGTATTGCGCCAACTAGGTCAGGATGTGCCCGGTTTTTGGCAATTTGTTACTAAAGCGGCAGGCTCAAACCTCGAAAAACGTGAACAATTGGCAGCCGCTATGGTGGGTAGAAACCGTGACGGCATACCTTTGGTGTCAAAACATGCAGGGGTGATTCCGGGGATTGGCAGTGATGACTTTCATAATAGCTTTACTTACGAGGAAGACCCTGTTGGCAATAAATGCCCGCTAGGGGCGCATATCCGTAGAACCAATCCACGCACTGGCGATTTACCGCCTGGTGTTACCGGTTTTATATCCCGCTTGAAGAAAATACTGGGCTTTGGGCAAAACCGCCACGATGAAGACTTGATAGCTTCCGCACGTTTTCATAGGCTACTGCGCCGTGGCAGACCCTATGGGCCTTTACTGACGCCGGAAGAGGCTATCAAACCGGATGCACCAGTGGCTGAGCGCGGCATACAGTTTATGTGCCTGGTGGCTAATATATCCAGGCAGTTTGAGTTTGTTCAAAATGCCTGGGCGATGAGCAGCAAATTTAATGGCGTGCAACACGAAAGTGATCCGTTGTTAGGCCACCGACAGCCGTTAATGAGCGGTGAAAGCACCGATGAATTCAACCACCCAAATCCGGCGGGGCCGGTGCAAAAAACTTGTCCGCTGCCGCAATTTGTTACCGTACATGGCGGCGGTTATTTTTTTATGCCAGGACTGCGCGCACTGAAATATATAGCCAGCCTACCTAGCCAAGGGAGCGATAGCACATCATGACGATTAAATTCCGCATACTTAAAATTATTCATCAGTTTTTACTGCAACTGTTGTATATCGAGCGTCGACTGGAACCCTGGTTCCGTCCTCAGTTGAACTGGCTGTTTCGAGAACCGCTGGTTCGGCTTGTGCAATATTTTATCAATCTACGCCGACAGAATGAGGGGCTAAAAATAGCCGAGGAAAAAATCGATCCGGATGAAGATCAAAGCCTGGATGAAATCATTGATCTCATGGCCGACCAAATGCGCGGGCGCTTTAAACCGGGTGGTTATGAACGCGGTGGCAATACCAAAACCCACGCTGTGTTAAAAGCCACAGTAACCATTCGCGATGACATCCCTGAACATTGTCGTAAGGGTATTTTTGCCAAACCGCAAAGTTATCCGGCTTATGTGCGCTATGCAGGCCCTGGCCCTAATGTACCTGCCGATATTCAAGATGTTGGTTTTTTGAGTATGTCAGTCAAACTCATGGGGGTACCTGGCAAAAAACTGATGGAAGAGGAAGAAAAATATACCCAGGATTTTATCACCACCAGCGGCGGCGCGACTTTTGTTACCCCCAACACACGGGAAAATGCCAAGTTGCAGTATTGGAGCCTGGTGGATATGACGCTGTATTATTTCCTTAATCCCCAAGATAGCCATTTGTTGGACATGGCGATGAATGCCTTGTGGAATGAAACCAAGTACAACCCTTTCGGTGACCGTTACTGGAGTTGCACGCCTCATTTGTTGGGTGAGGGTCAGGCAGTGATGTATTCGTTTATACCGAAAACCAAGGGTCTGTATACCAAAATACCGGGATTGCCGTTTGGTAAGGTGCCATTTAATTATCTGCGCGAAAACATGATCAAAACCTTGAGCGAAAAGGCTGTGGAGTTTGATCTGATGGTTCAGTTGCAAACTGACCCGCATTTAATGCCTATTGAAGACAGTTCGGTACGCTGGCCGGAGAAATTATCGCCGTTTATTCCGGTGGCTACTGTGCATATCCCGAAACAGCATTTTGAATCTGAAAAATTGATTGATTTTACCAAGCGCCTGAAAATGAATCCGTGGCATTGTCTTCCTGAGCATCGGCCATTGGGCAATCTCAACCGTGCTCGCTATAAGCTGTACCATAAACTGTCCGAATTCCGGCAGCAGATGAACAAGGTTGAACACATTGAACCCACGGGGGATGAGGTATTTGATTAAATTTCGAGGTGGCGTTTTCGCAACTTTTGGGTGGCCAATTTTTTAAAAGATTTGCAAGTCTTAACCCAAGGAGGGTTATATGTCTAAAAATATCATTCTGCTTTCCGATGGCACCGGAAATTCCAATATTAAAAACCGGGGTACCAATGTTTTTAAATTATACGAAGCCATTGATTTTAATTTACCCGATTGCGAGCAAATAGCTTTTTATGACGACGGTGTTGGAACTCAAGATTTTAAGCCATTAAAGCTACTGGGCGGCGCTTTTGGCTGGGGCTTAAGCCGCAATGTTCGCCACTTATATAAAGAACTGGTGCGAACCTATGAGCCAGGGGACAAGATTTACCTGTTTGGCTTTAGTCGCGGGGCTTTTACGGTAAGAAGATTGGCAAGCTTCATCTGTGAAATGGGGATGCTGGATAATACTGTTTATATGGATAGGCAGCTTGACGATGCAGTGTGGCATCTTTTCAGGGATTATCGTGCTAAAAATCCGGCATTTTTGGAAAAGTTTTATGACCCTGCTATCACGCTTATTTTTGAAAAATGGCTTCACAAACTGACCGATAAAAATTTAACGTTTTGTGATACCAAACCCAGCATTGAATTTATGGGGGTGTGGGATACGGTATCAGCCGTGGGTCTGCCTTTCGATTGGGCAACAGATATTCTGGATAAATTTATTTTTCGTTTTGAATTTAAAGATCATAAGCTGCATGAAAAGGTTAACAAGGCTTATCACGCCCTATCAGTTGATGAGCAGCGTCAATCGTTTCATCCCTTACTTTGGAAAGAGGATGCACGTGTTGAACAGGTTTGGTTTCCGGGGGTGCATAGTAATGTAGGCGGCGGTTACCCACAGCAAGGACTTTCTTTGGAAGCGCTCGAATGGATGGTGAAAAAGGCAGATGGCCTTAAATTTGTCCCCACTGATATGGCATTTATTAAAGACCGGAAATATTGTTTTGATAAACTTTATGATTCCCGTTCGGGCCTTGGGGTGTATTACCGTTATAAACCCCGGGACTTTGTTGAAATTTGCAACGATAAAGTTACAGGCGTTTATATAGCTACGCCTAAAATCCATGTCAGTGTTTTTGAACGTATTGCCCAAGGCGTTTTTGGCTATTCCCCTGGCAACATCCCAAACACATTTGAAGTGGTCGATAACCAAGGTGTCCATCCAAAATCTAAAAAAATAGTCGAACTTATGAGCCAGCATGCAGGCAACTTGTCCACCGGATCGCTGTTGGGACAAGCCAAGACGCAAATTATCGCACGCAAAATATTTCACTTTGCGCTGGTAATTTATTCTCTTATTACCCTGTACTGGCTACTGCGTGGTGATCTGGATAACTCTAACATGACACTGTTAGATATGCTGAAAATGCTAGTGTCTCCTGATAGCTTACTGGAAAATATTGCCTTATTGTTTCGGGATCATCCTGTTTTTATTCTTGTGGGTGCGACTCTTTTTGGGTGTACCGTTAAAGTCCGCGAAATATCGGAACACATCTTTTGTCAATTTTGGGTCAAGCTTCGTCCCGAATTGAGAAAACTGTTACATGGGGAAGATAAAAAAACTTAAACAACAGGGTGGTTTTTATTGATGCTTTTTCGAAAAGATTTAAGTTCTCTGGTTCAAGCTTATGCCCGAACCAGAGAACACGCTGGCTTATTGCAATCCAGCTTCAAATGATTGCAGTGGCAACAAACCTTTAACACCACGTCCTTCTGCGCCAATTGCTGGCACCTCATAGGTTTGTTGTTGGGCTTGATTGGTCGATTTGATAAATTTCACTTTATTCTCATTACCGGTATGGCCATGAGGTAATTTTAAAGAAGGATGGTCAAATGGGGCTTGCTCCAAGCGGACTCGCTCATCGGTCAGTGTCTTCAAAAAAGCGACTACATCTTCAACGTCGGTACTGCTTAAGTTTAAAGTTTCATGCGGTGATTGGCCTTGATGGCAGGTAGTATCCAGCAGTTCTTTGGTACCGGCCATATCAGCAGCAATATTGCTAGGTTGGCCTAACCAAGAACCATCACGTAAAAAACCGGAGCTGTCAATTAAGCCTGTCTCTGGATCAGCAGCAACCTGGCCATCAATTAATAATGCGCCACCGCATTCGGGGTCTTTTTGGAATAAGTCCTTACGATCGCCGCCACGGTTATAAAATTGCACCACTTGCTGTAGCGTTGCTTGGCCACCATTATGAAAATAAGGCCCGGTTAATTCGACATTACGCAAAGCGGGTACTTTAAAAGCGCCATCAATTGCATCGCGCTCGTCACTGGTTACGGGATCAATACTTGCGGCAAACAAGAAAGAATTCGTTTGAAACGGGTCAGGCCCTAAGCTGGAAATGTTGGCATTTTCAAGATTATAGTCGTATGGATCATTGGCTTTTAGCTTGGCATTGCGGGTGAATGATAAGGCAAAACCGTAAGGATCAGTACCGCCAATACCTAAATCTTCTTTAGAAGGCCGTACGCCAATATTATAAAAACCGGCATCATATAACGCAACACCACCATCACCCATCACCATGCGTTCAGTGTATTTACCAATCGCTGGCACATTATTAACGTTAGACGCATGATTGACCGAGGCCGCTGTAAATTCTGTTCCTGAGTGGCAGCCAATACATTTACCTTGATTGACAAATACATTCAAGCCGTTTTGCTCCTGTTCAGTCAGTAAATCGCGGCCATTAATAACATCTTCTTGTGCCTGATCGAAACGGGAATCATCCGATACCAGGGTGGCTTCGTAGGCTTGAATGGCCAAACCCCAAAATAACGAGAAGTTGTTTTCAGTTAGGGTGTAGCCATTAATTTTTTTGGTGTCATCCCAATAAGCATTGTTAAAAGTACTCTGAATAATATTTTTATAGGTATAAGATGATTTTAAGCCTCTTTCTGGTCTTGAATAAGCGCCTAAAACACTATCCGATGGCGCTACCGTTTGATAACTTAGCGGTTTAAGCGCCAGCATCTTTTTACCCAGTTCCACAAAACTTTTACCCCCACATGACATTTCAAAATCACTTAACGCAGGGCCTACAGCCTGTGAGGCAAGACTGGCATTGTAAATGGCCAGCTGATTCTTTATAAGTACACCCTTAGCATTCTTACTGTATATATCGGTAGAAGGCATATTATCTGGGTTTGCAAAACGGCGCATGCCGAAGGGATCAAGGCCATTAAAAATGTTATTAGCTCTGCCGTCCCAAAAATTACGGAAATTATAGACAGCATTAATAATGGTAGGCGTATTGCGCGGCTCGACTTGGCGAACCGAATGCCCCCCTACATTAAAAAGCGGCAAGCCAGACCCTAAATTAGAAAGATTTTTTTGACAGATTTCCTTTTTACCCCGGGCATTTAAGCTGGTATATACCGATTGGTAAACCCCTTGCGAAGAAATAACATCATCACTGTCATAAAGGACTTCGGCATTTCGGTTAGCTTGTAAAGGCTGTCCTTCTACGAGTGTTTCTGGCTCTTCGTATTTACGTAACGGGAAGTCTGCCTGTGTTAAGGTGTAATTAGGCCCTTTACCTATGATAGATTGGGCTAATAACGGATCAATGTAGACTGTATTTGAGTGTGACGACATAAAGTTAAATAGATTACCCAGAGGCGTAATACTATCACTGGCCTTTTCGCCACTGGCGTTTCTCATGCCGGGATTAATCTGATTTTTGATGCGGTTATCCGCACCGGCCTGAAAATGGCAACTTGCACACGCCAAGCCATCACTACCTACCTGGCTGTCCCAAAATAACATTTTTCCAAGCGCAATGGCTTTGGCTTTATCTTTGATAATGGCAGGGGCTATGGAAGCTTTATTGCCATCAGCATCCAGTACGTAAGGTTCTGGTGCCGGTGTGCATTTTAAAGACCCCGGCATTTCTGGAAACGCCAGCAAGGTGTTGGCGTCACAATAATTCGGTAGTGATTTTTGGTGCGCCAGCACAGGCTGGGTGTAAACAGCCAATGAGGTCATTACAATCAGAACAGCCGTCAGTTCGAATTTATCCGGAAGGCTATTTCGGTTTAATAAGGTTATAGTGTTCATAAATAAATCCTCTCTGATAAGATAATTCCCTTGCCACCCCTGAGTTAACAGGGGTGGTGAGTATTCCTATATTAAAAACAAGTGTTCTGGCCATTAACTATTGCGCATTGCAAGGCAGGGGCAATATCACTTTTACCCCCACGGCTTGAATACACCGTAACCGTTGTAGGTACCGAATAGATATTAGTGGGTAGATTCGGACTACCACCCCCAGCATGCGCCGGATTAACAATGGTGCCAGATACTGAATATTGCCAGCAGGGGTTGTTGGTAGCAGGGCAGGGCAAACCACCTACGGGCGCTACAGCTGGATTGGTTATCAGTTGCATGGGTTGGGGGTCAGCAGACATAGTGCCGCCAAACATATCGGTTGCCTGCACATATAACTGTAGGTTTTGCGTAGCACCCGGTAATGAAGAAGTGGCGGTAACCGTCAGCTTGCCTTGATTTTTTCGGTTATCCCAATTCGCATTAAAAATGGCTACTTCATCAGGTGTTTGCGTGGCAGGGATCGTTAACTGATTGGCTAATTTACCTGCGCATTGGTTTGGCGCTGGCATAGGAGCTGCCCAAGGTGCAGGGTCTAAAGCACCCACTAAAACAGGGGGTTCATTGCCCGCCACAGTAGCGGTAGTTAATGGGCCTGAACCACACGCTAAAAACGCTAAGTCCTGAAAATTGTTAGGCAGTACGGGATCACCTAGAAACAGGTTTTCAGTGAAAATATATTCAAAATTGGGTGCGTTATACTGGCCTGCAACCAAGCCATTGGCGTATTTACCCGCTGGGTTATTAGGATCCAAATAGGTTTGGGGTATATAACAAGGCTGGGTTTTGCTTTTACAGACAGCCCGGCTAACAATCCGAAAATTACGGGTGGGCGGTGAAAAACTTCCTGCTGCGGGTAAGAAGCGTGCGCGTCCTATTACCGGAGGGCCAGACGGATTGACACTACCCAATAAACGTTCTGTAATGGCGTCGTTTTGCTTATCGACATCCATGGCAAAAATGTCCACCATGCTGCTAGGGTCAGTAGTAAAACCTTCCACATGAACGCGTGAAGTGACTTCTTGTGGAATATTTTGGATGGGCAAGGCATTGGTTCCAGCCAGCAAGCCTTCAATCATCACATACGCAGGCTTAGTGCCCGGCATAGTATAGATACCCACATGGGCGTTAATCGTGTGTGCAGAAATAAAATAAGCGGTGGTTTGCGTTGGATTGGTGCGATTAGCGTCAATCGTCAAGGTACCTGAATAATCAATGTAATCACCTACTTCAAAAGGTGCTTGCCTATCGGGGCGGGTGGTACACGCAATGGTTGTAGTGCTGCCATTAGCGGTTATAGTGCCGCAAGGCCCTGATAACGGTGCAGAAGTCGTAGGCAAGGCATCCATGACAAAGCTATGGCAGTAACCATCGGATTGTGCTGGGAAAGCGGGGAAAGTGATGCCATTAGTAGCGGGTAGGTTAGTACACTTTTGACCGCTGACTTGCTTAGGGCGGTTTTGCTGAGGGCATAGCGCATCAGTATCCCCGGCAATGCCAAAGGGGTAAGCCCGTGGAATACACATCGGGTAACCTGTTGAAGCATGAATGGTCGGATTATCGGTATCTGCTGTAAAGCGAGGGTCAAAGTGACTTTCTTCCACATCGCAACTGCCATCTGATACGCAGCCAGGACCACCATGTTTTAAACCGAACCGACCGACAGCGTCATTAATTCGGACACGGGCATCGGGTTCTTGGCATACAGGGCTAGCTTCTGTTTGTCCGGTAAAGCCGTAGGCGGGTACTGAAGATACGCACAGTTCGCCGCTAGCATAATCAATAGATTTAATATAACCCTGACCGACATTCAGGCTTTGTTGCGAAATGAAGACCAGGCCTGCAATATATTTATCTTTAATAATGTTGCCTACAATATGTATTTCATAAGCTGGCAAAGGTAAAGATCCAGGTTGTTCGGGTACGGCTGATCCAGGTAACATAACTTTATCAGCTAAAGCCAAACCTGATGTGCCTGGGGGTGTGCCTTCAGGTACGAGTGATGAGTCAAATAACTCTGCCCACGTCAACGATGTCGCAGGCATCTGTAAAATGGTATTACAGGGTATGACGATATCCACGCCATTAACCGTAACTGTGCCACCCCATAGACGTGGATCCAGATTAGCCAGATTAGGGCAAACGCTTGGATCAACTACAGCGTTTTGTATATAGCCGGTAACGTCAAACTGTGTGGGCACAACAGGGGGTGGCGTTGTTGGGCTTACCGGAAAAATAGCCGGTTTGATGACATTTTGGTTGCCTTGGGCGGCAAACGCAGATGTTAAGTCAACCAGTGCGCTAGCTAAACTAAGTGGGATGATAAGGTGCTTGAGTTTCATAACAGTTACTCCTGTAAAAGTGTTTAAATCCTCAAAATAAAATGCTATTGACATCGAATTTTGTAGGTCATTTATTGACGTAGTTTTTCACTACGCTAACTTCCTTCTGTTGGATAGAAACAAAGGCTCGCTGTGTTTAAAACCTTTTGATTGGACTTCGAGGCTTCGAGCCTTTCGGTGAAATCAATATGAACGGTTTTAATATTTCAAGAGCTAGATCAATAATGCTGAAACCTACCAACAGATATTTAACCTAAAGCACCATTCGTGCCAAAGTTTAATTTTTGGTTTAATGACATACAAATCAGGCTGATATGGTAGGGTTTTTTGTTGATGGATAAATATAAAAGAATGTGATGTAAGGTAAGGACTACAATCTAGGCGGTGTTTTCTGAAGCTTTTCGCGTCACTTTCTGACAAAAGTTATGTTTGCGAAGGTTGTTTAGAGGATTAAATATAGGGGGTAGTAAAGTCTTGTTCCTAAGGAAAGTGATAGGAAATGATATGTGAAACTTAAAAAAGGGAGAAGGCGTACACCTTCTCCCAATAAATTATCCTTTTAGATTAGTTATTTTCTAGTAAACACAACGGGCTGCCTTCCACCTCCGGATGACCACGCAGTTATAGCGGTAGTGGTCGCAGGAGGAACAATGCCAGGTTTTATCCTCATCGTCCACGCTGATAGGGCATCAACAGCAGCGGTACCCACAATAGCACCTGTATTGGTTGTTCCTAAACGAACGGTAATGGTTTTGCCAGGTACAGAACCGGTCCCATTCACACGCCATTCGCTTGAGCTTACTGTAAACTGCGCTCTTGTAAAGCCCAAAACATCTAAAACAGGTGCAATGACTTTCACCGTTACGGTAGCAGTGGCAGTGCCACCATGCCCATCGCTAAGGGTGTAGTTAAAGGTAGTATTGCCCGTAACGCCTGCGTTAGCCGTATAGCTTACTGTTGCCCCGTTAGTAGTTACCCTACCTAGCGGTGTTACCAGCGGGTTGGCGGCCAAGCTCACCGTCAGCACATCGCCGTCAATGTCAGTGTCATTATCTAACACATTGATAACCATAGTAGTCCCTTGCATAACGGTAGCTGTTTCTGCAAGTGCTACGGGGGCATCATTTACTGGGCTTACCATTACGGACACATTCGCGGTTGCGGTGCCTCCTTGGCCATCTGCAACGACATAGGAGAAAGCGTCCGGGCCGTTGTAGTTAGCATTGGGTGTATAGCTAACCCGTTGGGCATGATCTGTTGCTGCGTCGCCAATAACTGAAACTGTACCATGGGCAGGAGAGGTTGCTGATGCTATTGACAGTACACTAGAGCCGGTTCCAGTATTATCGTCCGTATCATTAGAGAGTACATCGATAACTACAGGGGTATCCTCTTCAGTGGTGCGTGTATCATCAAGTGCTATAGGTGGATTATTGGATGTAGCATTAACGGTTACTGTAACGATACCTGTATCGATTCCCCCCTGGCCATCGGCAATGGCATAGATGAAACTATCAGTGCCTGAAAAACCAGGTGCGGGGTTGAAAGTTATATCGCCGGTAATTTCAAGCTCAACAGTGTTCCCATTACTCGTGGTGATGCTTGTCGTAGAGTCATCAGATGCCAATGCTTTTAAACCCGTGACTGACAGCGTGCCGCCATTAACATCACTATCATTCCAAAGTACCGAAAATGTCTTAGATGCACCAGCATCTGTCGATGTCGAATCGTCATGCGCTTCAGGGGGGCTGTTGAATTCAGTTTCATTGCTGCAGATTAAACCATCCACTTGACCTAAATCTACGTCAGGTGTAGGGCTGATTGGTTCTGAGCCCGGACCAGTACTGGGTATTGTGCTGTTGGCTTGCCAATCCAGTAAAGCCGTCGTGAAGTTACCATCATCATTCATGCCTATGCCATTACTGCCAGGACGCGCAGCTGTGGGGTTGACATAAGACAAGATACGGTCACGAACACTAGCCAAGGCACCACTTATAAAGTTGGAATCTTGGTAAGTATCTGATGGAAGATTACCCAAAGTGCGTGGATCCATGTTCATACCTTCGAACGGGAACGGTTCTAGGGGTTGGGGCGTACTTTCACAAGCTCCCTCACAGCCGCCTGGACTTAAACGTCGGTCAAGGTTCCAAGGTATGCCAGTAAAGGATAAGGGGGTTGCCATAGCATCCAGGTTGATTTCGTTCATTTCTGGGGTAGAAATACCACCTAGGCCCATACCAAAAGGAAATAAATATTGTCCATTAGTCGCTTTGTTGCCGTTAATATCCACCGTGATTAACTCAGCAGTGATACCCTTTTCGCTAGCAAACTTACGCCCAGTCCGGGCTTGGATTTCACGTGGGATAGGGCTCAAGATAGCAAATTGTTCTGCGATGCTGCCAGAATTTTGCGAACAGGCATTAACATCTGCAAAACGGGGATCGGCTCTTAAATGTGCACATGGATCGGCCTTGGGCTTAGTCGCTGCTGCAAAATCGACATCGTGGCGGATTTTAAAGATATTCCCTGCCGCACCCGCAGTTAAACCCTGAGATGTACACTGACCCACACCGGCCGCGTTATCGCAGCCTACCGAAGTGGCCAAAGGAAACTCATGTGGGGCATTATTTACAGGGTCATAGTGTATACCCCAAATCATAACATCGGCTGGTGCCAGTGTTGCATAACCAATAATTAAGGTACGGGCTCGCTGATTTTGAAAACCAGGCACATCTATTTCTACTTCATCCAGAAACAGGTAGTCAGGTTGGTCAGGTCTTGTACCATCAGTAGAAAGCGCAGATCCTATCATTGTAGAATGAACCGACAAAAAGGTGATATTGTTGACAGTTTCAAAATTACCTTCCGCCGTAATACTGTCACCCACCAAAATTGGCGCAAAGCGCCGTGAATCAGCCACTGGGGTAGCGTTATTGGCAGGACGGTTTTCCCGTGGACAAAGCACATCGCCATTACCTGTACCATCAGACGATTGTAAAACAACACCTAAACTCAGCGAAGTGGTAATGGCGGTAGAGGGGCGCGATACCGTGCTGGGTATACACATGGGATAACCGGTAGAAAACACGTTGGTGTAGTTGTCGCCATCCAGGGTGAAGCGCGGATCTGGGCTACAGTTTGGACTACCCGTTTTACAACCTGCGCCAGACTGTATGGTATGACGGCTTTCCGGATCGTTAATTCGCACCATGATACCGCCAGAACCATTAGCGTTTCCGTTCACTTTAAAATAACCTTCATTGTAGTTAATGTAAGTGACCTGTCCAATAACGGTTTCGGCCGCTTTTGCCACAAACACATCACCAGCAATGACGTTGCCGTTATCAAGGCGTGTACCGTAGATTGTGGCAATGCCCCCTGCGCCAGATTTATTACATTTATCACCTTTGGCCAAACCGGTTTCTGCCTGTGTTTTACACGAATTCGACGCTTCATCAAAAAGCTGCTTTAAGGTCAGCCGGTTTGCGGGCAAGTCCATCAGTAGGTTTTTAGGGATAACGATATTTTGTCCGCCGGCAATAATCACACCACCTGACCAGTGGTTATTCGGTTCATTAAGGGTTATTTTTTCAATCTCACCCACCACTGCCGCGATGGTGGGTAATGCCTGAGCCTGTGTACACCAGATACCGTTTAGTAAAGTTGTTGATACCATCAGTGTATTAATACCTGTTTGTTTCATCCATTTTTTTGAAGAGGGGCGGGTAGTCCTCGTTTGCAGTCTTTTGCTCATGTCCTTTACTCCTGAATTTTAAATACTGCAATCGTTCTGTTAAATCGAATCTATGCAGCAGTTGAAAGTGAAGTTATCACTTTCGTCCTTTTTGAGCAGCCCACTCAGTTTTATCCTAAAAATCTAACTTCAAAAATGATTCGCCTTGTTAAAAAACCAGACAAAACATGATGTGCTAACTGTTCTAACCCATCATTTCCGATAAATTGGGTCTGCTGCCATTGGGTTCCATCCAGCGCAGGTATTCGGCAATGTATTTAGGATCGCCTAAAGCAGGACTCATACCCCATCTTTCTAACGATTCAATACCAAACTTAACGACACCCAAATGTTGTGACTTGTCCTTATCGATTGCCGGATCAGAAAAACTAAAGCCCAAGTGTTTGCGAAGTTCTTCAATATCGGCTTTTTTGCCGGTCAAAAATGTCCAGCCGGGTTGGATATCGTGCATTTGCGTGTAAGCTTTCAGTACCTCAGGCGTATCGTGTTCTGGCGTTAGTGAGATGGAGTACATGAAAATGTCACGGCCTACCCGATCGCCCAATTCTTTCTGAACCCGTTTTAGATTAGCGGTCATGCCTGGGCAGATTTTTTCGCATTGGGCATACATAAAGTTAATCATGACGATTTTGCCTTTAATCAAATCGTCATAAAAACGCACTTCCTGGCCATCATGGGTTACTACCGGTACGTTTGGGAAAGCACCTTTGCTGCGCATAACCTGATTGGTTTTATTGGGAGTAACCGTTACTAAGCTGGCGCAGCCTGTGGGTAAAGTCGCTAAAGCTGCTGCACCTAAGGTAGCGCCACCTATATTTTTAATAAATTGTCTTTTGTTCATGACTAAATCCTTTTTAAAATAGTGGGCTTACTTGCCGGCATTGGGGTCGGTGGCGGGTACAAGCTTCCAGCGAATCATCATGGCATGGTCTTCGTGGACTACGTTATGGCAGTGCATGGGGTAGTCGCCATACCAGTCACGGAACTGCATATAAAAAGTAATGCTGCTGGTTCCCGATGTACCTTGTGAGGCTTGACCAATTCTGACCACATCTTTTCTGGATAAGTCATCTAGTGCCGGTGCTTTACCGTCACGGCTGGTAATTTGGAACTCTTCGTGATGAATATGCACTGGATGTGACCAGCCGCCGCCTGATGTCAGTGTCCATTCTTCTGCTGTACCTTCTACTGGGTAAGCACTGATTTTTGACGGGTTAAAAAATTCACCATTCACTACCCAGGCACCATTTTTGGTATTAAAACTAAAACTGCGTTTTTTAACCACAGGATTGGCAGCACGATTAGGCATAGGAACCATCACCTGGGTTTGCAATGTAGCTAACGATGCACTGTTGTCGACGACAGCATCGGCTGAAACAATAAATTTAAGCAATTGCGTTTGGCTACTTGAAGGCAGAATTTTGCCAGTAGGGCCTTTGCCGCTGATCTGCTCCAGACGATTTTCCAGATAGATGACTGTGCCGGGTGCATATTGGCTAAAATCAATAATAACATCGGCACGTTCAGCCACCCCCAAACGTATGCTAGGAACGATTTGTGCTTTAGGTAACAAATTGCCGCAATTTGCAATACGGGTCATCTTGGCACCATTGCTCAACGACAGTTCAATAAACCTTGAAGGTCCAGCATCAAGAAAACGGAAGCGGTATTTACGGCGTTTAACATCCAGATACGGTTTGATTTTAAAATTGACGGTTTGCTGGTCGCCCACAATGCCCTCAATATTGAAGCTGTCAAAAAACAATTGTCCGGATTGATCAAACACTTTGTCGCCAAACAACAGAGGTATGTCGTAATCCCCGCTAGGCAATCTCAAGCCGGATGTTTCATCGCCGGTATCCAGGTTAATGTCATCGCTAAATAAGGTATAAAAAGAAGCTAAGCCTTTGTAGACATTTGCGGCGGTAAAATCAAAACGGTGATCATGAAACCACAATGTGCTTTGAGTTTCCTGCCAATCGCCAGGACACCACGCGCCTTTGTAATAAGTACCTGTTTTATGCGTGCCGGCAAAGCCAGCGCGGACATTGGGATACCAGAAGTCATACCATTTACCGGAATCCCAAAAGCGCATAGGGCCGCCATCAGATTCGGGCGGATTGTGGGCATTGTGCAAATGCGGGGAGATTTGATTGATTCCAAAGCCTTGGGTATCCCTACCTTCTTTAGGCAAGCCGTTGTACATGCGCATCAAAATGGGTTTGCCATAATGTGCATTAAATCGCAACACACCCGTCGCGAATTCGCCATTGCTATTGGGGTTCATATCGACGTAAGTCCACACTTTGGAATTAAAACCACGGCCATCGTCGTCAGAATAAAAATTCCAATCAATCTCTTTGGCCATCAGCTCATATTGAGTGCAAGCTGCTAAACCGCCCAACTCATCCCAGCGTTGATGGTCTTCGCTCCGTGCTTCGGTAAAATCTTCAAAGCCACCTATTGCGCCTTTGCCGGGATTCCACAGGTTATGTTTTTCCTGGCATTGGCCTTTTTCTGCTTCGGGCCCTGAGAACGCGCCTACAGCAACAGGGGCTTTTGGTATGGGCAAGGGCACTGACCACGGCATGGTACAGGGTGGGCTGATAATATTTAAAGAAGATCCGCTGCCCGATGAGCCCGAGCCTTTGGCCGCTTCCGCTAGATTAGGTAAAAAACCTTTGCCGCCAATAGCGGTTAAACCACCTACACCGGCTGTTAAACCCATTTTTAACAGATCGCGACGGCTTACATTGGCTTCCTGAATATCCCGGACTTCTTGCATGTAGCGGGCAATGTCTTTCTCTTGACGGCTAAAGCGGGTGGCTTGGATAATTTTTTTTAACATGACACTTCCTTATTTGTCTTAAATCAAGGTGCTAAATCTATTTAGCCCACTTTTGCTAAAATGCTTTTTTAAGCCGTACCAGGCATGAAAGGTTTTCCTGGTAAATATTTTTTTTTGTGAAGAAACAAAATATTACGGCTTTTGAGTTACATTTTAGATAAAGCATTTACTGTGCCATGTTTTTTATTTTTTACAAATTATTGAAAGTTAAGTTAAATAATTCGATGAGATGGGTATTTTTGAGATGAGCGTTCAAAGTGCGGATTAAAAATCTGACAGGCTGAAAGTTTACTGATAACTAAATAAACATATTTATGAGTAATTTATGGCATTGAAAATGCCTATTACAATTTTTTTTCAGAGCCAATGAACTAAAAATCAATAAGTTGTGATACACAGCAAATAAGAGGAGGTTTGGTTTTTACAGTGTAAGGATATTCGTACAAATACCCAGTCGATTAACAGTCGCTTAGGATTTGCAGTGCCTGATATTTTGTCTGCTGAAGGGTAAAACCGGCTCGTCTAAGTGGGTAGCCGAAAATCGCACCCAAGTTCTAGCCATAGATTCTATGGTAATATGAACTACGTTCATCCCTCGTTCACACTGGCAGATTTATCCTGTCTATCTAAAAAACAGCCTCCCTTTTATGTTAAGAAAATCATTGCCGCTTATTTCGACGGCGCTGCTATATACTCTTTTTTACTTTGTCAGCAGTTTAAAGTTTGATGTCCAGCTTCAAGCTAAGGCCATCCCGTTCGACTTCTTATTGCAGCTAGCTTTTAGCTATATTTTGTTTGCCTTATCTAAACGGCTGTGGATTTTCCTGATCATCCAAACGCTGATCATGGGTATTTTGTATGTCGGCAATGCCATTAAAATATCGTTTTTTGGCGGCCCGATTATGCCGGATGATGTCTATGCCTTACGATCTTTGCTACTTATATTGGAAGGCTGGCGTTTTTTTGCGGCAGCCATTCCGTTGGCAGCTATCGCCAGTTTGTTGCTGTTCAATTTTTCCATGCGCCATTGGAGCGCTTATCTAGCCTGTACCATCGCTATATTACTGGGCATTACCGTAGTTTATAAGCCTGCCTCCATTCTTAATCCTTTGGATAAATATACCGGTACGTCGGTGTGGGATCAGCGATCTAACTATTTATGGCATGGTGCTACTGTTTATACCTTGCAAGAGGGCACGCGTTATTTTGCTTTGGCTGATGTGTCACCGGATCAGGATCAGGTGCAAATAGCGGCAGAAAAGTTACTGAGCCGTATGCCAAAATCAGCGGATATCGCCAAACCGTTTACACCGCGTAATATTCATTTAGTGTTACTGGAATCGTTTTGGGATCCCAATGAACTTAAAAAAGCCAAGTACACGCCTAACCCCTTATCGCCAGAATTTAGAAAACTTTGGAAAAGTGCTGATTATTCCCATGCTATGCCGCCGGTATTTGGCGGTTATACCGCTAATTCTGAGTTTGAGGTATTGTGTGGATTTCCGGTGGTGAAAGACAATGTCAAATTTGAACGGCAATTGTTGAATTCAGTGCCGTGCTTACCGCATATTCTTGCCGATAAAGGTTATCGCACTGTAGCATCGCATCCTAATGTGCCGGTGTTTTGGAACCGGGTGAATGTGTACCGGAATATAGGCTTTCAAACCTATTGGTCAATCAAGGATTTTGTACAAGATGACATGAACCGTGAGTTCATGGCCGATTCCACTTTATACCGTCAAGTGACTGAAAAAATTTCCGGATCGTTAGCGAATAAGCAGCCCATTTTGGATTATATTGTCACTTATTTTGGCCATTGGAATTATCCTTTAGGCGCTAACCGTGCCAGTAAAGTCACTTCAGCGTCGTCAGTAGAAGAGGTAACTAGCTACGCCAATACGGTATATTACAAATCCCGTGAATTAATGGCTTTTATTGACGATATGCGTAAACGCGATCCGGACAGCATTATTGCTGTGTTTGGCGATCACTTGCCATTTTTGGGGGAACATTTTGCAGGCTATGTCGATTCAGGTGTGCTGGCCTCAGAACGCGGCAAATTTACCCCGGCAATGTTCCGTTTATATGTCAGTACCCCCATCATTATTATTGATGGCAAGCGCGGCCCGCTTAAAGTCGGCAGTATGCCCTTGTATGAGGTGCCTAAGCTGTTGCTCAATTTGCTGAATTTTAATGAGCCGACCATTATGGATTACACCGCAGCACCACCGGATGTGCGTGTGCGCCCCTTACCGGGCTTGCATTTTAATGTCCTGAAAAATAATAAAATTGAAGTTTGCAAGGAACCACCTTACGACAATACGTGCCAAAATTCTACACGCTGGCTTAATGATGTTAACGTAGTCAGTAATGATTTATTTATTGGCCGTCAGTTTTCACGGCCTAAACAGGTTACCGAAATTTCTAAAGAGTTAAGCATGCAAACGCCTGTTACGCCGCCAGTAACGCCACTGGTACAGCCGTAATTCAAGGTTGGCCTCCCCCTTTTGCAAAGGGGGAGGCCAACGCTATTTTGCATCTCTTTGTGCTTTTTGTAGACAATACCCAGCATCAAATTCTAATCGTGACATTGTGGAGTAGAGAATGAAAAAATATTTTAACTTGGCTGCAAGCAGTTTATTGATCCTGTTATCCAGCGCTGCAAACGCCAATGAAGTGACTTTACCTATCCAGCTAGATTACGGGTTGATTAAAAAGGTGTTGGTTAAACAATTATTTACCCAGAAAGACCATTCCGCACAGCTTTGGAATGACAAGCATGGCTGTAGCTTTTTAAATTTGGCTAATCCAAAAATAAATGGTGATAAAGGCCAGATTCGATTATTGAATGACGTTCAGGCACAATTTGGAACTCAAATCGCAGGCCAATGCCTAACGGTTTTAAAATGGGATGGCGTGCTGGAAACGTTTCAAAAACCCACACTAAATGCCGACCATTCTGTGTTGAGCTTGCCGGTTACCCAAGCTAACGCTTACGATAAAACCGGCCAGAAATTAACCATTGATAAACTGCAAGACTTGATTAGACGGGTGGCCGAACCTAAGCTGGCTCAGGTTAAAGTAGATTTAAACAGCTCGCGCGATGATATTGAAAAAGCTTTAACCAAATTTTTGCCTAAGGAAAATGCACCAGCTGTTAAGGCGATGGTCAAAACGCTAAAGTTTGGTAATGCAGAAGCTAATGATAACGGCGTTGCCATCAAAGTGGCTTTTGATGCCCCGACAAAAGTAGTCGCTAAAAAACCGGCAGCGGCATTTACGCCAGCGGAATTAAGCCAATGGCAAGCTTCTTGGAAAGAATGGGATGTGTTTTTGACACGGGCCATTAAGCAGGCTACCCACGATGCCAAATCAGCGGAACTGCGTAAAACCTTAACTGGTATATTGACGGAATCGCGCACTGTGTTTCAGGACGGCTTGAAAAGTCATGATCCCAGTAAAGATCCGGTACGCACTTTTTTTGTGCAAACTTGGGAGCGTTTAGCACCGCAATTAAAAACCTTGTCTAAAGAATTACCCGAAATACAAAGCTTGCGTTACATGACTTTTATTGCCGCGACCGATGTGATCTATGAGTTGGATAAAATGGGTGCTCCTTTAGGTTTGGAGCTGTCTTCAGATGGTTTACGGCATCTGGCGCGATTGTTAATAGCGGATAAGCCAGCACCAAAAGCCAAGCCATTGGCATCGCATGTGTTGAACGATTAGTTGTATGTTTCCATGAGGTATAAGCTGTGAATAAAATCTTAGGTGTACTATTAGCATTAACAGCTTTTACGCTAAGCGCGGAAGTGTTTAAGTGCAAGTCATCTAACGGTGTTCCTGAATATCAGCAAACGCCTTGTGCATCGCCTTCGGAAAAACAGGCGGTTATTGATATTAAGCCGATGACGTCGCAACAAGAAGAGCAGGCGCGGATTAGATTGCAAGCGTGGCGCGATGAGCAGGAAGCTAGTGAGCAAGCCAAAGTTAACGCGGAAAAACAGCGTCAGGCCGAGCTGGATAAGCAGGCGGAATTGAATGCGTTACAGCGCAGCGCTACTGCATCTGAACAGCAGGCTTTGGCTGCACAACGGTTAGCCGAGCAGGCAGGAAATCAAAATAGAACCAATGGCTATAACACGCTGATACCAGGTTATCGCTATGGGCAACCGAATTATGGTGCAGGTATGGGATACCGCAATGGTTTTGATAATGATGCTGATGATCATCGCCGCCGCCATGGCCATGAAGGTCGACATGAGCGGCGTCATGATGATGGATTGCAGCATCAGCAGCAATTAGGTGATTACGGTATCTATAGACCCCCTGGCAGTGTGGGTAATGGTCTCGGTAATTATGGCCCTGCTAAATAGGCAATTACTGTAGAGAATTGATGGCGCAGAAACTGTTTATGGGAAGCTACACGCTCTGTTAATGTACCAAACAGAGCGTGTAACAAGCGAAGTTTAGAAGTTTTGACTTTTGGTCAGTTCTTTCAAATAGGCCAAAAAGTCATCTTTTAACTCGTTGTGCAATAAGCCATGTTCTACCGTGGCAATCAAAAAACCTAATTTACTGCCGCAGTCATAACGTTTTCCTTCAAATTCATAGGCTAATACTTGCTCATCTTTCATCAGTTCAGCAATTCCGTCAGTTAGCTGGATTTCCCCGCCGGCACCCCGTGGAATGTTTTTTAGCTTATCAAAAATACCTGGCGTTAAAATATAACGCCCCACCACCGCCAGATTGGACGGTGCATCGGCAGGTTTCGGTTTTTCAACAATCATTTCGATGGGACCAAATTCACCGGTAAACTCACCAGTCCTGACAATACCGTAACTGCCGGTATCGGCTGGATTAATACGTTCTACACCCAAAATTGACGTATGTTTCTTTTCATACAAACTCACCATTTGCGCCATGCAGCCACGGGTGGAATCTTCAATCAAATCATCTGCCAATATTACGGCAAACGGTTCATCGCCTATCACAGGTCTGGCGCAATACACGGCATGGCCAAGGCCTAAGGCTTCCGACTGGCGGATAAATACGCAAGAGACATGGGAGGGGAGGATATTGCGTAATATACTCAGGGTTTCCGTCTTATTTCTAGCTTCCAGTTCTTTTTCCAGTTCATAGGCTTTATCAAAATGATCGGTAATAGCGTTTTTGCTGCGCCCGGTGATAAATACCATGGTATCAATCCCTGCTGCCACCGCTTCTTCAACGGCATATTGAATTAACGGTTTATCAACAATAGGCAGCATTTCCTTCGGGCTGGCTTTGGTAGCCGGTAAAAAGCGTGTGCCTAAACCGGCAACTGGGAAAACTGCTTTGGTAATTTTTCTTGTCATTGTAATGATTTCCTTATTTTTTAATGGGGGTAAGTTAATAACTAAAAAAGTTTGTCGTTTGGCTACACGCGACCGTATTGATCTCCAAACCGGACAATATCATCTTCGCCCAGATAACTGCCGGATTGCACCTCAACAATCTCCAATGGAATAACGCCTGGATTTTCCAGGGAATGTACCACGCCCAACGGAATATAAGTCGATTCATTCTCGGTAATCAAGACTTGTTCATCGCCTTTACTGACTAAGGCGGTGCCTTTTACCACCACCCAATGTTCGGCGCGGTGATGATGTTTTTGCAGCGATAACTTAGCACCTGGTTTAACAACAATGCGTTTGGTTTGATGGCGCTCACCGCAATCCACCGAATCATAATGTCCCCAGGGCCGGAACACTTTACGGTGCGTTTGGGCTTCGCTGCGGCCTAGTTTTTTTAACTGGTCGACGATCTGTTTAACTTCCTGGACTTTATCTTTACTGGCCACCATTACCGCATCGCTGGTTTCAACCACTACCAAATTGTGGACACCAATAACCGTCACCAGTTTATTCTCTGAGTAGATGAAGGAATTGCTGCTGTCTACCGCCAATACATCGCCACTAATGGCATTGCCCGATTCATCTTTAGGGATAACATCCCATAATGCTGACCACGAACCGACATCATTCCAGCCTGCTGACAGGGGAATAACGACCGCTTTGTCAGTTTTTTCCATAACCGCATAATCGATAGAGTCGGAAGGGCACGCTGAAAACAGAACTTTATCCAGTCTGGTAAAATCCATATCGGCTTTTGCTGCGGCTAATGCTTGTTTGCAGGCAGATAACATGTCGGGGTTGAATTTTTCCAGTTCCCGTAAAAAAGTACCCGCAGTAAACGCGAACATGCCGCTGTTCCAGAAATAATCGCCACTTTGTAGATAGCGGGCCGCAGTTTCTTTATCGGGTTTTTCAACAAAGCCCGCTACTTTAAAGGCACTTTCCTGTAGCAAGTCGCCGCTTTTAATGTAACCGTAGCCAGTTTGTGGTTCTGTTGGGACGATGCCAAAGGTCACCAAAAAGCCTTGCTCGGCCATTTGTTTGGCTTGCATAACCGCCTTATGGAATGCTGCGGTATTGGCAATGACGTGATCTGCTGGCAGTATCAGCAACACATCATTTTCGGACGCGGCGGTTAAGGCCGCCACGGCAACGGCAGGCGCGGTATTTTTGCCGACCGGTTCAAGAATAATCGCCGCAGGGTGCGCGTCAATTTCCCGCAGCTGCTCGGCCATAATAAAACGATGATCTTCATTACACACGGCAATAGGCGCTTTTAAGTCTGCAAGGCCGTCTAAGCGGAGTAAAGTTTCCTGCACCATGGTGTATTTGGATACCAGGGGTAAAAATTGTTTGGGATATTGTCCGCGCGACAGCGGCCAAAGCCGTGTGCCAGAGCCACCTGATAAAATGACGGGGATCATGCTGCTTTCCTTTCCTTATGTTAAGCGTTGATGTGTGCCGGATTAACCGGCACGGCTATATTACGTGAGAAATCTTAACTATTGCTGAATCAACTTTAGGGTATTTTCAGGTAATGGTTTTGTCGCTAGGCCTTCCAGCTGTAATTTGGCATCTTCATGCACGGTGGTCATGAAGGTAATCAGCTGCATTTCGTAGTTCATTTTTTGTTGCATGTCCTCTGCTTCCCACATTTTATTGAGCAAATATTTAGCGTGATGATGGATGGTAAAAGCAACCGCTTCCGGCAAATGCGTGTAACTGCTTTGTATGGATTTTTTAAGTTTATCCAAAGCATTCAGGTATTGCTCATAGTCTTTAATATCCTGATTGCACTTGGTTTTAAACATGGATAGCTCGCTGTCATGGCGGATTTTAAGCAGGCTAATTTCGTGTTCCAACTGTACGCTTTTCATTTTTAACTTAGCTGCCAGCGCATTTTCAGCGAGTATTTTTGCGTGTTTGAGTTTGGTCTGTTGCGCCTGATTTTTATTTTGCCATTGCAGGTTTTCATCTTTGACAGAATGGAGCAATTCCATGAACTGAGATAGCCAGTTTTTGAGTAACATCATGCTTGTATAATAGCCGCTATTTGTTGCTGCAATTCTAACAGAGCGTTGATGTTCTGGTTATTTTTATAACAAATGTGTTGCGCTTGCAGGTGTTTATACTGGGTTTCAGGAATATGGTTTTTGAGGGCTAATAGCTGTTGATCAATCGCCTTACTTAACATTTGCAGATGTTTCTGGTTGTTTTTATCAAGCAGGCGTTGTCTTTTTAATTCGGAAAGATAGCTAATTTTTGCGGTTTTCAAATGAAACAACCGTATGATTTCCTGCTGTTTTTGCGCAATAAATAAAAGTCTGCGTTGCAGTCGTTGGTGGCTGGAAAAGTAATCAAAGACAGTTTTGGCAGTCAATTTAGAAATTAGTGCAAAACCGTTGGCGAGTAATAGAATGAAGGCGCTAAACAGCAGTGCTATCCCGATTGGATTTAGGGTATCTGGCAGCACAGGTATTGATAACCTGAGCAATACATCCGCTACTAAAAATACCGCCAGTGCAGATAGAAACAGCAATAAAGCAATACGTATAATCAAAATGATTTTATTGCCGACTGGTGGTAGATTTTCAGTTTACAGGTTTTTCTATTTTGTCATTATGATGGCCAGGCTTATGTCTATACTGGCCGGTGGTATTGCCTTCACAACCCAGGGTAACCATTATCATGATTACCATAAATAGTAGAATCACCTTTTTCATAATATCACCCGTTACAATGAGCAGTCAGTCGTTGGGGTTCCTGCCGTTACCCCAACCGGTATATTTAAATTCTCACCTGTTTTATAGCGGCTTTTAATTGTTTTTGATGATTACAGGAGGTGCTAAAAAATAATTTTTTGTCTTTTCAGCGCATTGTAAATGTCATCAATTGTGTTTTGGTTGCAATCAAACACCACATCAGCCAATTCGCTTGGGCTATTGATGCAAAGTCCAATCAAACCCGCGTTTTTAATGGCTTGCATCAGCGCCGTATCCTGGCTTTCCAGTACCGTGGCAGCATGGCCATTATCAAACAGTTTACGTTCCAATTGATACGCAAGTGCGTTACCGGCATCACCTGTTAAAGACACAATGCTGGCTATTTGGCCAAATCGCGCGGCGCGGTCATCGCTACTGACCGGCAGTTGCAAGCTTTCATCGACCGTGCCGGTAATCATGCCCGCACCGACGGTGCCGTTGGTCAAGCGGTCGATAATAATAAACGCACCGGTGCCTTTGTTAGTTTTATAAGTGTCGTATACCACCGGTGCAGTTACTGAAATCGCACACGAGCCGATTTCGTTGAGCTGCAAGGTGTTGGCATCATGGTGTTCCAAGGTATTGACATCAATGCGGTGGTGGATCATAGCCACCGAGCCTGCTACGCTGCGGGTAGCCAGTTTGATGGTGTATTGCCGTCCTGGCGTCAAGGCAGCGTCGGCCATCCATACAATGGTGGCGTTAAATTTATCGGCTACCGTGATGGTGGATGTAGTCGTGCCCACCAATATATCGCCGCGACTGACATCGATTTCATCATCCAGTGTTAAGGTGACGGCCATTGAGGTAAATGCCGATTCCAGTTCACCATCATACGTGACGATAGATTTGATGGTGCTTTTTTTGCCGGATGGCAGGGCAGTGACGGTATCGCCTTTGTTAAAGATGCCGGAGGCAATCGTGCCACAAAAGCCACGAAAATCCAGGTTAGGGCGGTTAACATATTGCACGGGTAAACGCGCATCGGTAAAGTTACGGTCGCTCATGATTTCGATGCTGTTGAGCAATTCCATCATCGGCTGGCCGGTAAACCAAGGCATATTTTCGCTGGGGTTAACGACGTTATCGCCATCCAGTGCCGACATCGGGATGAAATGGATGTCCTGCAAATCCAGCGATTGCGTGAATGCCATGTAATCTTGCTTGATGCTATTGAACACGGCTTCGCTGTAACCGGCCAAATCCATCTTATTAATGGCTACGATAATGTGCTTAATGCCCAATAACGAGGCAATAAAGCTGTGGCGCTTGGTTTGGGTTTGCACGCCGTAACGGGCATCAATCAAAATAATCGCCAGATCACAGGTGGAAGCGCCGGTGGCCATGTTGCGGGTGTATTGTTCGTGGCCTGGGGTGTCGGCAATAATAAATTTGCGTGTCGAGGTGGAAAAATATCGGTAGGCGACATCGATGGTGATGCCTTGTTCGCGCTCGGCTTGCAGGCCATCGACCAGCAAGGCCAAGTCTATTTTGCCAGCGCCGGTAGTGCCAGATTTTACGCTGTCGGCTTGCACGGCGGCCAACTGGTCTTCGTAGATCATTTTGGAATCGTGCAGCAAGCGGCCAATTAAGGTGGATTTGCCGTCATCGACATTGCCGCAGGTTAAAAAACGCAGCAATTCCTTGTTTTCGTGCTGTGTCAGGTAGGCGTTGATGTCGGTGCTGATGAGTTCGGATTGGTGGGACATGGGTTTTCCTAAAATAATGATTGCAGCGTACAGTACTGCCCTGGTTTTAACTGACTAATTTTTTTACTTTCGCCTCTTCCTCATTAAATACTTTGACAGAGGTGGGCGATAAATTCCAAATTTTAACGGTTGGCTTGAGTGCTTTTTTAAGGTCATCGGATAGCGGTATTAACCATTCGCTTTTGCTATTTTTGACGACTAAAATCAACTCAAAATGTATATTGGCTATTTGAAGCTGTTTAAAATTATCCGGTAATTCAGCATGGCCAGCAGGATAACGCTGTAAATTAAAAGATACAAACAATGCCAGGCTATTGGTTAATTTTTCTTTTATTTCGTTAATATAACTGGCATAGTTTTCATGGCTTTTAGGTTGAGGAGAGCTGGTTTTTGCTTCAACAATGCTAACAACAGTTCGATTATTTTCTGTGTTAAGCAATAAAAATTCTGCTATCCGAATACCTTCGTGTTTATTAATGTCTTTGAGGGTCTGGCTTTTTTCAATATAAAAGCAATGCCCATCAGAAAAAGGCCCAAACGACATACCCGATTCAATAATTGTTTCGGTTGTCATTAGGCAGGTAAGTTTATTTCTTCTTTATAAAGTTTAATCGACTCATCAATGATTGGGTTATCGGGCATTTCATCTTTTAGATTAGATTGTTGCCAAGCGTCATTTTCATAAGAAAGCACTGGAATCGACATTTTTTGCTCTTGTGCAATCAGGAACAATTTTTTGATGACAAAGTAAGAATGGCTTGCCATAAAAAACTGAATACTGTGTTTGGCGAGTATAGCGATAATATCCAGCAGTTTGGAGATGGCTTCTGGATGTAGGGCAGATTCAGGCTCGTCAATAAAAATTATGGAGTTTTCGTTTAAGTGGCCGTTGCCCAATAAGAAATCTAAAATTGCAATTTTTTTAATACCTTCAGCAGTAGTACCCATTGGGAAACGTTGGCCGTTTTTTTTGAAATACCAGCGATTTGTTTCATCATATTCAATTGTCCCGCCAATCATGCTTTCCAAAAGCTGACGTGAACTATCGAAATCGTTGGAGCCCTGTCCTTTTTTTGATGGGTCAGGTCTGTAAAAACTACCGTAATTTAATGGTGATGCTCCGCCACCGGCTTCCCTAAAACCGAAATATTTTTTTACATTGGAGGGTCTTGTTTGTAAGGCTTTCGCTAAATCCAAATAGGTATCATCAAAACCAAACACTTGATCTTGTTGCCTGGATTTTAAAATAATATGGTGTAAGGACAACACTTCTTTGGCAGGTAAGAAAATAGAGTTATCAGGGCGGGGCGTTGCCTGATTTTCTAAATGAATGACTTTTGTAGTGTCTTTGCCAAAGCTATAACTAAATGATTTATCATCAAAAATTAATTCAAATACTAAAGATGATTCTGCTTTTTTACTGACCAAATCACTAATCTTTTCAGCTTGAAAAGTCCAAAACAGTTTATCTGCCAAAATCTCGGCAGCACTGTCTGGATTATCACCGCGTTTGAAATCCTCCAAAGTACGCACAGCAGTGTACAAGGCTTTAAGCAAAAACGATTTGCCACAGCCGTTATTACCAATTACTAGATTAATTTGGCCTAAGTGTTGCCAATCTAGCTCGGTAAGCGGGCCAAAGTTTTTTAGCTGGACACTGTTAATCATAGATATTCCCAGTAGCTGCTTTAGAAGTAACCTTCGCGTTTTTTCTGTTCCATAGAACCCGCCTGATCATGGTCAATTAAACGACCTTGCCGCTCAGAAGTTGTGGTCAATAACATTTCCTGAATAATCTCGGGCAAAGTCGTTGCTGTGGATTCCACTGCACCCGTCAATGGATAGCAGCCTAAAGTACGGAAACGCACCATTTTCATTTCAACTTTTTCGTTTTCGGCTATCGGCATACGCTCATCATCCACCATGATTAACATACCGTCGCGGTTAACCACGGGACGTTCTTTAGCAAAATATAACGGCACAATCGGGATGCTTTCCAGATGAATATACTGCCAAATATCCAGTTCAGTCCAATTAGACAGCGGGAAAACACGGATGCTTTCGCCTTTATCAATTTTGCCGTTGTAGATATTCCATAATTCAGGACGCTGGTTTTTAGGATCCCAGCGGTGGTTTTTATCACGGAAGGAATACACCCGCTCTTTGGCGCGGGATTTTTCTTCATCGCGCCTAGCGCCACCAAACGCCGCATCAAACTGATATTTGTTCAGGGCTTGCTTTAAGCCGTCGGTTTTCATCACGTCGGTGTGTTTTTTACTGCCGTGGGTAAACGGCCCAATGCCTTGGTCTACGCCGTCTTGATTAATATGGACAATCAGTTCCAGGCCCAGTTTTTTAACCAGATCATCACGGAAGCTGATCATTTCCTGAAATTTCCAGGTGGTATCAATGTGCATTAAAGGGAAGGGCGGCTTGCCCGGATAAAACGCCTTCATGGTTAAATGCAGCATCACGGCAGAATCTTTGCCGATGGAATACAGCATCACCGGACGTTCAAATTCCGCCGCAACCTCACGGATGATATGAATGCTTTCGGCTTCCAGTTGTTTGAGATGGGTCAGTTTAAAATCAGTCATTGATAACCTTTGTAGGTTTTAAAAATCCGTCCGTTTGGGCTGTCGGTAACGGGTTGAATAAATTTTATGTAATCATTTAGTCCCCCTATTTGAAAAAGAGGGGTTAGGGGAGATTTTTTAAATAAATCCCCCTCGATCCCCCTTTTTCAAAGGGGGAGGTGAATACTTACAGTTTTATTAACCCAGCATTTTAGAGCGAACACGCGGGTAATACCAGACTTATCTGTATTTTTAAGCGGATTTTAAACAATAAAAACGCATAGACATTGCTCTAAATGAGCGAGTATTATTCTTTTAAGAATATAACATAATCTCTATTAATACGGAGTTGCTATGACCAATCTTGCCGTCAAAATTGAACACATTTTAACACCTGAAGCCTATTTGCTACAGGAAAATGACAATCTTATGGAGGCTCGCCATGAGTATGTCAATGGGCTTGTTTATGCTATGGGTGGGGCAAGTCGTGAACATAATCGTGTCAGTGGACGACTTTTTTTGCGATTGGCGCAGTATTTGGAGGGTACGCCTTGCGAGCCGTTTCAATCGGATATGAAGGTAAAAGTGCAACGCGCTAACGATGTGCGTTTTTACTATCCTGATATACATGTCGCCTGCGAAGATGAAACTGACCGTTATTATAACGAGCGTCCTTGCCTGATTGTGGAAGTGCTGTCTGATTCTACGCAGCGTATTGACCGCACCGAAAAGCGTTTGGCTTACCAGATGCTGGAGAGTTTGCAGGAACTTGTGTTGCTATCGCAGGAGTCGCCTTATCTGGAAATCTATCGTCGTCGCACCGAATGGCAACGTGAATGTTTTGCGGGCGATGATAGCGTTACTTTGGAATCGGTGGGTTTAACAGTGATTGTGGAAGAGTTGTATGGTTAAGCTAGAGATAAAGCTTCAACAGCATCATCCCCAGGTTTTTGGAATAAATACCGATTCATTGCGCAATTCTAAATGATCGCCATTTTGGCCGATGACATATAAGCCTTTGCGTATCGCATACAGCGCTACGTTTTCAGGAATGACCATACCGGCGACCGCGCCTAACATGCGGTTGTCTTTGTAACGCGGCAACAGACGTTTGATTTTTTCCAGACGGGCTATGTGCTCGTTAACGTCATCAATACTGAGATGGCTTTTGCATTCAATGGCAACGGCATCTTTATCGTTGATTACTAATAAATCCAGTTCCAGGGTTTCACCGTTGCGTTTGGCAACAATGTTTTGCTGAACTTCATGCACATCAATACCGCACTCACGAAATAATCGCACCGCAGAAGGCCGTACGGCTTCTTCGACAAACTCGCCCAAGCGATTGCCCAGTTTACCAATAGCGGTATTAACCGCTTTAATTGATAAGGCCATTTCTTTTTGGCTTTCTTTGATAAAGCGCTCGTTTTCTTTGATAAGACGCTCGTTTTCCTGAAATTTGCGGTCAGCTTCTTTTTGGCTTTCTTTGATAAGGCGGTCAGTTTCTTTTTGCCTTTCTTTAATAAGACGGTCAGTTTCTTGAAATAAACGCAAAATATCATCAAGCGTAGGCGGTGGTGAGGTATTGGTTTGCATGGCGTGTTCCTTTGGAAGAGGGCTGTTTTGTGATTATATCAGTTGCCCACAAAACCGCCCAGTCTTAGCCCACAGTTTAAAGATAAGGATTAAGTAGGGTAACTTTGGTCGGTTCAAAATGACGCGTGTTACGCGTCACCACAACTAGATTGTGTTCCAGTGCGGTAGCTGCAATCATTAAGTCGGCATTGTTGTGTCCAAGTTCACCGCTTAGCTGGCCCCATCGGCGGGCGATAGCGGTTGTTAAAGGCAAGATACGCTGTTCGTAGCGGTGCAAAATGGTATTCAGCCAACTGTCTAGATCGTCAGCAAATTTGGGATTAACACGCCGTTGCTGGGTAATGCCGCGTTCAACTTCACCCACTGTGACGACGCTTAAAAAAAGCTCTGAGGATGTGATGCTACGTAGCCATTTTTCAAGATTGCTATCGCGTTGTTTACGACGAATGGCGGAAAGAATATCAGTGTCCAGTAAATAAGGCATTATTCAAAATCTCTTAAGCCAATATCCATTCGTTCAAATGCAAGGTCATCGGTAGGCATGCTCAGCAAATGATCTATAAATGACGGTGATTGCATTGTTTCAAGGCGTTGCAGTTTTTCAAATTCTTCAAAAGACACCACAACCGCTGCTGGTATGCCTCGACGCGTCACAATCTGAGCTTTGCCATGTTGCGCGGCATCCACTAAAGCACTGAGTTTATTTTTGGCATCTTGTAGCGACCATTTTTCGGTTTGCATATCGGTTCCTTTATCAGCTAGCTGTTTAATCTAGTTCTATTTTAACACCTCTCTTCATTCAAATTCTGCCAAATTTTGGCTCATGGTGACAAAAAATGTCTTATGGGGAGGGTAAGCTCGCGCCTAGTTTTTTGTGGATTTTTATTTAAGTAATTGAATTTTAATTATAAATAAATTTTGGCGCGAATTTTGCTTTAATAATTTGTAATTGTTGTGTTTAGTCACTTAATTTTAAGCAGAGCGTTTATATAAGCCTTGTGGACTGAGCCATAGCGTTTGTGTTGTTTATTGCGTGCATTGGCATCCAAAGGCTAACGTCAGTTGTAAGCTTTAAAATCTCAACTAGAATTAATTTCATATAAATGTTTGTACAGGTTTAGGAGTAATAGGTCGATGTTGGGTTATCAGGTTGTCAAGGGTTTCACGCTGGTCGAGGTGTTAGTGGCAACTGTCATCATGGCCATAGGCTTGTTGGGTTTAGCGGCTATGCAAACGATAGCGTTAAAAGATAATCAGGATGCGTTTTTTTATACGCAAGCGTCTTCGCTGGCGTATGAGATGAGTGATCGTATCAAAGCAAATGCAGTGGCATGGCAAGATGCAGCTTCAATACCGGCTGACACGCCGTGCGATAAAAGCTGCGATTTTGCGGCTCCTTGCTCAGCGGATGAAATGGCAACTTTCGATTATTGTGCCTGGCAAAGTAATGTACGAAGCAGAATTGCTGGTGCAACTGCCACAGTTGCCGCTAGCCCAGTGCTCGATCCACTCAGCACGGTTTGCACAGATAATACTGGAAGCAGGCTTTGTCTGACCATCAGCTGGGATCGTAATCATCAGCAGGTTGATGATCCTACGATTGCCCAAAACAATTTTCAGCTGGAGATTCAGCCATGAATAAACAACACGGGATGAGTCTGGTTGAGTTAATGATTAGTTTGGTTTTAAGTTTAACTGTCATTGCTGGTATCAGTAGTTTGTTTTTGCATATGAAAAAAACTAACCAAATACAACGCGCTATGGCAACCATGGCAGATGACAGCAGTTACGTGCAAGAAGTATTGCAAAAAGAAATCCGCCGCACTGGCGGATTAAGAAGTCCGTCGGATACCAATGGAGGTGCTGATAAAATATTTTTATGGTCTGATAATGTACTAGGGCCGCGCCGCAACTTTGATTTACTAGGAATGGGCTTAAAGTTTGAGGGCGAAGAATATATTAAAGGCGATGCAACCTCACCGGCTAACGATGCCTTCTTGATCCGCTATCAATTATTGGATGCTCAAGATTTAAGTGCTAATTTTAATACTGTCTCCAGTAACAGTAACTCACCTTGTACTCAAAATATTCTTTCTAATCCGCTAGATCAAATAGATCCATTGGTTTTTCCAGTAGACCCGTTAAATTCATTAGATCCTGCTCTGGTGGGTGACCCAGAATCAGTGCCGCATGTGGTTAGCATCTATTTTTATCTGCGCCCTGATCTTCCTAATCATCCTAATGACTTGATTTTGTCATGTACAGCTCAAAGAGAGCGGGTGAATACTGCGGCGACGACGGCAACCTGTATTAAAAACTGTACCAGTACCAGCAACTTCACCCCAAATCCAGCTATTAATCCAGTTGATCTTATCAACAATGTTGTCAAGTTTGAAGTTAGTTATGGCGTGGATCCGGGTGCTGACGGTTCGGCGGATTACTATGTCGATGCAGCTACGATACCGGTGGGTTCACCTGAATTGTGGCTAGACATTGTCAGTGTTCGATTATCTTTCGTAATAAGAAGTGAGGAGAAGTTTTTAAGGAATGACCCTCCCGATCCAGTTTTGAATCCCCCTGTGGCATATACCCTTAATGGTGTCCCTCATCCGCCGCCAGTCGGCGACCAGCGGCAGTTGTACAAAGTGTTTACCACGACCATTGCGCTTCGTAATCACCTTCTATGAGATTTAATATGAAACACACCACTTTAAAAAATCAACACGGGGCAGTTTTAGCGTTTAGTTTGGTTATGCTGGTACTGTTAACGTTGGCAAGTGTTAGCATGATCAGGCAAAACAAAGTCCAAATCAATATAGCCACGAATGCTACTCAACAAGTCAGTGCCCAAGCCTCTATTGACATCGCTTTACGACAAACGCAGGCTATTTTGGAGGCGCTGCGTTATGTAGATATTGATGGTGATGGCTTTATAGGCACTGATGAAAGAAATGCCCATCATTGTAAAAGTGGCACCACTAACTCCATACATCCCATACCACATACAACGGGTACGCTTGTTGGTTTACCCGCCGATGTTACCGCCACAATACAGGCGGAGCATTGCATTTCCAATTATATCGATACAGGTAATGAAGCCAGATGCCTGTACAGTTACATAGACAATAATACCGGCAATGCCACGCCTACTAGTCCCGATAATTGGGTGCGTAATGTAAAAGAAGGCAGCCTTTGCCCCTACAACATTAATTTCCTTTTGGACGCAGAGGATAGCGAGGGTAACCCTCTGTGTCCTCCTCGCCCCCAACCCTTACCAGCAAGGCCTTCCCTTGATGAGGTTAATGCTTGTCAAAAATTGAATGCAGCGGGAAGTTTGACTTCTGGAACGGCGTGGACAGAGACGTCGCGAAATATTCAGGCCTGTCCTATAGAGGTTTATACCGTGCATGTCCGGTTACGTGATGCAAATGATGCCCAGCGTACTGTCGAATCAAAATTTGAGATTGACTGTTCAAATGATTTAAACCCGTAAACGGGTTGTATGTGAAGAAAATAAAGCTATAGGCCGTTTTTTAAAATCTAAACCGAGGATAAATACTATGATTATCACCAAGAAAACGTTATTAAAAACGATTCGCATACCCGTGTTGAATCGTCCATTAACCCATATACGAAAAAATTCTGCGCTTTTTTTGGCAACCGCGTGTTTAGCGATAGGCTTTACCGTAGCTTCGAGTAGTGCTCAGGCGACTTCGTGGAAATATTTGGCAGGCGGGTACAATTCTGCTACTGGCCAGCCCAATGGCATGACTGATAAAAGTAGCGCCATGCCTGCTGACTTATTAACATCTGTGCTAAATCGCCTACCAGAGGGGCAGTCTATCGCCAGCAATCCTACAGTATTGGCGCAGCTGACCAATGATCTTGGTGCGAATGTTTTTTTAAAAGCGCCTGCTAATGTAAAAGTTTCTTATGTGAGCGAAGGCGCAGGTTACGAAAATTCAGTTGGATTTTTTAAGTTTAATACCGCAAGTCTGACAACATTAGCGGTTTCTAGTGTGATAGATACCATCATATTTCCCAACTTTTCAGATACGGTTCTGCAATTTGGCAAAACAGTCGATCTGGGGCAATTTGCCGCCAATGATGCTATTGGCTTTACCATTGTAGGTAATGGCTGGCAAACGGTTGTCAATGGTAAAGGAACCCATACTGGTGCTGTTGATTCAAATAAAGCGGTTAGCAAGATATTCCGCACCATCAAACGCTTTAACCCAGAACCCGCCACAGCGACTAATCAACAAGCCCACACTATATTATTTTCTTACCCCGAAAAACAGCTCATGGTATTAGCATTTGAGGATCTTAATCGCCAAAGCGCTTCAAATAATGACTTTGGTTACACCAGTGATAATGATTTTAATGATGTGATTATTGCCATTCATGTCACCCCATTTAGTGCAGTTGATTGTAGCAATTGTACTCCACTTATACCGTCACCGCCCATTCCCACCAATTGTGGAATTCCCGTGACTAAAACTCCAATACCCAGTCAGGCAATGAGTAATGATGGTAAAAAAGTTAATATTTGCCATTTCCCTCCAGGCAATCCTGAAAATTATCAAAATATCCAAATCAGTGTCAATGCATTGAATACTCATTTAACTCACCATGATGATGTGTTTAGAATCAATGGTCAATGTCCGCCTATATCAGCAGGGATATGTGCCGCTCCCCCTGTTTGCATCGAACCAGAAGTGCTTAATGCCTCAACAAACACCTGTGTAACCCCTCCACCCGTTGTTTGTACGACCCCAAAAGTACGTGACGCAGCTACTAATACCTGTGTAACACCGCCGCCAGTTACGTGTATTACACCGCAAGTACGTAACGAAGCTACTAACACCTGCATAACACCTGTCACTTGTACCGCACCGCAAGTGCCTGATGCAACAAATAGCGCCTGTATAGACCCGCCACCCGTAGTCTGTACTGCTCCAAAAGTACGTGATAGTGCCACTAACACCTGTATAAACCCGCCACCTATTTCTTGCACTGCGCCAGATGTGTTTGATTCGGTAGCTAACGGCTGCGTAACGCCACCACCCATTGTTTGCACTACTCCATTAGTGCCTGACGCAACAAATAGCGCATGTATAAATCCACCAGACGTTGTTTGCACGGAACCTGAAGTACGTAACCCTGCCACTAACACCTGTGTAACACCGGTTAAGTGTAAGTTGCCAAAAATACGTGATGAAGCAACCAATACTTGTGTAACAGCTCCCCCTGTGGTCTGCAATGCGCCTCAAGTACGTGATGCAAGCACTAACACTTGCGTAACACTGATAAATGGTGAAAGCGGCCCTATAAGCTGGCGTGAAATTACAATGCCAGAGGCAGTCAAGGATACTCGGGCGGAAGCAAAAGCAGCTGCACAGGAATCAGCGAGGACAAAAGCAGCCGCTGGCCAATAACGCTAATTTTTTAATTCATAGCTTCAGCATACTAGACATAGTTAATGTTTTAGTATGCTGAAGATTTTGTAGGCTTTTTCTTTCCTTGGAGTAAATTAAATTTTATTTATGAACACAACTAAAATACGTTGCAACCAAGGTTTTACGCTGATTGAATTAATAAGTGTTGTCGCGATAATGGCTATCACGTTAGGATTCGGCTTGCCTAGTTTTAGATCCACAATGGCTGAGAATCGTTTAACGGCATCGGTAAATGATATGGTTATTGCATTGCAATTAGCGCGTAGTACCTCGATCAAGCAAGTAATATATGCAGGGGTTAGTATCGATAGTGTTGCCGATGGAAGCGATGAATGGTATGTGTTTAGAAATGTTTCGGGTGTTCCTGCTAATGTAATGCAAAGATATTCCACAGCCTCTGGTGTTAAGGTGACTGCTACAGATGAAACCCCCAGGTATCGATCTGATGGCCGGTTAACATCAGCTGCGCCGATTACTATCAGTTTTACGCTTGCAGATGGCAGTCCGGCAAGGCGAACATTAACCATTGCCCCATCGGGAAGAGTGAGCGTTACTAACCCATAACCGTTATTTGTCATCAGTGTTTTAACGGTTTTAAATTTATATAAATATTTATGAGAGCAAAAATAAACGGCTTTACGTTAATTGAATTACTGATAGCGCTGTCTATTATGGGTATCTTAGCGGCTATTACGTACCCCAGTTATGCTGAACAAATGGCTAGAAGCAGACGCGCAGAAGCACAAGGGGCTTTGGTATCTTTTGCCAATGCGATGGAAATGTGGAGAATGCAGCATGAAATCACTGGATATCTTCAGGCTGCGGGAACACAGGGTGCACCTACCGATATAGGCAGTCCACAATCCGCATTATTTCCCGCTGTTGTGCCTCTTTCGGGTGGAACTACAACTTATAATCTAACTATTTCCGCAGCCACTGCCTCAACGTATACTTTAACAGCAACACCTGTTGCAAACGATACTTGCGCTGCTTTGACAATAGATAATACCGGAGTAAAAACACCTTTAACCGTAACGGATGGAAACGGCGCAACCATTAATTGCTGGTAAGCATAAGCAAAACAAGCTTTCTATAACTACCAGATTGGAAACAATAACACCTCATAATTTCGCGATCCATGCAGGATATGGATAATTTCAATAACATTCTCATGTGACACATTAGCCGCGAAATTTTCAAACTCTTAAGTTGAAATAAATTTCGTTTGAAATAGGCTGTTTTCCAGCAACAGGCGTAAAATAAAACATTGTTTTGTTTGTTGGAAAAATCATGCCCAAGTTGTATGAATACTTTGGTTTAATTATCATGTTTTATGCCAATGAACACGAACCAGTACATGTTCATGGAAAATGCCAAGGACGGGAATCGAAGGCGGAAATTATTATTTTAAACGGCAAGGTAACTGAAATTAGCTATGCCAATGTAGCGGGAAGAGCATCACTTACTTTTCGTGAAATGCAATACTTTAAAGAAGTTGTCAGTGTACACGCTGATAATATTGTCCAAAAATGGATTGATTTTTTCGTATTGCACAAACCTGTAAAACCAGAACGTATTACGAAGAGATTGAAATGAACCAAGTAACAATCAATATCATTGCGGTACAACAAGTAGACGATTATCGCCTGCATCTAACATTTGATGATGGTAAACAACAGATTATTGATTTCAAGCCATTTTTAACTAATGCTCGACATCCCGATATTCGGCGCTATCTTGACCCAGAAGAATTTTCTAAATTTCACCTTGAATATGGGGAATTAATTTGGGGAGACTATGAGTTATGTTTCCCGATTATCGATTTATACAAAAACCAGTTAAGTCATAATATCGGCCAAGAAGCTGTTGCTTAATTAAGGAATTTGGTTTCTTCGTTCAGTGTTATGGTCTAATAGACTTGGACGCAGTAGCGCTCTTATCCAATCATGGCATTCGATCATCTTCGTGTCCGGCAAGAGCATATAGCGTATATCCGCTAATTATTTATGGAGATGGTGTGCATTATGCAGTTTTTGCGGGGTCAGGCGATAGCCCATTGCATGCATAATAGCATTGACGCTGCCAAATTGCGGATTGCCGTTCTCGGAAAGGGCTTTTTGTACCCCCTTGCGGCTAAGACCGGAGGTTTCTGCGATCCGGCTCACGCCCTTAACGCGACTAACCACACGCAAAGACGATAGCAGAGCGGCAGTATCGCCGCTTTCCGCGTATTCATCGAAAAGGACGTTGATGTAATCATCCACTTCTTCGGGATGGTCACGAAGATATTGCTCTTCGATGTCTTTGCTTTAGCTGCCTTTGTCGCCGCCACAGAGCAACACAACAATATGATTGTCCTTCTCTCCAAAATAAATCCTGTAACCCGAACCGGCTATCCACTTAAGGTGGGACAGTTTCAGGTTAAGCCGTTCGTGGTGAGCTTGTCGAACCATGATCGGCTTAACCGCCCACCCTTCGACAGGCTCAG
>NZ_JAYTLQ010000062.1:0-56032 GCF_043729335.1 Crenothrix sp. | reverse complement strand
TGTAGTACTGTCTTTGCCAGATGTCCCGATCCTGTGGTGCATAATGCTGAAGTCGTATTCTGCGGTACATTTTATCCTCCCCAAATCTACTTCTGCTTTCCCTACAATTTGGGGGCGGACGGTTTTAAAATCAAATGGGAGTAGAAAGAATTGATTAATATGACTAATAAGAAAATTATTGAGCTTGATGTATTACGTGCCATTTGTGCGCTAGCTGTGATTGCTATTCATGTTACCGCTGATTATACAAATATAAAATCATTTAGTATTTTACAAATAACACTGGTCTATATTAACAATATCTCACAGTTTTCTGTTTCAGGCTTTATCTTTATTAGCGGCATATCTTTATATAATAAATACAATAACTTATCTGATATTTGTGCATTTTATAGAACACGTTTTATTAAAATAATGCCAACCTATCTTATATTTTCCATATTTTATTTATGCTTTTCGATGGTAATTATTTTTTTTAATACCCATAAGATTGAAATTAATTTAATAAAAATATTTTACCGGTTACTGACAGGGGGTGCATTTTATCATTTGTGGTATTTTTGTATTCTTTTTCAATTTTATTTGGCATACCCTTTTTTATTATTTTTATACAAAAAAAATTATAAAATAGTATTACTGTCTACCTTTTTAATACAATATATTTGGGGTTTTTTTGGAAAAAATATAATTGATTTTTTTATAAGCCTACTCGGCCATGACTCTATATCAATTCCATTTATTTTTAGTAATATTTTTTTATTTGTACTAAGTTTCTTTTTTCTAGAAAAAAAAGAAAAAATACTTAATTATATAAATATAAAAATTTCACTATTTTTAGTTATTTCGATTAATATCATTAGGACATTGCCCTATTATTATGGACTACAGTATTTTAGTTACGAAACCATTCCAACTTACTATTTCAATATTTTAAGCGCAGTCAACCCGGTTTTTTTTTAATAGAAATACTGCTCTTTTATAAAATATCAACCGACATAATAAAAAAACAAAATAATATAACTATCGCATTGAAATTAATAGGAAAATTTTCATTAGAAATATATCTAATTCATGCGTTCATATTATTTTTGCTTTCAAAAATACTCGTTTTTTCTTCAATTAATTATAATTATTGGTTTTATTATCCTATCTTGTGGTTTGAGGTATTACTCTTTAGCTATTTATTTGCAGTGTTTTATCAAAAAACTAAAAAATTAATATGGGGCATTAAAGACGAATAATTCACTCACAATATTGGACGTCGAGGTAAAAATTAAAGGTATTAGCTCGGTGCAAATCTATCGAACCGCGTAAGTATTCACTCCTCCCTTTGAAAAGTAGGGAGAGTTTACTAGGGTTGAGGGGGGGATTTTTCTGGTAAATCTCCCTACCCTTCTTTTTCAAGGAGGGAATTGAACATCGAACCGTTATGTTATTGTTCGCAAGGATAATAGGCAGAAAAATTATTGAAAAGAGGGGTATTAATAACGCTCGGATTTAACTTTTTTGGCCTTGGTTTTTTTAACGCCGTAATAACCTATCAAGCCAAATCCTACCAACTCCAAAAAGCCGACAATCACGTACCATAGATTTTTACTGGCGGCGGTAAAAAAGTCAGTAAAAATACTTAAAAAATGCGCAGGCTCAAGTATTTTAGGATCAATACTTTCTTGATTTTGCAATAGTGCGAGCTGCGCATCTTTTACTAACAGCAGCTTTTGCATATTGGCCATTTGCTGTTCCATTTTGTTTAAACGCTCTTGCAAGCCTTGCACTTTCTCACTTAATACCTCCACGCTATTTAATGGCTTTATGGCCGCATTTATCTCGTCACTGATTAATAAAGCATTTTGATCAACCGCTGCTTCCGTGGGGGCTGTTAAGATCAACTTTTTTTGAACGGGCGCTTCAGTGACTGCCGGCGCCTCTCCTTGTGGCTCAGCAGGGGTTGACAAATGATCTTTCCAGGCTCTATTTTGACGATAAAACTCGGTTTTCGCTTCTGATGCACTAAGATCATTCAATACTTTACGTTCAGGTACCCGTAATATCTGCCCCGCTTTTAAGGCATTAATGTTAGGGCTAAAAAAGGCTTTTGGATTGGCATGATATAAAGCCATGGTCATTTGCTCAGGAGTCACTGCCTCATTCAGTCGCCTGGCTATTTTTGATAGGCTGTCGTTATTGCGGACATTGATCCAATCAGGTTTTCTTTTCACTTCTGGCGCAGGTTTAAATACTCTAGCGCGTGGAGGTGTGGGTAATCTTCTTTCAGATGGCGGTGTATAAAAACCGCTTTGTGGTTCGTGATATTGCCGTGTCGGCCTTACATTCATATCCACCTGTTTTTTGATGCGTATCGGTTCATAATCGGCAGGCGGATCCAGTAAAACAGTAAACTGCCGATAGATAGCGGCTTTTTGTGAGGACACTTGCAGTAAAAACACCACTACCGGTTCAGAAATTGCACCAGTTGACTTTACTCTGATAATAATCGCTTGATGGTTACTTTGTACCGGCTCAAACCTAAGCTTCAGTAATTCTTTATCCCACGGTACGCCGTGTTCAGAAAACTTATCATAAGGTGCCAGCTGCACATGAATATCATTAGGATTATCGCCAGCATTTAACGACAAGACAATGTCGGCATTAAAGCGCTGGTTTAGTGTCGACCTGACTCGAATGTTGCTGATACTTAACGCATGAACTGAGCTATGAGCAAGCAACAGGCACATCCCTGCCGATTTAACAAAATGACGCATAATGGTTTTTTTAGATCCCATCAAGGCTTAGCTTTTCTGCTTTTAATAAATGCGTAGCCGGTTACCGCACCCCAAAGCAACATATAAATGCTGTGTAACATGACTTCAAAATGAAAACTCTCAATATTCCGGTAATAATCCAGGACGTCATCCGCTAACATGAGTATTAATACGAGGTAGATTGCAATTTTAAACTTAATGATATGTTGGTGAAAAATCCCAACGCCTAAAATAACAAAACCGGTAAAAAAGCGTATACCACTGTGTATTAACATTTCTGTGGTAAACACGTTTATTTTTAACGCCGCATCTACAAAATACAGTAGCAGCAAGCCTATACCCAGTGCAATAGCCAACGCTTTCATTGTGACCTTTCTGTCTTGTTACGTATCATCAATTAATTTTAATCCTGGCGGTAATGCTTCACCAAAAATCTGTTTTTCTTCTTTTTCATCCAGCACCTTAACCTGCTCAACCATGTCTACCCAAGATTGCGGCGCCTTGCTCAACTTTAACTTATCAGTCACCAAGCTGCGAATATCATCGTCAATATCCCTGGCTCTATCACCGCTCATTCTGGCAATAAGTGTAGCAGCAAAGCCTATATGCGGGGATTTTCGCCAATCTTCCCTCAACATACGCGTTAGCCAGTCAGTTACAATAACGGCAGGAATCACGTTATGACTACTGCCATGAAAAGGATGGCGTGCGCCAATACGCCCTACTGCCCACCACGTTTGACTGGATTCGCTGGCTTTTTGCAAACGCGTTAACAGCCATTCGCCCAGCTGAATTTTTTTATCTACCGGCAAACGTTCCAACACCGCAGCTAAACGCACAATATCATCATAACTGCGAATTTTAAGCTGCTTAAGAACACCCGCTTGTTTTGCTGCGGCTGGATTAATATATTTTTCAATATCGGCAAACAGCTGTTCTTGCGCCTGCACATTTAAACCACCAGCAATGCGTCGCCATAACGTCCACCATTCGCTCCAGTTTTGCGATTCATTGACAAACTGAAGGCCTTGTGGGTATAGCTTCCACAATTGCTCTACCCGCCAATCATCCAGCGGATAACCAAACCCTGGACGCAAACAAAACCCGACCAGATTCAACCAGATTTTTTCATGGCTCTCGGAGCGTTTATGGTATTTCGCACCCTCCAATAAAGTCGCAAACAAAGTTCTCACTAACGGGGTTGGCCATTCAGGACGTGCCGTTCCGATCAGCTTTTCCAGATCAACACGCAGATTTTTGACGGCTTTGGGATCAACCTGTTTAGACTTTGAGCCATAACTGGTTTGTATTTTTTCAATAATCGCGTTGATGTTATGGGGTAACGCGGCATCGGCTTGTAAGGCGCTGCTGCTGCCTTTTTTTCTGATTTGAAATTCAACATTCCAGCGCTGTTGGCTATCTTCCGCTGAAACGCATTCAATCTTTAACGTACCGAGTTCAGTTTGGGTGACCGCCAGTTGCACGGTAACTTCCTTATTTGCGACGCTAGCATCGCCCTCAAAAGCCACGGCCAAAGGTGGCAACGAATGAAACTGCTCGGTAATGTCAGTAATGTCGCCGGGTTTAAAGTGGCTGTCCCCCGACATAGACACTAAATGAAAACGCACCGGTACGCCCAAACGCAAAGCAAAGCGCCGATCTTTTAAGATAACTTCATCGCCTTCTTCGCTGCCTTGCGGCAAAATACACACACCGCGTTGTGCTGCATTAGCATCGGTATCAACTAGTAAAAAATAACTCCGCGCCGCACCACCGCCAATCTTGAGCTTTTTATCGCGCCGTGCAATGGCGTAACTAACTGCACCGAAGGCTACCGAGAGTTCGGGGTGATTGTTTTCCAGTAAAGTCGGCGGCTTTGCCGACCAGGAACTGATTAAATCTAAAGTTCTTTGCGTGATGGGTTGGCTACGAAATACCCCGCCATTGAGTAATAAAGCATCGGGGACAATGCCCTGCCCTTTTAAGGCCAATCGCGCCCTGTCTTTATGCTGTTTTAAAAAAGCCGCAATATGCTTACTAATGGCAGGCTCTGCGGCATACGGCAAGCCAAATTCCACTACGCCACTGCGTTTTCTGTCGGGGAGATCATCCAAACCCGATAAAGGGAAAAAACCATCCAGGGCAATTTCCCGCACTTCATCACGGGTTAATACTACTGAACGCGTACTGCCGATTAATTTACCGCCGCCACCGAGCAAAGTTACTTTAATTTGCTCGGGCGCATCATCAGCCAACAGCTTTTCTTTGGCGACGCGGCATTGTTCTATCAATTGTGATAAATCAGCAACGGATAGCCGTTTTTCAGCGCTGTCTAAACGACTTTCCGCCAAATGCGCCAAGGCCAGATCAATATTATCACCGCCCAACATTAAATGATCGCCAACACCTATCCGAGTCAGTTTGGGTTCGATATCGGTTTGGCTGCTGTGTTGAACTTCAATCAAGGTTAAATCCGTTGTGCCGCCGCCCACATCACACACTAACAACAGATGCACATTGGCTAACGCCTGATGGATATTGTCGTTATTGCGTCGTAACCAGTCGTAACATACGGCCTGCGGTTCTTCTAATAAACGCACACGGTTGAGGCCGGCGATTTTGGCTGCTTCCAGGGTGAGGGAACGTGCGGCCTCATCAAAAGACGCGGGAACAGTGATTACAATATCTTGCTGCTCCAATACCGCATCAGGAAAACGGTGATTCCACACCATACGGATATGCGCCAGATAACTGGCACTGGCATCAATAGGGGATATTTTGTTAACGTCATCGCCACCACCCCAAGGCAAAATTTCTGCACTTTGATCTACCGAAGGATGCGATAGCCAACTTTTGGCACTGGTAACAAAGCGGCCTTTTGTTTTTGCACCTAACAATCTTGCTGCTACACCGACTACGCCGGTTTCACCGGGCGCTGCAAACAAGGTATCGCTATCGGATAATTCACCTTCTGCAGGATGATAGCGTACCGAGGGCAATAATGATTTGGCAGTAACTTGCCCAGGTGCCACCAGTTGTTCTATCTGAAAAATCTCGATATCTTGATTTTTTTTATCAGCTTGAACAAAAGCAACAACCGTATGCGTGGTACCTAAATCGATACCCACCAAGTATTTTAAAGTTTGATCTTGCACAATAGTGGTTTGGCTTGAATTTTGTTGATCGGAAGGAGTGTAATAAATACTAACGGTTTTTAAACCAGACTCGCACTTAAACGTTAGCCTCTCAATGCGCTCATTTCAACTATTTGAAATAAATGATATTTTTTGAGCGCAATTTCAACACTTTTCCCCGATTTTGGGGATTGCTTGGCTAACGTAAGTGTTATTTTACATTACTTTTCAAATTACACTCACCGGTAGATTAAAGACTATTATTGATTACATGTTAAACATGATTTTAAATATTGATCTGTTATATATTATGTGGTATAAGAAGCTGTGTGGCGCAGGAAAAAGCTTGTGCTATACATAGATTATTGCAGTGTAACGTCTTTTCGAATGATGGTAACGCGAACCAAAAATTATGAAGTAACTTTGTGAAGCCGTCTTTTTGACTAGGACTTGTATGCCTAATTCCTTTTTCAGCTTGCTATTTTAAAAGAATAGGGCGAACTTTCATAAACTAAGGGTGCTATCATGATTAAAAAATTGTTAGTTATATCGTTTATCATTGCTTTGGGTGCTTGGGCATCAACGGCAGCGGCGGGGCCTGGGCATGGAGCAGATACACAATGTTATGTGTGGGCTAATAACGCAACTTCCAATATAGGAGCTGCTTACAATCCATCCTCCCCCTATTCATTTAATACAAATGGTGATGCCGCAACAAAAAATATGGTCACCAGAACAGCTACAGGTACTTACACGGTTAATTGTAAAGGGGTAGGTGGCGGCGGTTGGGGAGCCCCAGGCGGCCATGTTCAAGTTACCGCTTACGGTAACACTAACAGCGCTTGTAAAGTCCAAAACTGGGGTACCGGTGGCGCTGATTTTACTGCAAGTGTAAAATGCTATGGGTCAACGGGCGCTGCTGTTAACAGCCAGTTTGATTTATTGTTTGTCTGGTAAGGTATTTTATTTTAAAGGTACGCTGAGTAACAGTAATATCTGGTCGGCGTACCTTTGTGTATTATTTAGAGCTATCCCGTGAGTTTCTCAAGGCGTTCCAGTGATCTTAAAAGGGTTTATTACCTTTAAATTTTAAACTCAGAACGATCACGTCCTGCATCAACCAAAGTTTTTAACCATGTTGGCATAACGCCGCGACCTGTCCAGGTTTTTGATGAATCATCAGGATGGCGATATTTGACAGGGACTGGCGTACCTTTGCGCACAGATGATTTCTTATCATTTTCTATGATTTCTGCTGTAACGTTAATAGAGGCTGCCAATTCTTTAATTTGGTTAATAACATCTTTGCGTTGATTAACTTGTAAGTTACGTAATGCTTTTTCGGCATTTCCAATAAGTGATTGTAACTCGTTTACATTCATTTTTTCATAATCAGTCATTTGTTTTTCCTTTAAAATTCCACAACGAATACTGTAATTATAGCATTAACTAATCTGTTTCACTATATGCTAAAACAGATAAATACTATTTACTAAAGGTCTAATAGTTAATTCCTGCGATAAAGGCGTATGATCTAGCCACAATAATCACTCTGGAATTAATTATATGACGCAAAAGTATTTACCCCTTAAAGATCACGATACTCCGATTAAAGTATTATTTACTGGCTATCTATGTGCGGTAGGTATCGGCTATTTTTTCGCTTTGCTGCAAATTTTATTTACCCACGGTATGGCCGATGGCAAATTTGGTTTATCCATAGATGATATTGTCTACAGTTATTATGGCAATCGTTCGGGGACAGTATTGGAAACCCAGCTTAATGGCGCCATGAAACAAAATGCTTCCGAAGAACAGCGTTTTAAAATCATCCAATGGGTCAGGGACGGTGCAGAACTAAACACTTATAAATCAGCTGGGATTGAAGCCATTATTCAAGAACGTTGTGTGATGTGCCATAACGCACAAGCTCCAACCGGCATGCCGGATTTTAATAAATTTGAAAATTTAAAAGCCTTATCCACTCAAGATACCGGCGTGACATTTAGCTCCTTAACCCGGGTCTCGCACGTTCATTTATTTGGTATTAGCTTTATTTTTATGTTTGTGGGATTGATTTTTAGCTTTTCAGAAACAACCTCAACAAAATACAAATGTATTGCTGTCGGTATGCCGTATATCTTTTTAGTGACTGATATTTTGTCTTGGTGGCTGACAAAAATTCATCCGATGTTTGCTTGGCTGGTTGTTTTTGCCGGCATGGGAATGGGTATATCGTTTATATTTATGTGGGTAATTTCCCTATTGGAAATGTGGGGTTATCAACAAATATTTATTGAAGCTGGCGGTATCTACGGGCAAAAATTGAAAGCAGTCTATACGGCAATTATCACGCCGCAAAGACGCACCTGGATTTTATCAGTATTCGCTTTAATGCGAGGAAAGCTATACCAGCAAGCGCAAAAAATCACTTGCCTGTTAAAAGGATGGTTATTGCCTATTATTCAGCGTTATAAATAAAAGTTACTTTGGTTATTTATCTAAAATTACCGTAAATTTCTTTTCCGTTAATACCTGCCCTTTATCATCCACTAACCTCACAGTCCAGTTGCTATTAGTCGTATAAGCCACCATTTGCCGACTTGAAGTACGCCAGGTATTGTCGGAGATATTAACGGTCTTTTTGGAGATAATCTTATCGTCCAGCAACCATTCATGATATATCGTTTTACCTTTCATGTCGGCCAATTCAGCAAAGTAATAAATCGGCACCGGTGTCTTTTCGCCGGCTTTTAAAGGCAAACTGATTTCCCCTGCCGGTTCGCTGTCTACAATTTTTGGTGTGAGCTGCGTTCTAATTACTTTTTTTTTGAGTGGCTCTGCGCCTGCATCTTGTTTTTGAGAAACATCAGTTGATAGTGTCGGCGCATTAGCAACGGCAACGGAAGTCGTCGATTGTGTTGCAAGCTCTTTGGCAACTGGCGCTTTTTCAGGGGGAGTGAAAAAAAAATACATAACCAGTGCCACTAGGGCAGCAATACCCATCACAGCAAAGGCGATACGTTTGTAATTCCATTGGGTTATTATTTTAGGAGGCGGAATTTTTTTTCCAGCCACCTGTCCAGTGGGATACTTTAGTTTAATAACAATAGTTTTTTTTTCGGCCATAGAATTTATATTTACTCTTAACTAAAAGGAAAAATCATGGTTGATTATTACTTAGGCTCACATGTTTTTTTGAGGCAATGCGTTACACTTGGTAATATACCACTAGCACAGAAAAAAACCCGCGCAGAATTTACCGGACATCTACCAAAATGAGTGAGCTGCTTAAATTTTTTCAAGATTCATCGAGTTTGTATGGCAGCAATGCCAATTTTATCGAAGACTTGTATGAACATTATTTAGACGATCCGGAATCTGTTGATGCCAGTTGGCAAAAAGAATTCCGTGAGATTCATCAAAACGCAGGCTATGAAACGCCGCACAGCCCCATTGTGGAAAGGTTTGCACAGCTGGCAGTAAAATCTCCGGGACGGCTTGTGCAGCTGCAAGGCTTTACCGAAGAAACGGTTAAAAAACAATCCGCAGTGGCCCGGTTGATTAATCATTATCGGGTGCGCGGCCATCAAATCGCCCAAAATAATCCCTTAGGGAAATCCACAGTAACCCCCGCCGATCTGGAACCTGCCTACTACGGTTTTTCTGAGCCGGATATGGATACCGTTTTCGATACCGAAATGATTTACGGCATCCCGCGCATGTCGTTACGCAATATTATTGCCACGCTTAAAACCATTTACTGTGGCAGTATTGGTTCAGAGTACATGCACATTGTGGATTCAAATATTAGGCGCTGGATTATCAACCGTCTGGAAAATTCACCGACTAATTTGGCCATAGGCCCAGAAAAAAAGCAGTGGCTGTTGAAATTATTAACCGCAGCGGAAGGCATAGAAAGCCATTTACAGAATAAATTTGTCGGCCAGAAACGTTTTTCTCTGGAAGGCAGTGAATCATTAATTCCTATTTTGGATGAATTGATTCAAGACGGAGGCACTAAAGGCGTTAAAGAAATTGTTATCGGCATGGCGCACCGTGGCCGACTGAATGTGCTGATTAATATTTTGGGTAAAAGTCCGGCCAGTTTATTTGACGAATTTGCTGGCACCGCCATGCCCAATCCTGGAGTCAGTTCTGGCGATGTTAAATATCACATGGGTTTTTCCTCGGATGTGGCAACGCCGGGCGGCGCAGTCCATTTAACACTGGCGTTTAACCCTTCGCATCTGGAAATTATTAATCCGGTCGTGGAAGGTTCGGTGAAAGCGCGTCAAGACCGGACCGGAAAAGACGGTATCCATACGGTTATTCCGGTGTTAATTCATGGTGACGCGTCATTTTCTGGACAAGGCATTGTCATGGAAACCTTGAACATGTCACAAACCCGCGCTTTTTCTACCGGCGGAACCGTGCATATTGTCATTAATAATCAGATTGGTTTTACGACTAGCAATCCGCAAGATGCACGCTCTACATTGTATTGCACCGATGTTGCCAGCATGATTCAAGCTCCCGTTTTTCATGTTAACGGCGACGATCCTGAAGCAGTGCTTTTTGTCACCAAGCTGGCGATTGATTACCGCATGACGTTTAACAAGGACGTAGTGATTGATTTAATTTGTTACCGTCGCCTTGGCCATAACGAAGCCGATGAACCGGCGGCAACCCAGCCGATCATGTACAAAAAAATCCGTAACCATAAAACCACGCGCAAACTTTATGCTGAAAGATTGATTGAAGAAAATGTCATTACGCCAGAGCAGGCGTTAGACATGGAACAGGACTACCAAAAACGGCTGGATGAAGGTAAGGTTGTTTCAAGACCCGTGCTGGAAAATGCAGGTTACTCATACACAGCACAATGGAATGAATATCTCAATAAACACTGGGATATTGCCTGCGATACGGCTGTCCCTATGGAACGTTTGCGTTTTTGCAATGAGCGTATGTTACGTTTGCCGGTGGGTTTTGAATTGCATCCCAGAGTGGCCAAGGTGATGGAAAATCGCCGTAAAATGGCCGCCGGTGCCATGCCGATAGATTGGGGATTTGCCGAAAACATGGCTTATGCAACTCTACTGGTAGAAAAATATGATGTACGTTTAACCGGCCAGGATGTCGGACGCGGCACGTTTGTCCATCGTCATGCCGTATTGCATAACCAAATTAATAACAAAACCTATACGCCGTTGCGTTATCTGGAAAAAGACCAAGGCCGTGTGCAAATTTACGATTCCTTGCTGTCAGAAGCAGGTGTATTGGGCTTTGAATACGGTTACAGTACCACTATGCCCAACACGCTGGTAATTTGGGAAGCGCAGTTTGGTGATTTTGCTAACGGCGCACAAGTGCTGATCGATCAGTTCATCAGCTCAGGCGAAACCAAATGGGGTCGGCTGTGCGGCTTGGTGATGCTGTTGCCGCACGGTTATGAAGGCCAGGGGCCGGAACATTCTTCCGCGCGTTTAGAGCGTTATCTACAGCTGTGTGCCGAACATAATATTCAAGTATGCACACCCACAACACCCGCACAAATCTTTCATTTGTTACGCAGGCAATTGTTACGTTGTTTCCGAAAACCCTTGATTGTGATGAGCCCCAAAAGTTTGTTGCGCCATAAGCTGGCAGTATCGACACTGGAAGAATTCACTGAAGGGCAGTTTTATCCCATTATTGGCGAACAGGATGCACTTGATGCCAATAACGTCACCCGTATCGTGTTTTGTGGCGGTAAAGTTTATTATGATCTTTTAGAAGAGCGCCGCCAGAACGACACCTTACAGCATGTGGCTATTGCCCGCATTGAACAAATATACCCTTTTCCGGATGTTTTATTTAAAATGGAAATTGCCAAATATCCGCAACTCAAGGATTTTATCTGGTGCCAGGAAGAACCTAAAAACCAGGGCGTATGGTATCAGTCCAGACACCACTTCTCCGATAATTTGCAATCCCATATCAGGGTGACGTATGCTGGACGCGAAGCCTCGGCATCGCCTGCTGTGGGCAAGTTTCACATTCACATAGAACAACAAAAAGCAGTTGTACACTCGGCCCTATATGGCGATCCTTCAGGAAAATAACATGAGCATTGAAGTTGTAGTTCCCAATTTACCCGAATCTGTTTCTGATGCAACCTTGATTAGCTGGTATAAACAGGCTGGCGATATCGTTAACAAAAACGATCATCTGATTGATCTTGAAACCGATAAAGTTGTCCTGGAAGTAACAGCACAAGAAGCCGGTGTACTGGGTAAAATTCTTAAAGAAAATGGCAGCATTGTTAAGGCCGGTGAAGTGCTGGCACTCATAGAGCCACAGGGTGCTCAAGTAGCTTCTGCGCCGCCTGCTGATGTAAAGCCAGAACCAACAACACCCACTAATAAGGCCGCAGATATTCCTCTTAGTCCGTCTGTGAGGCGTTTGGTACATGAAAACACCTTAGATCCTGCGGCAATTACCGGTACGGGCAAAAGTGGCCGTTTGACCAAAACCGATGTTTTGGAGCATTTGCATAAACAAGAACCCGCCAAGACCGAAACCGTGTTGTTGCCCAGCACCGAACCTGAGCAAGAAGTTGTTAAACCTATTGCGGTCGTGGCAACGCCTAATAATCTTCGGCCGGAACAGCGCGTACCCATGACGCGCCTGCGTGCCAAGGTTGCCGAACGCTTATTACAAGCACAGCAAAATGCTGCCATGTTAACCACGTTTAACGAAGTTAACATGCAAAGTGTCATTGATCTGCGTAATCAATACAAAGCGCGGTTTGAAGAAAAGCACAAGGTTAAGCTGGGGTTTATGTCCTTTTTTGTTAAAGCCTCTATTGAAGCCTTAAAGCGTTTTCCGGCTATTAATGCCTCCATAGACGGTAACGATATTATCTATCATGGTTACTATGATTTAGGCATTGCCGTCAGTACACCACGCGGGCTGATCGTGCCAGTATTGCACGATGCTGATCAACTTGATTTTGCCGGTATTGAAAGAAGCATTGCCAGTTACGGTGAAAAAGCCCGTTCCAGCACATTAACCTATGATGACCTAAAAGGCGGCACCTTTACCATTACCAATGGCGGCGTTTTTGGCTCGATGCTGTCTACGCCCATATTAAATCCGCCGCAATGCGCAATTTTGGGTATGCACGCCATTAAAGAACGTGCTGTCGTTGAAAACGGCCAAATTGTAATCCGGCCTATCATGTTTTTAGCGTTGTCTTACGATCACCGTTTAGTAGACGGCCGTGAAGCCGTACAATTTTTAGTGACCATTAAGGAATGCCTGGAAGCGCCGGCCCATCTTTTACTTAATATTTAAATTATGTCAAAAAAACACAGCCAGTTTGATGTCGTTGTCGTCGGTGCAGGCCCTGCAGGCTATATCAGTGCTATTCGCTGTGCGCAACTGGGTTTTAAAACCGCTTGTGTAGATAATTGGGGTAACAAAAAAGGCCAAAATAGTTTAGGTGGCGCTCACTTAAACGCAGGCTGTGTGGCTACCATTGCCTTACTGGAATCGTCGAAAATTTACCATCTGATGACCCACGGCATCAATGACCATGGCATATACGCGGGTAATATTTCCTTGGACATTGGCAAGGTGATTAGACGCAAAGACCATATCATCGAAACGTTTGCCGCTAAAATTGCCGATATATTTACCCATCACAATATTACTTATATTCACGGCAAAGCCAAACTGCTTAACGACAAGCATATCTCTGTAAATTCAAGCGAGCACCCCACTTCATCAATACTGGATGCCAAAAATATTATTCTGGCTACCGGCTCATCGCCTATCGAATTACCGTATGCTCCCATAGACGGAGAATTTATTATTGATACGGCGATGGCGTTAAATCTTGAAACCGTACCAGAAACACTGGCTATTATCGGTGGCGGTGTCATCGGCCTGGAACTTGGCGGTATATGGAACCGGTTTGGTGCCAAAACTATTTTGCTGGAAGCGCAAGAAAACTTTTTATACTTGCCGGATCATCAGATTGCTAGCGAAGCGTATCGTATCTTTAAAAATCAAGGTCTTGATATGCGTTTAGGCGCACGCGTTATTACCGCAAAAGCCCATGATAATAAAGTAACTTTATGCTACCAAGATCAGCACGGCACACATACATTATCTGTCGACAAATTAATTGTCGCGTCAGGCCGCAAACCTAACACGGACAACCTTGCCGCACCGGAAGCCAATTTGTTACTGGATGAAAATGATTTTATCCACGTCGATGAAAATTGCCGTACCAATTTGCCAGGTGTGTATGCCGTAGGTGACTCGACAGTGCTAGGCCCTATGTTGGCGCATAAGGGCATCGCCGAAGGTATCTTTGTTGCTGAACAAATCGCCGGTATACATAACCCCATCAATTACGATGCGCTACCCAGCGTTATCTATACTGATCCTGAAATTGCCTGGGTGGGACAAACTGAGCAGGCATTAAGAGCGATAGCTGAGCCTATTAAAGTCGGGGTTTTTCCGCTGAATGCCAATTTGCGCGTACACGCCACAGAGCCGCAGAACGAAGGCATAATAAAAATTATTGCCCACGCAGAAACCGATGCGATTTTGGGTGTCCATATTATTGGTGCGCATGCTTCCGAAATATTGGCCGAAGCCGTATTAGCAATGGAATTTTCAGCCAGCACTGAAGATTTAGTACAAACTATACATTCCCATCCTACCTTATCCGAAACCCTATACGAAGCCGCGTTAGCGCTTAAAAACAGAGCGCTGCACTTGCCGTTATAGAATTAGTAATTGGTTTAACAGCAAGGTACTTATGAATACTAGCTCTTTAATTACCCGACTAAAATGTGCGGTGGTTTTAATACTTTTTGCAATTCTTGGCCTTGGCCCCTTTCCGGTTACCAGTCTGTTAGGGGTTTACGTGGTTATTTTTAGGCCGCAATGGTTTAAAAATCTGGTTGCACGAATTTATACAAACGAATAAATTTAACGTAAAGTCAAACCCCGATTAACATATTATTTATTAAGGATTTTAAAACAGCAAGCCCCGCTACCTTTAGCCATACACTCGACAAGCTCAACATCCTTCTCCAGTAAAGATTTAATCAGGGCTATATCAAACTGACAAATTTCACTGTGCTTTTGAGCCAAGTCATGGAATATGCAATTATAGGCTTTAATAGTCGTTGGGTCATTACCACCCAAATCCGTTTTGCTGGCGGTCTTAAAGCCCAGTTCATCCATTATTTTTAATAGCTCTTCGCGCCGTCCGTCTGCTGATTTGCCAGTAAATCGGTATTGGTGGCTTTGTGACAAGTTATCACCCAGTCTAGACATATACCGCTGAAACGCCTCGGAACCGATTTCGTTTTTTAATTCTCCCAGCATAAGCATAGAGAACCAAGCATATTGTTTTGGAAAACTGTTGATGCCTGCTTCTGTCAATACATAAAGCCGTACCGGACGGCCAGCGGTTTTATTAAGTTCACCCGCCTGAAGGTAGCCCTCCAATTCCAGTACGGAAATATGTTGCTGAACCGCGTTGCGTGAAATATTCAATGCCTTGGCTATGTCATCAATACACAATCCTTTCTTGTTTTCCAGCAACAATTCCAAAATTTGGCGCTGGCGCGAGCCAATATGGTCAACCATAAATTTTCCTAACAATAATTATTTTTTTTAGCATAACAGCTTGGTAAACCACTGTCTGTGAAATATTACCTATTCTATATATGTTATGACATATTTATATTGTATTAGTTATTTTTATTCGCTATTATTTAATTGTGCTCAGCAGCGTTTGGTCACATTTTGGTTATTGCTCTATTAAGACAGCAATGACACGCCACTTAAAAAACAAGAAGAAAAGGTATCTATGAGCGCAACACTATATGAAAGAATTGGCGGCGAACCGGCTGTTAATGCCGCAGTTGATATTTTTTACCGCAAAGTTCTAAACGATCATCGCGTTAATCGTTTTTTTGCCAACACAGATATGGATAAACAAATTACCAAGCAAAAGGCATTTTTTACCATGGCTTTCGGTGGCCCCAATAGTTATACCGGTCAAGATATGCGTAATGCTCATTCCAACATGGTAAAAACGGGACTTAATGAGGAGCATTTTAATGCTGTTATGGAACACTTAGGCGCAACGCTCGTTGAATTGAATGTACCAGCGGACTTGATTGCTGAGGCTGCCGCTATTGCAGAAAGCACCCGAAATGACGTTTTGGGTAAATAACACTATCCCATCATCAAGCTACAAGGGCAAGCCTTATCGCCCTTGTAGCTTGGCACTATAGGAACACAGCATGTTTACGTTAACGATTGATGAAAACAGCTATATCTGCCAGCCTGATGAAACCGTACTCGACGCACTACTACGGGAAAACATTAATATTCCCTATGCTTGCAAAAAAGGTACCTGTCATAGCTGCATGGTGCGCAGTATTGAGGTTGTGCCGCCACACTCTGCTCAGGCCGGGCTCAAAAATACCCTGCAAAAATTAAATTATTTCCTGCCGTGCCGGTGCTATCCGGAACAGGATATGGCGATAAAATTACCCGATCAGTCGGACTTTTATCGTATGGGAACCGTCATCAATAATACGCTGCTCAACAGGAATACCATCCTGTTGGTTATAGCCTTTGAAGATGCCTTCGAATTTAAAGCAGGTCAATTTGTTAATTTACAAAGAAATGATGGTGTAACGCGCAGTTATTCTATTGCCAACATTCCGCAACAATCCAATACCCTGGAATTTCATATCCGCCGCTTGCCAGATGGCAAATTCAGTGCCTGGTTGCACGATGAAGTTAGCGTTGGCGATTCAATAGCCGTTTCTGAGCCGCGCGGCCATTGTTTTTATTTACCGGAACGACGTGAACAGGGTTTATTATTAGTAGGAACAGGAACCGGATTAGCACCACTGGCAGGCATTCTCACCGATGCTCTGATGCAGGGTCATACGGGGCCGATTCATCTTTTTCATGGCAGCCGTGACATTGAAGATTTGTACCGAATAAATGAAATGCGCCAACTTGCAAAGCAGCACCCCAATTTTCATTACATACCGTGTCTATCGGGCAAGCAAGCGTCTGAAGGTTTTGCGGCAGGGCGTGTCAACGAAATTGCTTTATCGCACATTCCGGATTTAAAAAGCTGGCGTGTATTCTTATGCGGCCATCCTGATATGGTTAATCAAATGAAAAAACAGGTGTTTCTCAAAGGCGCTTCAAGTGGTGATATTTATGCCGATGCCTTTTTGATTACGCCGCACTGAAGCCGGTTATCATGATGTATCTTATTCCGAAGAACGTAGCAAATTATAAAATTTGATAGCTATAACGGATACATAATTTAAGATCAAGGCAGTCTTTATGCCGAAAAGTATTTACTCATTCACGAGTAGCTTTAATTATTTAATCTCATAAAATAATTACTTAAGAAATTAAACGTTATAATCGGCAGGTAATTTAACCTAGAGGAGCACACTGATGGATGCACAACAAATTTTAGATATGTTATTAAACTCAGGTCAAGAACTCGTTAATAAAGGCAAAGCTATTGCTGATGAAAAATTGAATATTCCTGAAAGCCAGGAAGAGCGCGAAAAAATGATAAAAGGCGCAAGCACCGGTGCTATTGCAGCCAGTGCATTGGCCATCCTCTTAGGCACCAATATAGGCAGAAAATTAACCGGTACCGGCTTAAAACTGGGCAGCTTAGCCGCTATTGGCGGTGTGGCTTACAACGCTTATCAAAAATGGCAAAGCCAGCAAACTACGCCAGTGGCAGATGCGGGCAAACCCGTTACTGAACTTTCAGGTGCTGCTGGTGAACAACGCGGCAAAGCATTATTAATAGCCATGATTGCAGCCGCCAAGGCAGACGGTAAGGTAGATGAGCAGGAAAAAGCCCTGATTAGTGAGCAACTGGCCAAGCTCAATCTGGGTGATTCTGCCAGTCTGTTTGCGGAAGAACTTAACAAACCTCTGGATATCAAAGCTGTCGCCGCTTATGCAGATACCCATGCCGCTGCCGCAGAAATTTATCTAATTTCCCGTGCAATTTTGAACGTAGACAACGAACAAGAGCGCAGTTATTTAAGCCAATTGGCAACAGAAATGAATTTAGCGCCTGAACTTGTCGCAGAATTGGAAAGCCAGCTTAAAGCCTGAACCGGCCCATAAGCAGTTTATTGCCGTGGCGGTTTTTTTCACAGCCGCCACGGATTCCGATTTATGAACTTGTTTTACCACAACCATTATGTCTAAAATTTTAGCTTTTGCCGGCAGTACCCGAAAAGATTCCTTTAACAAAAAATTAGTAAAAATTGCCGCGATAGGTGCAGAAACGGTCGGTGCCGAAGTTAATTTTATTGATTTGGCCGATTTTCCCATGCCCTTATTTGATCAGGATCTAGAGCAAAAAGACGGTATGCCTAGCCATGCAAAGCGTTTTAAAAACCTGCTGATTGCGCACGATGGTTTTTTGATAGCATCACCTGAATATAACAGCGCATTCAGTGCGGTATTAAAAAACACCATCGACTGGGCTTCACGTAGCGAACCCACTGATGAAACGTCACTGATAGCATTTCAAGGTAAAATGGCAGGCATTATGGCGACTTCGCCCAGCGCATTAGGCGGCATGAGGGGCTTAGTGCATTTAAGGCTTTTATTAAGTAATATTGGGGTTACCGTATTACCGCAACAGCAAACTATTCCGTTTGCCCTTAAAGCGTTTGACGACAAAGACGCATTAATTGATACAACTCAACACCAAGCAGTTATGAATTTAGGTATTAAGCTGGCACAAACCCTTAAAAAGTTAAGCGTTTAAACAACCACATCCCTAAGCATCCGTATTAACCACAAACGCCGCACTTACCGCTTGTTGGCGCTTTTTATCATCGGCATTTAAGTAAATCGAGGTGGTCGATATACTGGCATGGCCTAATTCATCTCGTATATAAGCCAAAGGTATCTTACAATCATTGGCTAAAAAACTGCCGTAACTGTGTCGTAACCAATGCGTTGAAGCTTGCTTTACCTTGTTGATTAAGCGGTTATCAAGTTGGTCAGCGGCCATTAAATGCGCATGCCAACGCTTAAAAAAATCAGCCAGTATTTTATGGAGCGCAGCCGGACTAAGTTGAAGCTCGACTTTTTTTCTTAGGCTATTAATCAGCGGTGTATCATCAGCTATATTTTCAAGTACCGGAGATAATTTCATCGCTATCCGGTAAGCACGAATATCCGCTATAAATGCGGTCGGTAACGAAGTTTTACGTAATTTGGAATTTTTACCGACCACTCGCAAAAAATACTGTTCGCCATCGGCATCCTCCAGTGCTTCTATATCACCGTAACTTGCTGCTGCCAGCTCATGCAATCGTAGCCCAGTATTAAAAGCAAATTTCAAAATAAACAATACCCGCAGCTGTGCATAATGATCAGGCTGGCTGCTATCACACAGTGAGTGCGCATAATCCAGCATTAATTGTATATGTTGACGGGTAAATAAGCGTTGGCTCACTTGCATACCAGAAGATGCCGATTTACTCGCGGCAATGCCCGAAAAACTATTGTATTTAAGATAATTTTGGCTAACCAGCCAATCCATGCAGCTTGAAATCACGGTATTGGCGTAATTAACAGACCGAATAGATAACACGGTTGTAGTATCTGTGTTTTTTTTGGACACCCGATATTGAAACGGTTTCCAGCGCCCGTGGCCTTTGTTGGTAGGTGTTATCGCTACCCAACGGCTGTTATCAGCTTGCAGTTGCTTAATAAAGTTAATATAGGCTTGGCAGTCATCGGTGTTTAAAGATGAAAAGGCTTTGCCGCGTTCAATAACTGCCCACAGCAAAAACCGTTCTAATTCTTTTTGATAGGCTTGATAGGTTTTGGGATTTTCGCCTTTAATACGCAGCCAGCTTTTAATAGCGGCAAGATCATTATCGGCATCAATGCGACAGCTTTCAGTCGCACGATTTTCTCCCTCGCTTCCGCTTAAATCCAACGGGATTGCTATCTGATCAAATGCCGATACATTCTCCAGTGATATTAGCTCTATCATCTTCTCTACTGCCATGCTGTCTTTACAAGCTCTTGTATGCTTAATTGCACTGCGATAATCTCAAGTTTATTTACGGATATAACGATGTTTAACGCCTACTGGAAAATACTCTGGATCGGCAAAAGTTTTCAGGGTAATACGCGGCAGTTGTCGCTCTGCTGGCGTGTAGTTGGCAAATTCGCTATTCAAACGTAATAACTGGGTTTGAATGGATGCAGCTATCGTTGGGATGGATGCTATTTCAGCATCAATGCCCGGCAATAATTCCACAATAATGTGCAGATACTTATCGCCATCTTTGGTGTCTTGTGTTTCCAGCACAAATTTTCCGGTCACCCAAATCATGATTTCCGGCTGTTCCAACCCAACAGTGATGTTCTCAGGGTAAATATTGGCACCGTAATAAGACACAGTAAAATCAGCCCGCCCGAACACATACACAAACGGCAAGTTACGCGGCTGAAAAGATTCATCCAACCCTAACGCGCCAAGAGAATCTATCCCCTGCCCTTTTAAAAAATCCCACATATCATCAAAGCTCAACAAACCGCCTTTGTCGGCAATATGATAACGCAGCAACGGCACACTATTCTCCGCAGAAACCACTAGCGTGCCTTCATGGGTTTCAAAGAATCGGCTGGCCGGATCATATTGCACCAAGGTAGGCAATCGTGATTCACCAAACAATCCCCGGGCAGCATCAGGATGGTTTGCCAACCAGCGCCTAATCGAAATACTCAAGGGCGTTTCATTACCGAGTACGCCACCATCGGCAGTGCCATACAGCGAGGCAAAATCAAAGCACGAAGATGTTGAACCTATTCGCTGTGCCAACACACTACGCCATTCCTCGCTAAAAACTTCACCGGCAAAAACCAGTTTAGGGTTATGGTCTGGCCAATGGATACCCTCGGCACTGCCTGCATCAAGCACATCTTTAATAAAAGGCGGATAACCCAGTAATACGGTTTGTTCAAAATGTGGAGCCAGTTCACGTACCACGCGAAAAATTTCTGCCTTATTGTTGCCCGGCGTCGCTACCATTATCGGGTAACCTTTAGTGGCCAAATGCCAACAGCACGATGTCGTGTATAAACCGCCTACCCAATTACCCAGCGCAAAGCAAACCACAGCCAAAGTGCTGCGTTCATGGGCTTTAAAACTGTCAGAAAATACCTGCTCAAAACGCACGGCCACATCCAGCTCATGCTTAACAGAGCGTGGCCAAAAAGTCGGTTGGCCGGTAGAACCGGACGATACTGCAACACGATCCGCATGTTTAAGACTCCCTCCTAAACAACGTTCCGGTAAAGAATAAGCCTGCATATAGTTAGGTTTATTCATCAGCGGTAAATTCTTAAAAGCTGAGTAGCTAGTAATCTCCTGCGGATTTACGTCATGTGATTTTAAAAACTGCCGGTAGGCCGGAACCTCTGCGACACAACGATGAAACAAAGCGAAGACTTTATCTTCAGGACCAATGCTTTTGTTCGTTGCTAGCAAACTATCTAGCGGCGTAGAGATAAAATCCTGCAAAGCATCAGTGGAAGGTGAGTTAAGCAAACTAGACATAGAAAAAGACCCGACAAAAATGCTCAATAATTAGAACAGTACCAAAATGAGCGAAAGAGTCAATTATACGTTTACTTATGGCTGATGTTATTACTGTATTTAAATCTCATGTTGCCACACTCATAAATTAAATTTTTAGTATTTTTGTACATGCTGCATCTAATTTTTCAATTACTCCGTATAGATCTGTGCCAATGCCCAACAATGTAAAAAATATTTTATTTTTATTTATTAACTTCCATCCAAGACACAAATATGAGGTTTTCAAGTAATAGCATCAATGTCTTATTTTTTAATATTTTATCTTATAAAACATATATTAATAATAAATTTAGTGATGAATTGCGACTATGTTCGTTATCGCACGGACTCTATCAGTGAAAAAGCGGAACCTTGTAAAGAGTCAGGACGTTATATGTCATTTTTGAGCCAGAGGAGAAACAAAATTTCACATCTTGATTTACAACACTGAATTAAAAACTCAGCTATTCAACTTTAAAAGGAATACCACCATGAAAACAGCCTGTAAATTACTCACTGTAGCCATTGCGACTGCATTATCCTCGGTCAGTTTTGCCGCTAGCCACCGCGAAGCGCCAGCGATGGCATTTGACCCAGCCGCGGACATTACTGATGTCTATGCTTTCCGTAGCTGGGAAAACCCCGGAAAAGTGGTGTTCATCATGAATGTCATCCCTGCACAAGAACCCAGTTCAGGACCTAATTATTTTAACTTTGCCGATGATGTCACTTACGATATTAATATTGACAACAATAAAAATGGTAAGGCTGGCGATGTGGTTTATCGGGTTAATTTTAAAACCGAAATTCGCCCACCGTTTACCGGTTTACCCGTCGCTTATGCCGGTGTCAACGGGGTTGCTGGATTACCGCCAGCGATCACTGCACTGGATGGCCCTGCCTCACTGGGACTTGGAATGCGGCAAACTTACAGCGTTACTGAAATTAAAAATGGCCACAGCCATAGTTTAAATAAGGGTCTGCAAGTTGCGGTGCCTTCCAATATTGGCCCACGCACGATGCCTAATTATGAAGCATTAAGTCAACAAGGTATTTATAATCTAAAGAATGGCGGCAGGGTGTTTGCAGGCCAACGCGATGAAACGTTTTACATTGATTTGGGCGCCACCTTTGACACGCTTAATTTCAGAAAAACACCCATATTAACCGCTGCCCAAGATGCCAACGATAGCGCCAATCCGTTTGGCAATGATATGTTCTCAGGTTTTAATGTTAATACTATTGCCATTGAAGTCCCCATTAGCGAAGTCATTCTCGATGCCAAACAACCCATTATAGGCATGTACGCTTCCACCAGTAGATCGCAATACAAGATGCTGAACTCCGGTAAAAAGAGCCAAACCTGGGGTTGGTTGCAACAAGTTTCGCGTATGGGTAACCCACTTATTAATGAAGTGATTATTGGCACAGGTGATAAAGATATGTGGAATGCCACCGAGCCATTGCAAGAAAAGAAATTTATTAACTATTACACAAGCCCAACTTTGCCGGTTTTATTAAATGCCGCTTTTGGAACCAGTTTCCCTACCACAGGCCGTACTGATTTGGTAGGTGCATTACTGAAATACCCCGGCCAAGATCCTAAAAGCTGTACTGATAATAACCCGTGCTCGGAATTACTGCGTTTAGATACCAGTGTTGCCCCTACTCTGCCCGCCAACCAAAAACGTTTAACTGTACTTGCAGGTGATAAAGCAGGTTTTCCGAATGGTCGTCGTCCTAATGATGATGTTACCGACGTGGCTTTGCGTGTGGTAGCCGGACTGTTAAAAGGCGCAACCGTACCTAATCTGGGAGACGGCGTTAACTTCAATATTGGTACTGAAAGCAGTAATGTTACCGCCAACGGTATTTATACGGTATTTCCGTTTTTACCCACACCGCATGATGGCCGTGATCGTAGACACATAGACTGTGATGAAAGCGGTGCAAACCCTTGTTAATTAAAAAATAGCTGGGGAATTATTAACCTTGTGAGTCCAAAGAAACTTTGGGCTCACACTCCTCCTATTAACTTGAGTAAGCGTCATGCTTGTGTTTACCGGTAAAAATAGTTTTGGGATTGTGGGTATATTGATGCTTTTGGGCTTAACCAATACAATCTGCGCTAAGCCTTATATTCCGCAATCATCGGATGAAATTTTAGAGCAACTGCCTCTGCTCAATAATCGCACCGATAAGCAATTACAGCAGCTGCAACGCCAACTCAGTGCCGAACCCAATAACTTACAAGTAGCCTCAGCGGTGGCCAACCGCTTTATTGAACTGGCACGTTCCGAATCTGACCCTCGCTACTACGGTTATGCGGAAGCTGCCGTGCAAAAATGGTGGCGTCAACCTGAACCGCCGATTTCTGTGTTAATGATACGTGCTAATTTACGCCAGCATCGCCATGATTTTGAAGCGGCTTTACGTGATTTACGCCTTGTTATTACTGAAAACCCTAGCAATGGCCAAGCGTGGCTAAGTCTCGCCGTTATTCAAAGTGTGCAGGGTAATTATGAGGATGCGCGCATCAGCTGTTTGCACTTAAAGCGGCTATCCAGCCATTTGACCGAAATAGCCTGTCTGAGCAATGCTGCCAGTTTAAGCGGCTCCGCACAACAAGCTTATGCACTACTGAAGCAAACGGTAGAAAACACATCAACACCCGATACAGAAATACAACGCTGGGCGCTGACATTATTAGCCGAAATCGCGGTTAGACTCGGTGACGATAAAGCGGCTGAAACGCATTTTTTACAGGCCTTGGCATTAAATCAACGTGATGTATATTTATTGTCCAGCTATTGTGATTTTTTGCTTGATCAAGGAAGATCAAAGCAGGTGATTGAATTACTGAAAAATGATACGCGTCCCGACAGTTTATTACTGCGCTTGGCATTGGCTGAGCAAATTGAAGGCACTGCTTCTTTAACTGAACACCAAGAAGAAATGCAACAACGTATTGAAGCATACCGATTACGCGATGAAAATATTCATCAACGCGAAGAAGCCCGCTTTTACCTGGAATTACTCAAACAACCGAAGGAAGCCCTAAAGCTAGCATTGCAGAATTGGCAGGTACAACGTGAACCAGCGGATGCAAGATTGGTAATCGATGCCGCTTTGGCATGCCAGGATAGGGTTGCAGCACAACCGCTTTTAGCTTGGTTGAAAGAAAAAAAATTACAAGATAAAATCTTACAACAGCATGTTGCGCAGTTGGAGCAAGGCTCGTGAAAATGTTTATTTTGGTTTTACTTGAACTGTTTTCATCTACCGTTTTTGGACACAAACCCAGCGACAGTTATCTGGCCATTGGAACGCAAAATAATAAAATATCTGGACAATGGGACATTGCATTGCGCGATCTTGATTACGCCGTGGGACTGGATGATAACCGTGATAACAAAATTACCTGGGGAGAATTGCAACAACATCAGCAACAGGTATCGGCTTATGCGTTAAGCCATTTAAGTATTAATGCTAATAACCAAGCGTGTACAACGCAAGCTCTGGAGCAGTTAGTTGATAAACACACTGACGGCGCTTACGCTGTGTTGCGATTCGCTGTGGTTTGCCCCGTGCTGCCGAAAGCACTTGGCCTCAGCTACAAGCTGTTTTTTGATCTTGATCCCAGCCATCGTGGCTTATTACGTCTGCAACAAGCTGGCACGACTCAAACTGCCATTTTTAGCCCAGAGCAACCCGCCCGCACGTTTGAATTAGGTACAAAAAGCAGTCTGCGTGAGTTTTTTGAATTTGCCAAAGAGGGGGTCTGGCATATCTGGATAGGCTATGATCATATTCTGTTTTTGATTAGCCTATTGTTACCTGCCGTGGTGTGGCGCAATAACCAGCAGTGGCAGCCGGTATTACGCTTTCGCACAGCGTTTTTTGATGTGTTAAAAATTGTCACGGCATTTACGCTGGCGCATTCCATTACCTTGAGTTTAGCAACGCTAGGGCTGGTTAACCTACCATCGCGCTGGGTAGAATCGGCAATTGCGGCATCCGTTTTGTTAGCCGCACTAAACAATATTTACCCCATGGTATTAACACGGCTTTGGATGGTGGCTTTTGGTTTTGGCTTAATACATGGCTTGGGGTTTGCCAGCGTGTTGACCGATTTAGGTTTGCCTGAAAATTCGCTGATTGTGGCGCTATTAGGTTTTAATGTAGGAGTGGAAATGGGGCAATTTGCCATTGTGAGTGTTTTTTTACCGATCGCTTTTTGGGTTAGACGCAGTTGGTATTATCAAAAACTCACCTTGGGTTTTGGTTCCGGAGCCATCGCTATCATTGCTTTATTCTGGTTTTTGGATAGAAGCCTTAATATCAGTTCACTGGCCTTTTTAAGCCGCATGAGCGTTAGTTTAAGCGAACGGTTACGGGATTTTTCGTAACTGATAATTATTAACCATTGGAGTTTAAATTTCCGGCTCATCCTATTGTTTTGATCGTCTATTATTTGCTTTACCTTGCCCGTAAACCACGCGCAGTAAAATAAGTTTCTTCGTCTGCCATTTTTTTTTCCCAGTCAATAGCAATTGAACTAGGATAGCCATATTTCCAATCGTACTTAACGTCAATGCTGGCGGCTTTTTTGTCGACAGCCTTATGGAGAAGCATAAACAGGTCGTTGATAGTGAGCGCTTCATCCATACGTACACTCGGTAAGGGTTCTTGCTCTAGCGGCAGCATAGCTTTTTGAACTACGCCATTCAGCACTCTAATCTCAATCGGATGATTATATTCTCTGGGGCAAAAACAGGTACGTTGTAGAGTATAAGAATAATGCACCGGCTTGGTTTGTTGCCACTTTGCTTCGGCCATCTGTAGTTTTTTAGCCGCCTCGGATTGCACTGGCTGTTGATGTGGTGCGTGTATGGCTGTTTGTGGAGGTATGAGCACTGGTGTTGTACAGGCGACTAGGCTTAGGATACACAAGAATGGAAGTAGTCGGTTTTTCATGGGTAGTTCTTTGAGTATGGTTAGATTTACTGAGGAATAATGTTAAGATTTTTACAGCGAGGTTTAAGCCGACTCATGTCAGTCTTTTAATTTTAATGTTCAAATCTTTAGTTTATGCAAAACAAAACTTACATTAAATAAGGCACTTACCTTATCCATTGTGACTTACAAGTACAACCGGAGTCCGCTTTCAGGATGATTATGCACTAACGCCGGCATGGACAAGGTATTCTCGTAGTTTTTTGATATCTTGCTTGGTGCATACACTACTATGGTGCGGATGGTGCAAAATACCTTCAAAGTTATTCAGCACTACTCGAAAACGGGCGCCATGAATTGGCTCAACCGTTGCCCCTAAATGATGAAGCAAAGATTCAATCTCGCGCCAGTGGACGTTACCGCTGACCGGATCCTGAAATATGGCTCGCAGCAGGTTTAAATGATGGCTCATGACAGAACTCCTTTAAACATTCACTGCAAATAGCATACGCCTTAAAGGCATTACTATTCAATAGGCAAATACTCATGGAGCCAAAATGATAGGATCATAGCGTGCGGCAGTTCCGTAAAATAAGCTCAATGCTTAAGCTGGTGTTAAAACGCACAAAGCATCTTAGCTTGAAATGACCTTACAACCCTTAAAGTGCCGCTAATGCAGCGTCATAATCAGGCTCATTAGCCAATTCAGCCACTAATTGTGTATAGATGACGGTATCATTTTCATCAATAATAACAATTGCGCGTGCAGTAAGTCCGGAAAGAATGGTATCCATGAGCGTTACGCCATAATCATCCGAAAATGTTGAACGAAAGGTCGATAAAGCCGTAACGTCTTTTAAACCTTCGACTTCACAAAAACGGCATTGTGCAAAAGGCAAGTCGGCAGAAATAACCAATACCACAGTATTATCCAGATCAGCGGCTTTTTCATTAAACTTACGTGTAGATGCCGCACAGGTAGGTGTATCTAAACTAGGCACAATATTCAGGACTTTCTTTTTTCCTGGATAGCTTGCCAAAGTGACATCTTCAAGCTTGCTGTTGACCAGTGTAAAAGCAGGCGCTTTGCTACCTACCGCAGGTAAGTTGCCAGAGGTATGAAGTGGATTGCCTTGAAATGTAATACTTGCCATGAGAGTTTCCTGTTGTTGAGTTTACACGGTTCTATTCTTTGTTTTTTACGCGTCTGGCAATAATCAGTTTTCTTTTGGTTTCCCAGTCAGTCATCTTCACTTTTTGACCATCAAACGGATTGGCTGTTGATTTAAATTCTACCCGTATTGGCGTGCCGGATAAATGTAACTTGGTGCGAAAATAATTGGTTAAATAGCGTTTGTACGATATCGGCAAGGCATCAGTTTGTGTACCATGCACAATAACCACCGGCGGATTTCTACCGCCTTGATGTGCATACTTAAGTTTGATACGACGCATGTGCACCATAGGCGGTTGATGTTCGGCCGTAGCTTCTTTAAGAATACGCGTTAACACGGGTGTTGACATATCCACCATCGCCGAATCATATAGCGAGTGCACAACTTCAAATAATTTACCTACACCGCTACCGTGCAACGCTGAAATCGGGTGTTTTTCGGCAAACTCCAGAAACGCCAATTTAATTTCAATATGGCGCTTAACCGTTTCTTTTTGTGACTGTGTTATGCCATCCCATTTATTTAAACCAATAATCAAAGCGCGGCCTGCCTCCAGCACCAAGCCTAATAAATGTGCGTCCTGATCGGTGATGCCTTCATTGGCATCCACCAAATAAATCACCACATTAGCCTTTTCAATGGCTTGCAATGATTTAATCACGCTGAATTTTTCAATAACTTCAGAAACTTTAGAGCGCCTGCGCATACCCGCAGTATCAATCAGGGTATAGGTTTTGCCGTTACGTTCAAAAGGAATGTAGATACTGTCGCGCGTAGTGCCTGGTTCATCATAGACAATAACCCGATCTTCACCCAATAACCGATTGATTAAGGTAGATTTACCCACATTAGGCCTGCCCACAACGGCAATGGCAATGTCTCTTTTGCTATCATGTTCAACAACTGGAATCTCTGGCGGCAACAAGGCATTAACACGCTCCAGTAGCTCAGGTACGCCGCGTCCATGAGAGGCTGCGACTAATACAGGTTCGCCCAGTGCTAAAGCATAAAAATCAAAAGCGGCGATACTGGCATCAATACCATCGACTTTATTGGTGACTAAGATAACCGGTTTGGCCAGCTTTCTGACCGTGGCGGCAATAGCGCGATCTGAGGCGCTTAAGCCTTCACGGGCATCCACCATAAACACAATGACATCAGCTTCTTCAAGCGCGATTTGCACCTGTTCTCTGGCGATGCTTTCTATGCCTTCAGCATCATCGGCAATCCCACCGGTATCGACAACCAAACAGGGACGATTGCCGTGTTTGATACGCCCGTATTGGCGATCACGGGTAAGGCCTGGAAAATCAGCAACCAATGCTTCACGGCTACGGGTTAAATAGTTAAATAAGGTTGATTTACCAACATTGGGTCTGCCCACAAGGGCGATTACAGGTAACATAAGTTTTTAAGGTAAATTTGCTTTTAATGCGGCAAGAGTGCCGTCTTTTGCGTAAACATAAACGATATCGTCTACAACGAGAGGTTTGGTATCAATAGCAGCGTGGGTTATACGTATACGCCCCAACTGCCTGCCATCGCTGTTGCTAAGCCAGTGGACATAGCCATCATAATCACCCACCACCACATAACTGCCATAGACAGCGGGGGCGGTGAGTTGCCGTTGGTGCAGTTCTTTTTGTTTCCACAAGGATCGGCCAGATTGCTGCTCAATCTGTACCAAATCGCCTTCGGAATCAGATAAGTACAGGTACTGAGAATCTTTGCTTAAACCGGTATGTGAAGATATTTCCGGATTACGCCAAGTCACTTCGCCATTAGATTGCGTGACTGCACTGATACCGCCTTGATAACTGGCCACATAAATAACACCCGCTTCTTCCACCGGATCAACATCCAAATCGACTAGCCTTTCCACTTCAGAACGACCGCTGGGCATTGCTACGCTGGTTTCCCACACGTATTTGCCATCTTCTAAACGCAAGGCGATTAATTTGCCACTGTCATAACCACAAATAACCTTGTCTTCAACGATAAGTGGCGCACTCACGCCGCGTACACTTAATGCAGGAATAGTTTGTTCGTAATGCCATAGTTTTTTGCCGGTTTTTTCGTCGAAGGCGACAATTGCGCCATCAATGGTTCTGACCACGACGATACCGTGGGCAATTACCGGTACCGATAATACTTCGCTGGATACCGTGGATTTCCACAGCGTAGCACCGGTTTCGATATTTAAGGCAACGACTTCCGCATCACTAGACCCCAAAATTGCTGTGCCTGCACCTATGCCAGGGCCGCCGGAAAAATGCACATCTTTTTCACGGGCATCTTGCGCTTCCGCTTCCCAGATTAGCTTGCCGGTGGTTAAATCGCGGGCTTGTACCAAGCCGTTTTTATCAGCGGCCAGAATTTTGCCAAAACCAATAGCGGGCACTAATTTTAAAGATTGATCATCCGCACCGACACCAATGGTTTCGTCCCATAAAGTATCAACTTTAACTTCTTCGGTATAGTCTGCCAGTTTAGCCGGTGGTTCAGAATTGTCTGCACCGCCATGAAAGTAATCGGAAATACCCCCAAAAAAGTCTTTTACAGGAGTTCCGCTATCACTAGCGCAAGCGGTGAGATACAAACAGATAATAAATAAGGTAAGACGGCGCATTATTTTTTAGGAGCCAAGCTTTCAGCAGTCGCCAAATCATCAATTTTATATTGTAGCAACGGCGATTGATGACCATTTCTTTGTGCACTTTGATAAGCAGTACGCGCTTCATCAACACGATTTAATGCCACGTATAAATCACCGGTCAATTCATCGTAATTGCCCGAAAAACTGGACTCAGCCGCAGGATCAATACTGTTGATTAATTGCAAGCCTTGTTCATATTCTTTGGTAGCCAACATTAATCGTACCAATCTGAGTTTGGCAATATTGCTGAGTTCTTTATTTTGGCCGGCAGCAATAGCTTTTAAGATTTCTTTAGCACCCGCCAAATCTCCGCTTTGCGCTTTTAATTTGGCTTGTATCAAGCCACTAAAACCGACATATTCTGTGCTGCCAAATTGGTCTTTAATTTGAGCTGCCAATTTATCTACTGAATCTTTTTTATCGGCTTCAGCGGCTTTTTGCAATTGTTCAAATAATAACGAGGCTTTGTTAAGATTTTGTTTTTTATGATCTTGCCAATAATTCCAGCCCAAAATCAAAGCAATACCCATCACTAGGCCAATGACGACGGACTGGCTATTTTCCTTCCACCATCGTTTTAAAGCTTCAACCTGCGCTTCTTCTGTATCGTATATTTCCACGTTATTTTCTCTATATCTTTCTAGTGAATAAGAGGCTGCTAGATAGTGCTGCCAGACAGTTTAGTTTGCAAAAATTCAAGCGCCGCTTGTTGGGACATGTTCTGCTGTGCTTGCTCATCGCGTAAAGATTTAATAGCCACTTCGCCACGAGCCACCTCATCATCACCCAGAATAATCGCATATTTGGCGCCACTTTTATCGGCTTTTTTAAATTGGCTTTTAAAGCTACCACCACCGCAATTAACTTGCAACTTTAAGCGCGGCATTTCGTTTCTCAGTGTTTCGGAAAAACGCAAACCTTCCTGCTCAGCAACCGCACCGGTACGTACCATATAAACATCGATGTTATTGGCAGTGCTGGTGTCAGTCACTGTTTCGAGCAACGCCAATAAACGCTCCATGCCCATCGCAAAACCAACGGCATGATTAGGCTTGCCGCCTAATTGTTCAATCAAGGTATCGTAGCGGCCACCGGCACACACTGTACCTTGTGAACCCAGTTCAGTAGTCACCCATTCGAACACGGTTTTGCTGTAATAATCAAGGCCGCGCACCAAGCGCGTGTTAATGGTGTAGTCGATTGCTAAATCATCAAGCACGGCAGTGATGGCATGAAAGTGTTCAAGACTTTCAGTGCCTAAAAAGGCCATTAATTCGGGTGCATTGGCAACGACATCGCGCATGGCCGGATTTTTAGTATCCAAGATGCGTAACGGATTGGTTTTTAAGCGCCGCAAACTGTCTTCATCCAATTGTTCCAGATGCAGTTCGAAATACTCAACCAAACTTTTACGGTATACCAGGCGTTCGTCAATCGTGCCTAAAGAATTTAACTGCAAGCTGACCTTATTACGGATACCTAATCTTTTCCATAATCTGTCCATCAGCAAAATCAGCTCGGCATCAATATCAGGTCCTGCCATGCCGTAAGTTTCAACGCCCAGTTGAATAAACTGCCGATAGCGGCCTTTTTGCGGTCTTTCGTGACGGTACATGGGGCCGTAATACCATAAACGGTGCGTCTGGTTGTGTAATAAACCGTGTTCTAAACATGCCCTTAAACATCCTGCGGTACCTTCCGGACGCAGCGTTAAAGAGTCGCCATTGCGGTCTTCAAAGGTGTACATCTCCTTTTCGACAATATCAGTGACTTCTCCGATAGAGCGCTTAAAGAGTTCGGTTTTTTCGACAATCGGCAGACGTATCTCGCTATAGCCGTAAGCACCGAGCACTTCTCTCAGTGTCTGTTCGGTGGATTGCCAGAGTGGGGTTTGGTGGGGTAATACATCGTGCATACCCCGAATTGCTTGTATGTTATTGGCCATATTTGTTTCTAGCGGTTACCACAATACAGATTTAATTTTATGGGCTTCGTCTGACAGCGGGAATTTTTTTAGCAATAAATTTTGGTACTCAGTCGCTAATTCGTTGTTGCCTAAAGCACGCTCAGTATGAATGGCTATCCATAAGGTTTCTGCCGTATGGGATGATACAGTTAAATAGCGTTGTAAATAGTCGTTTGCGGCATTAAAGTCATTGCGCTGGTAACTGAGTTTTTGCAGTTCCGCTAAAGCGGGCGCGTAGCTGCTATTGGTTAATAAAGCTTGTTGAAAGTACGGTTCAGCTTTTTGCTGTTGTCCCATTGCCATTTCACAACGCCCGGCATTGGTTAAGGCTAACCAAGGCCTGTTATTGAAAGGTGTGGTAGCGGCCTGCTTTAATAACGACAGGCCTCTTTCGTACTGTTTTTGTTCGCAGAGAAACCGGCCATAATTGTTTTGCACACCCATATCGGTAGCATCCAAATGTAGCGCTATTTCGTAATGTTTTATCGCCTCGGCGGGCAGATTCATTTTTTCGTATAAAAATGCCATGCCGTTGTGGGCTTGCACATTATTACGATCTTTTTCCAGTGCTTTGCTTAGATTATCTCTTGCAGAATCAAATTTATTCATGCTCAGATAACGCATACCTAACTGTACATAAACATCAGCAGATTCTGCTGCGCTTTGCCCAGAAAATAGTGCGCAACCACCGGAGAGTGTTAATGCTACCGAACAAGCCACAAATTGTAGAATTCGACGATTAAGCAACATGTTCAGCGGCCATCTTTTGCAGCTTAAGGTGTCTGCGGCTTTTATCGGCTACTTGCCCTACGAGTTGACCACAGGCCGCATCAATATCTTCACCGCGCGTTTTTCTTATCGTGGTAATAATGCCCGCATCATTCAAAAATGTTTTAAAACGCAACATAGTGTCTTTGCTCGAACAGACATAATTTGAATTGGGAAACGGGTTAAACGGGATTAAGTTAAGCTTGGCGGGCACGTTTTTCAACAGTTTTACCAAGCCTTGCGCGTCTTTAATAGAATCATTAATGTCTTTTAGCATGACATATTCAAAGGTAACCGTACGCCGTGGTGCAATCTTGGCGTTATCGCGGCACGCTTCCATGAGTTCTTTTAGCGGATATTTTTTGTTGATTGGCACCAACACATCACGTAATTCATCATGGTAAGCATGTAAAGACACCGCCAGACTGACATCACAGACTTCGGTTAATCGGTACATGGCCGGTACAACACCTGATGTACTGATAGTAACGCGGCGTTTGGATAGTCCAAATGAAAAATCATCCATCATCAGGTTCATGGCTGCAACCACATTATCAAAATTAAGCAGCGGTTCACCCATACCCATCATGACGACATTGGTGATTTTTTTGTCAGCCCCCAAACGTTTTTGCGCCACCACAAGCTGGCCGATAATTTCCGAGGTTGCTAGGTTACGATTAAAGCCTTGCTGTGCGGTTGAGCAAAACGTACAGGCTAACGCGCAACCAATTTGCGAGGAAACGCATAAAGTGCCGCGATTTTCTTCCGGGATAAAAACCGTTTCAATACGATTGCCACAATGCGTTTGTACTACCCATTTACAGGTGCCATCACTGGCAACTTGTTCGACAACAATTTCCGGTGTCAGAATCGTGCAATGCTCGTTCAGGTAAGCCCGTAGAGTCTTACTGAAATTGGTCATCAGGTCGAAGTCTTCAACGCCTTCCTGATAAATCCATTTGAGTAATTGGGTGGCACGAAACGGCTTTTCGCCTAACGCGACAAAAAAATCCGCAAGGCCTTTTCTGTCGAAATCCAGCAGATTGATAGTTTTGGTTTTAACGGGTTCTAGCACAAAGTTCGTCATTTGAGAAAAAATAAGCAATTTCGCGCTGAGCAGTATCTACCGCATCGGACCCATGTACGGCATTTTCATCAATACTGCTGGCGAAATCTGCGCGAATGGTGCCAGCTGCCGCTTCTTTAGGATTAGTTGCGCCCATGATTTCGCGGTGTTTCAGTACAGCGTTTTCGCCTTCCAAGACTTGCATGATCACAGGGCCTGATACCATGAATGCTACCAAGTCTTTAAAAAAGCCACGCTCACTGTGTTCAGCGTAAAAACCTTCGGCTTGCGCTTGAGTCAGGTGCAACATTTTTGCTGCCACAATGCTTAAGCCGTTTTTTTCAAAGCGGCTGTAAATGTCACCGATAACATTTTTAGCTACTGCGTCGGGTTTAATGATTGAGAAAGTGCGTTCTATCGCCATGTGTTTCAAAACTCCAGTTAATATAGGGTAAGCGGGTAATTATACCCGATTAGTGATTGTGCGGTTAAGGCATCTGATCCAGATCAGAACCTTCTTTGATGGGTATCATTAAATCTTCAGGGCTAATGCCGAATATGAGCGCCATTGGGCTAGCAATAAAAATAGAAGAATAGGTTCCAAAAACCACACCGAATAACAAGGCAATCGAGAAATTATGAATCACTTCACCGCCTAGGAAAAACAGGGACAACAATACCAAAAATACGGTAAACGAAGTCATGATAGTACGGCTTAAAGTCACGTTAACCGAGAGATTCATGATATCTTCCGTTGACGTGTTACGCATGTCTCTAAAATTTTCGCGTATCCGGTCATAGACCACAATGGTATCGTTTAAGGAATAACCGATCAACGCCAAAATGGCTGCCAATACCGTTAAATCAAATTCCAGACCAAAGACTGAAAACACGCCCAAGGTCACAATCACGTCATGAAAGGTGGCGATAACCGCCCCTACCGAAAATTTCCACTCAAAACGCCAAGCGACATAAATTAAAATACCAATAGTCGAATACAGCAGCGCTAAAAAGCCATCTTCGGCAAGATCATCACCGACTTGTGGGCCAACAAATTCCACACGGCGCACACTGGCAGGTTCAGTCGTGGTTTTATTGATGGCTTCCAGCACTTTGGCACTGATATCGTTACCGCTCACACCTTCGCGTGGCTTTAAACGAATTAACACGTCTTTTGCCGTACCAAAGTTTTGCACGGTGGCATCACCAAAACCTATCTCATCCAGCGTTTTACGCAATGCAGTTAGATCGGCGGATTTTTGATAACCCACTTCAATTAACGTGCCGCCGGTAAAATCGATACCCATTTGCAGGCCGCGCGTTGCCAGCGAGATGATGGCAATAATCATTAACAAACCTGAAAAGATCAGGGCTATTTTTCGATTACCTATAAAATTAATATTTCTACTAGACATGTTATTTTAATCGTTAGTGTTAAGAGACGGCCAAGATGACAGCGTTAAATAGATAGCTTTTTAATGTCACGGTTGCCATATACCCAATTTATAATCATGCGTGTACCGGTAATAGCGGTAAACATGGAAGATAACAGGCCGATAATCAAGGTAACTGCAAAGCCTTTCACAGAGCCGGTACCAAACGCAAACAACATCACCGCTACTAGCAGCGTGGTGATATTAGAGTCAAGAATAGTGGCAAATGCTTTCTCAAAGCCGATATAAATAGCACTTTGCGCGGGGACACCGTTGCCTATCTCTTCTTTAATGCGCTCAAAAATCAATACGTTGGCATCAACTGACATCCCTACTGTTAAAATAATACCCGCAATACCTGGCAGCGTCAGCGTCGCTTGTAGCATGGATAAAATGGCGATGATAATGAAGACGTTAAATATTAAGGCAACATTGGCAAACAAACCAAACAGTTTGTAATAAAGCACCATGAACACCGCAACCAGTGCGAAACCCACCATAAAGGACAGTACACCTTTGCTGATGTTATCTTGCCCCAGGCTTGGCCCGACGGTGCGTTCTTCAACGATATCAATCGGCGCAGCCAAAGCACCGGCGCGTAGCATTAACGACAAATTTCTGGCTTCTTGCGGGCTGTCTAAACCGGTAGTTTGAAAGCGTTTGCTGAACACACCGTTAATAGTGGCCACACTGATGACTTTTTCAACTTTTTCTTTATGACGTACTTTTTCGCCATTGACGATTTTGGTATCGACCTTATATTCAATAAACACCACCGCCATCGGTTTGCCGACATTGGCCTGGGTTAATTTACCCATTTTAGTCGCACCTACGCCATTAAGCGTGATGTTCACCGACGGCCTGCCATCTTCATCAGCGCCTGACGATGAATCCACAATTTGGTCACCCGTGACAATAATGCGGCGATTTAACAAAATGGGATTGCCATTTTTTTCGTAATACAATTTACTGTTAACCGGCACATGACCTTGTAAGGCTTGTTGCGCATCATGCTCTGTATCGACCAGACGATATTCAAGCGTTGCGGTAGTACCCAAAATTTCTTTGGCACGGGTAGTATCTTGTACGCCTGGCAATTGCACCACGATACGATTATCACCTTGTTGCTGAATCACGGGCTCTGCAACACCCAGCTGATTGACCCGATTACGCAAGGTAGTTATGTTTTGAGCAACCGCAGATTTTTTAATCTCACGCACTTCCACTTCAGAAATATTCAACCACACTTGATCTTGCTCAGGTGGCTCGGTAATTTTAAGTGTGCGTAACTCTTTGTTTAACAGCGCCAGCAAGGCTGGTTTGTCCTCAACAGCTTTTAATTTAACTTTAATCGTGTCGCTGTCTTTGGAAACGGCCAGGTAACGAATTTTGGCGTTTCTTAAGGCGGTGCGTATGTCGTCGGTATAACGCTCTTCAGCCTGCTTAACAGCGGCATCCATGTCAACTTCCAGTAGAAAATGCACACCACCGCGTAAATCCAATCCCAAATACATGGCATCGGCACCTAGCGCACGTAGCCAACTGGGGGTAGTCGGTGCTAAATTTAAAGCCACCGTATAATCATTGCCAAGCGTATCCCTTAATAAATCCGCTGCTTTTAGTTGATCATCGGTATTATTAAAGCGTGCCAAAATTTGCTTTTCTTGGGTTTCAAAGGTTTTAAATGGCAAATTTGCGGCTTTAATGGCGGCTTCTATTTTTGAAGCCTGATCTTTAAGCGATACGGTCGACAAGTTAGTCGATATTTGTACAGAAGGATCTTCGCTATACAAATTGGGCAACGAGTAAACAAGACTAATCACAAAAATCATGATTATTAATATATTTTTCCAAAGTGGGAAATGGTTTTGCATTTTTTAATTCCGATAATTTAAACTGCGTCGCGCCATCAAGTGTCTGCCGACAACTTGGCGCGACAAAAAGCGATAATGAACGTTATCGCTTATTAAGCTCCACGCTACCTTTTTTTGTGACAGCTTTATAGGTTCCTTTAGGCATCATGGTTTCGATGTGGTGGCGCTGTATCTGAATAAAAAAATTGTCAGCGATTTCCAGCTTGACAAAATTATCATCTAAATCAGCGACTTTTCCTAAAATACCGCCAGAAGTCACCACTTCGGTGCCTTTAATCATGGCGGCTAGCATTTGCTTCTTTTCTTTGGTTCTTTTGGATTGTGGCCGTAAAAACAAAAAATAGAAAAATACCAGTATCCCCAGTGGCAGTAACATACCTTCCATGCCAGGTCCAGCAGCAGCGCCAGGAGCCGCTAACGCATCAGAAATAAAGAAACTCATTGTTATCCTCGATTATTATTATAATGAAAGTACAAAACTCGGCATTATGCCACAACTGGCACAGCTTTTCCTCGCTGATCATAAAAGCACTTGACAAAAACCGCCAGCTGCTGATTTTCAATGGCGTCCCGCAAGCCTTGCATCAACTCTAGATAGTAATAAAGATTGTGAATCGTATTAAGCCTTGAGCCTAGCATTTCCTTACATTTATCCAAGTGGCGCAGGTAAGCCCGCGAATAGTGCTGACAGGTATAGCAACCACAGCTTTCATCCAAAGGCCGGGTATCCGATTCGTATTGATGGTTTCTGATTTTTACCACACCAAAACGGGTAAACAGGTGACCATTACGGGCATTGCGGGTCGGCATCACGCAATCAAACATATCAATACCGCGCCGCACCCCTTCTACCAAATCTTCCGGTGTGCCTACGCCCATTAAATAGCGCGGTTTATCGACGGGCATCTTAGAATGCACAACATCAAGTGTCGCCATCATTTCTTCTTTGGGCTCACCTACCGATAAACCGCCAATCGCATAACCATCAAAGCCAATATCGACCAAGCCGGCAATTGATTCTTGCCGCAAATGTTCATACATCCCGCCTTGCACAATGCCAAACAGCGCTGAAAGATTATCGCCGTGCGCAGTTTTACTGCGTTCAGCCCAACGCAGTGACAGGCGCATGGAATCGGCAGCTTCCTGTACTGTTGCGGGATAAGGCGTGCATTCATCAAAAATCATGACAATATCTGAGCCTAAATCCCGTTGCACTTGCATCGATTCTTCCGGCCCCATAAAAATTTTACTGCCATTGATAGGCGATTTAAAGGTTACGCCTGCTTCGGTAATTTTGCGTAATTTACCCAAACTAAACACCTGAAAACCACCGGAGTCAGTCAAAATGGGTTTATCCCAGTGCATAAAATCATGCAAATCACCGTGAGCTTTTATAACCTCTGTACCGGGGCGCAACATTAAATGGAAGGTATTGCCCAAAATGATTTGTGCGCCAACACCGTTTAACTCTTCTGGACTTAGGGATTTAACCGTGCCGTAAGTGCCAACCGGCATAAAAATAGGCGTTTGTACCACACCACGCGCAAAAGTCAGTTGACCACGACGGGCATGGCCGTCAGTATTTTTTAATTTAAATTCCATGATGGGGTGTGTTCGATTTTTTTAAAGTGCCGTCAAATTAGATAGCCAATTCTACTTAGAAAGTTTTCGGAAAGCGTTTATTTTTTAAAACGCCCCTGCGTTTTTTGTCTACTGTTTTTTGCAGTGTTTTCAGCTCTTCGGTTACTTTTTTGTGATCACGACTTAATGATACGCAGGTTTGGCGCAAAGATTCTTCCGAAAGCGTTAAGGATTGAATGGCCTCTTGTTGGCGCTGGTTTTTTTCGCGCCAGTTTTGTTCAATAAAGGTTTTTTCTTCCTGCAACCGACGGGCAAACCATTGCTGATCTTGCTCTTGGCGCTCTTGCCATTTTGCTTCCTGCTCCAAAAAATGAGCTTCTTTGCTTATTAATTGAGTTTCTAATGCTGCTATTTGTTCTTGTCGTAATTTATTTTCTTGAGTTATTTCAGTATTCAATGCGTCTGCACTGCAAATTTTAGTCCGCAACTGTCCATTGTCTGCGTGCAGCTCTTCAACTTGGACACCCAACTGCATCAATGCCTTTTGTTGTTGTTCAATTGTTTTTTGCGACTCAGCCAGCGCATTTTTAAACGCGACCTCCTTTTCTGAGTATATCTTTTCAGCTTCAAGAGCCGCTAGCTTCCATATTTGCTCAACCCCCTCCAATAAACAAGGTGGAATATCAGGACGCGATTGCTTATCTAGCTGCCTTTCGGCAAAAGCTTGCGTCCACGCTTTAATCGCGTTGTTGATAGTGTTAGGGCTATTCACGCCAATGCGCGTTTTTATGGCATCTATAGTAGGAAATTTGCCTGTTTCCATTAACACCTGATCACAGCAGGCATAAGCATTGGCGTAGGTGTCGGTAATTTTTGGCATAAAGCACTCTCTTCAGTCAATTGTAAATCGTTTTTTATAGCGGTATAGCTGATTAATCAAGGCGCGAGACATCGAAAAATGACAATACACGTTATTATAATAATTTTAATTGTTTATTACTAATAAATTTATTTTAATAAATTATTAGTTGATATAACTATTATTAGATCAACTAATCGAGGTATTTTAGATTTGTGTTTTGCTTTGGAAGATTTTTGAATTTATAAGGATAAAAACGGAACGTAAACAGAAGATTTAAAACTGAGGTCTAGAAACGTACATAAATTACGCGACCGCTACGCGATTCAGCAGTCATAAACAATTGAATTTTTATTGAATTTTCTGTGCGGGCAAGAAAGTCTGGTGTTCTAGGTTACTGCGGGCGATTCAAAAACGCATCAGCAAAGGCACTGACCCAGCTTGCGTTCCACTGCGCCAAACCCCAAGGCAATAAAAAACCTTGATCCAGTAAAAACTAGACAAGGTTTAGTTGTTTGTATTGTAATTTATGACTTAAGATTCTGTTAGGTAAACTGTTACATTGATGTCACAGTAGAAAACCAGGGATAAAATGTACTTTCCATGGATGCTTATAAGTAAGCAGACCTAACTATCTGATATTTTTATAATTTTGGTACCGAGAAGAGGAACAGCTAGCAAAATAAATAAGTTAATAAATACAATAAGTTATTGTTAATTATCCAAGCTATTGTAACAGAGTATCTTAACTTACAAAAACGTATTTATTAACCACCCAGAAAAAACAGATTGCGATAACAACTTGAAATGACTATTTACAAAATATCCTAGAGTTGGGAACATAGAAGTTCACCATCAAGTCAGTAATACGCTTATTGTGATGATTCAGATTTGAATGACTGATACTTCTTACAAGTCGGATTTATGCAACCACAGTCACAAGGAAGGATTGATGCATGAGTAGTATTTCCATCACTGCATAAAACATCCGAACCAGACGGGTGGTTTATGGGTGAGCCACATTGCATACAAGCTCTCACCCCACAAATTTGACAGAACCACGGACGGTGTCCCGTCAGAAATTCATTTTTTGCTTTGTTGACTGCTGACTCTGTCCATAAACTTTTCTCTCCCCAAACAACGACATAAGCCTTCAGGTCGTCAAACAGCTTCACTGATTTATAGGGGAAATCAGGATTACCGCCCCCCATGCACTCAGCAGACAGTTTAACGCCTTTAATTCTTTGCGCAACCAAACGTCTGCCACCTACTTCTTCCAGAGACTTATCGCAAAAAACACAGGTTTTAGCGGGTGGTCGTTTAAGGGTTACGTCAGCGTAAATTTGTTTCTTTGCCTCATTTTCACACACAATAAACGTATCTTCAGATACCGCTAAACCTTCATCAGATAATTGCGAAACGCCCAGTGCTTTTCTCTTTTGTCTGATTTGTTCAATATATTCCTGGCTCATCGGATTTATTCCTTTACGCCTATCAAGAACATCCGCATAACTGTCATAGATTAAATCATATTCTTCATGAAAATTTTTAGCATGAATGCTTAAAGCCAGTTCATGAACCTTCGCTTTCAAGGCGTCTTCTAAATTTAATGCTGCAATCTGATCGTCAGAAAGCCCACGACGGGCTTCTTCATGTTTTCTGGTTTCTTCTCTTTTGACTTTGTTCATTTTTAGATAGTTGTAACGATTAAAAAATTAAAAATAAAAACCCGCATATTATTACTACGGTATTATTTAAGCAATAGAAAAACTGGATGATTGTGATGCCTTATATCCAACGCTTTTATAGTTGCCATTGTTATTCTTTATCTTCATAGTTTGAAATTACGTCTAATAAACTATTTATCACCTTCTTAGTGTTATTAAAATAATTTTCACTATTAAGATATATTTTTTTATTAACTTCAATCATGATAGGTATAACATCTTTATTACCAATATAATTTGTTGGAATCATCGCACCACTATATGGAAAGTTTATTCTTGCGTCATATCCAGAACCAATTAAAAATATTTGAACTAAATCTACTAATTCTTTTGGAGTTTGCTCTGTTGTTCCTATACAAAAATCAGGATAACCCTCTTTATCTGCAAATGAATGACAATCAACAACGACCACTATAGGAAAATAACAGAGTAAAAATGCTACCTTTTTATTCAGTTCGATGTGCCATTTATTATAGATAATATTGATGATGTATTCTTTATCAATAACTTCAATAGTATTATTTCTGGTTCCTTTTGTATAACAGATACCTTGGCCAAGCAGAAACATTGATTCTTTATCATCAGGAAATCGTTCAACATCACACACAAATCTGGAAACATCTTGAATTAAAGAATCAGCAGCTTGGTGATGGAATAATTTATCCGTATACCAATCGGTTAATTCGTCGATATCATATTTCTCAATATTTCTGCCTAATGTATTAATTCCAGCGTGGGGAATATGTAAAATCATACTGTTTCCTTACGGGTAAGGTTAGGCATAATGGCTAACCTTGTCGTGTATTTCTGCTATGGTTTTTAATTAATTATTGATTATGTATTTGTGAAAGTTCATCTTACGATGTATTACTTACTGTTCTTCAAGTAGCTTCATGCTACTTGTTCTAAGATTTCCCTTCTGTGATTCATTGTTTAGTTTTCTGCTTTTTCAAGTCTTGTTCGATCAGTATTCACGAATTGTTTTAATTGAGCCAAATTTATCTTTAAAAGGAAATGGTTGAACTAAATCAGCACCAAGGGCATAAGCATCACAAGATGGGCATATTGCATATAAATCTCTCCCCTCATTAACAATACTATATGGGATAGAACGAATATTAGGTCGCAATTCTTGCATTTTCTGAAGTGTGGCGTGGGTTATTTCAACCCGTTCGGTACCACAGCGTTCACATTTTTCACCAACTTTTAAATACGTTGACTCGTTCATTTTTTATAAAAACTCCATAATGGTTTCACGACATATCAAAATTAAAATTCACAAACGTAAAACCTTGAATAAAACAGTCTGGCACTAAAAATCAGCTTCGCACTATCGTTAGAAGTTCTTTCCCCATTTTCGCCAAAAGCCAGATTCATCATGATGCTTGTTTTCCATTGCTTGTTCTAGGGGGACTAGCCAAAGGGTAACCGATTCAAAACACATGCTGCCATCGGGATTCTCTAAAAAGTTCCGTACCAACTGATATTTGAGGTCGTTCTCATCGTACGGTACATCCAGATAAATTTGCCCTTCATAGCTAAACCATCCATTCTCAGAGGCAAAATGATCACATTCTCGCCAAGTAACATTATGTTCGGTAAGCCATTTGCAGACCTTCTCACGCATGGGGTCTTCCTCCCAGCTGTAACTATTACGCTCATCGCTGGCATTTACATCGTCGTCACAGCCAGCGATCAAGTCGAAAAAAATTGAAGCATATTTTGGAGTAAATGTTACGTATAACACATCACGCTGTTTTTTACGGGCTATGGCATCGATATATTCAATGAGTTGTGGCATTAAATTCTCTGTTCATCAAAGGCTGAAATTGCTATCCATTTGCTAATAAATTTACATTCGATTTTTTAAACTGACGCTTCTTTGACCAACTGGTAAACATAAGAACGAGTGACACCGTATTTCTCAGCAATTTTAGTCTTTTCCATACCTTCTTTAAAATCAATTTTCATAGACTCTAACTGTCCTGAGTCCAACTTAGCCTTACGCCCCTTATACTTGCCTTTTTCCTTAGCAATCGCAATGCCTTCCCGTTGACGCTCAAGGATGATATTCCTCTCAAATTGACTGAAAGCAGCCAAAATGGTTAGCATCAGGTCAGAATATAAATCTGCCTGTGTACCATCAAAGCTTAAGTTTTCTTTGTGGAACTTGATTGAACAACCTTTCGCTTTGATCTGTTTGACCAATTCTAAAATATCAGCAGTATTACGTCCAACCCTGTCGAGTGAGTGGACATTAACCAAATCGCCCGCCCTTAAATTGTCCATCATCAGCTTGAAGTTCTGGCGGTTCATATCCTTGCCCGATGCCTTATCAACATATTCCCGATCACAGTGAATATTTAATAATTGGCGCTCGGTATTTTGGACGATGGTCGAAACCCTCAAATAGTTGAAAATCATCCTGCACCTGTATAATTAGAATTTAAGATGTTATTATACTAGTGTGTAAAAAACAAGTACAGAACTTAAATTACACACTTTTTGTCTAGGTTGAAGGTGTGTAGTTTGAGCGTAGCCTAGTTATACAGATATCTTGGTAGCATTGAATTAGATTTTCCAAACTACAACCACAGTAGCGACTTTACCAATTTAATTAGGTAATCTAAGTAATGTGCACGAATAAATTGAGTAGTTCTAAAAAAAATTTCCTCTTCTTGCTGAGCTTGGCGAAGCATGACCTTGCTCCAGATTATTTTGTGCGTGTTACTTAAAATTGATTTTTAAGTCAGGGTCTACTTGCCTATTTACCTGTCCGCACATTTATTTTGCATAAATTATAAAGTAAAAAATTATTTTCGTGCTAAATAGTAATTTTCAAAATTTGATTACAACTAGGCAAGTTATAATTACATCCAAATGGATAATGTTGCCAAATTTTATACCACAGCCAAGCTAACTAATAACCTTCTCAATTTTTAGATTAAATTTTAAAGAACTTATCATCTTCTGAAAGCTCAAGGATAATAGAATCTTTTTTGAAATTAGAAAATTTGGAGCCAGCTATTTTATCACTTAATAATGAAACTATGTATTGTCCTTCTAATTGATTTGCCTTTTGAAATATATCAAATACTTGATTAACATCTACATCTTCAATACTATCATGAACTATAAATGTAGGCCTCTTCAATTTTTTGAAGTTAATAAATTCAATATAGGCCAAATCAAATGCACTTAATTCACCTTTCTTTTTACCGCCCGTAGGATTTGGCGCTAAATTTACAATTTCAAAACGACATTTTTCCTTCTCTGAATCAAACTCAAGGTCAAAGATATATCGATCACCATAGAAGTATTTACTTAAAGCCCCAAAATATTCGTTAAATTTCTCAACATTTTCATCAAGAATTTGAGTATTTCTAGATATTTCTAATATTATTTCTTTCTTCTTATTTTCGAGTGATTCAATTAAAGCTTTGGTATCCTCAATTTTATGAAGCAATGTAGATATACCAGCTATCTGTTCCTTTACTATAGAAAGCTCATTATAAATCTGTCCAATTGATTTAAGAGTGTCTGGTTCCTTAATATGCTTAAAAATACCCGACTCCAATTCATGTAATTTATCGAGACGCCTTTTAATTTTATTTTCTTCTAATCTATATTCTTCATAATCACTAATTAACAAATGAATTTTATTTGAAATAACTTGATTATGAAAAACCAGTAAATCTTCGTAAGAACGCTTTAAATTTCCGTTTAGAACAACCCCAGCCTCTTCATAAATTGCTGACAACTCTCGCCCATCAACACTTGAAGCATTTTCTCTTAATTTCAATATTGACCTATCTAGGTAGTTTAAGCGAGTTTTTATATTTGAATATTCTATTGTTGAATCAGATATTCTTCTTTGAATATCTACTAACTCTTTAACATCTGTCTCTTGGCTTTCCTTAAAATCAAAATCATTAATTCTATTTTGTAGCAAGGCTCCCTCTGCTTTTAGAGGGCTGATCATCTTTTGCAACGCGCTTTCCCTATGAGGAGCTCTATATGCAGACAAATGTTTATTTTTAGTTTTTATCTGATTATTCAATGATGCCTTATCTCGTAGCAATTCAAGACCAGTGAATCCGAATAGAAAAAGATAGAGTTGATCATAAACATCTGGTCTAGTTGTATTATGCAGAAATCTGGTAGTATTCTGCATTTTTTCATGTGTATTTCTTATGAATTTATGGGCAATTGTCCGTATAGAAGGCTTTTCTGAAGTTTGTCCAAAAATCTGTTTTGAAACTAATGTAATATAATTAATTTTTTCTGAGATTTTGCCATCAACATAAAATACGGAATCCTTAGGACTAGTAGTTAATGTTCTCCCTATTTTATAATTTCTTTGATCGTGTCCTTTAAAATAAAGTTCTACATAAATTATATTATTGGATATAAAGCTGTAAACTTCAGGTATAACCTTACTAAATTCTGGTTCCGTGTAGATGTCTTCACCTGAAGATAGAAATATATAATCCAATAATCTAGAAAGGGTAGATTTTCCAACGCTATTTCCCGTTTTATTTGAACTTGAAGCTGAATTTATAATTAAATTAAGTCCTTTTTTAAAATGTATATTTCTAACTAAACTTTTGTTTTTATAGATAGATAATTCAAGCAATTGCATGTTTGATATATCCTTTTTCATTCAATTGAATTGCTCCAGCAATAAACAGCCAATCAAGTGTGTATACAAAAATATCATAAGAAGCGTTAAATTCATCTTTGACACTCTTATATAGCATGTCAATTTCTACTTCATTGTAATCATTATTAGACATTTTTAACAAAATAAAAGCTCCAATATTTATTGGATTTAGCTTTGGGTCAGAATCAATTGTGATCATTAGGGTTTTCCAAAACTATGCATTCAATGATTGAATAGCTTATTATTAAAGCTACGCCTTGTTCAATGTCCTCCTCAAAATAGCCATCTTTAAGATCAGTTGAAGACTTAACAAAATTTATTGTAAGAGAAATAACTTCCTCAACAATGGAATCTGAGTGTAATTTTAATTTATCTAAATCAACTGGACTAGTATTTATAGAAAATTTATTTAGAGCTTTAAAATAAAAAAGCTTCATTTGCTTTTTTAACTTTGTGCTTCCATTTAAAATTGTTTGATTTAACTCCTGAATAGATTCTTCTATTAACAGTGAAGAGGAAATAAATTCCTTAATCAACCAATTGTATTTATATAGATTATTGAAATGTATTTTTTCCTCAATATCAGCTGGGATTCTATTTAGGCTTAGATTATTACAACTGCCTATTGCAATTATTTCTATAAGCTTTCCAAGAATTGATGGGCGAGGAATTCCAGTATTATTTAAAACAGTTATAGGGCCAGTATTACCATTAAATGTAACTCCTTTTGTCATATTTAATCCCTATTATCAATAACGACCGGGCCTGAATTTTCTTGAAAATATTGTGATTTATCACCCTGTTTAATTTTGTTTTTATTCAAGGTATTAGATTTAAAATTTTTGATTTCAATTTTTAAGTCTCTTACTTCTTTTTGCGCTTTAGATTTTTCTAAAAACTGATTCATTGCTATTAATGCAGCAATAAATGAGAATACATAACCAATTAATCCTACTATAGGATTGGATAGAAAAGAAACTATTATATTCATGAGGTGATCCTTAATTTTTGATTATAACTTGGTAAATAGGGAGTATTTATAAAGTAAATTTAGTTGGCGACTAAAATATTAAAAACTATACTTACAGTATGCTAGCTTCTTATAATGAAACATTATTCTGCCAAGCAAAGCATACTCACAAAAGTTAAATTAACAAATGTAATAACAACTATACAAAAGCACCTTCCGAAGCTAACCGCTCCTATTGCCAATTATTAGCGATACAAGATAATGTTTCTAGATACAGCGTTTTCAATTTAAATTAGCTACTAACTTGTTGAGCTTATAATTGCATTACTTGCCTTATTGTTCAGTAGTAAACAAGAATTTGGAGATTAAAATGAAACCTTATTCTCATGATTTAAGAGTTCGAATTTTCAATTACTCACTAAATCATACATTATTTATCTGCGTACCCAATCAAGCAAAAAAAAATATGTAACTGGTTCTTATCTCGACTTTAGCCTTTTTGATAAATTACGAATGCCTTGAAAATAACAATTTATTATCGGTGCAATTAAGCAGCAATCTCTAAATATAAATATTTCTGAAATTCAATAAACAACGAACTGATATTCGCAACATTGCCTAAAACGTCCTTGGCATCTTCTAACGAGTGATATTTGTTGGTTAGCAAAATAGGTAATTTTTCCTGATCCAGTTCTTCCACGCCTGTTTCTATGTATTTGCTCAATACAAAATCAATAAATTCCTTTTGCTGGGCATTAAGTAAAGCAAAGATATTGGCTTGCGCTGCTGCAACCCGTTCTTCTCTGGTGATGGGCTTAACATCACTGTTAAAGACATATTCCAGTACATCAAACAAGTCGCTTTTTTCTGCATCAATGAGTTGTTGCAGCGTGGCTAATTCTTCTTTTCCATAACCCGCTTCGTCTAGCTTCTCTAACAAAATGCGTCGGGTCATGGGATTGCTCCACAGTGTCCTTAATTCTGCTTCACTCTTGAATAGGCTAGGCAATTCACCAAACAGGGTATTTAAAAATTCTTCTGCTGAAATCGGTTTACCATTAGCACTCCAAAATGATGTTGACATCATGGCTTGAATATCGAGTTCTTTGCCATTTTTCAATTTTATTTTGACTTTCTTTATGCATGCACAACGCTGTTGTTCGCATTTTGAGCAAGTTTTCGGTGCTGTTTCTTCACATTCACAAGGTTGTTTATCGCATAGCTTGCAGGGCTTTGGTGGTTTGATTTCGCAGTCACAAGGATTTTGCCCACACTTGGCGCAAGACTCTTCTTCTACAGGTTCACCATCCCATTCAGGATCGGAAAAATTATGATAGGCATTAACAAAATCGTAAATGGTAAAAAACTCTTTGCCTTCAAATAAGCGCGTGCCCCTGCCTACAATTTGTTTAAATTCGATTATAGAATTAACGGGGCGCAATAACACAATGTTGCGGATATTCAGCGCATCGACACCCGTGGATAATTTTTGTGAGGTGGTCAGAATGGTGGGAATACTATTTTCATTGTCTTGAAACTCCCTTAAGAATTGCTCGCCAATTTCGCCATCGTTGGCGGTGACACGCACACAATAATTCGGGTCTTTGGATTTTTTGTATTGATTCACCAAATCACGAATGATGGCTGCATGGTCTTGTGTGGCACAGAAAATAATGGTCTTTTCGTTCTGATTGGCCTCATCCATGAATATCTGGACACGCTTGGCCTCCCTTTCTTTTATTTCGATGATTTTATTGAAGTCAGCTTCGATATACCGCTTGCCTGCTTCAACTTCGCCTTCAATGATGTCATCATCGCTGGTGTAGATATAATCATCCAGCGTGGTTTGAATGCGTTTTACTTTAAAAGGCGTAAGGAAACCATCGTTGATCCCTTCTTTAAGGGAATAGATATAAACGGGTTCACCAAAATATTTGTAAGTGTCTACGTTGTCTTTACGTTTGGGTGTAGCAGTTAAACCCAACTGAACCGCTGGTGAAAAATAGTCTAATATTCCTCGCCAGTTACCTTCATCATTAGCACCACCTCGATGGCATTCGTCTATGATGATGAAATCAAAGTAGTCTGGCGGATATGCACCAAAGTAAGGGGCGGGTTTACCTTCCTTATCAGTACCACTCATAAAGGTCTGGAAGATGGTAAAGAAAATACTGCCATTGGTAGGTACACTGCCTTTTTTGCTGATTTCTTTCGGGCTAATACGCACCAGCACATCATCAGCAAAGGCAGAGAACGAATTGAAGGCTTGGTTAGCCAAGATATTTCTATCTGCTAAAAATAATATCCGTGGTCTTCTGCTGCCATCGCGTTTTAAGTTCCAGCGGGTTTGGAATAGCTTCCAGGCTATTTGAAAAGCAATGGCGGTTTTTCCTGTACCTGTCGCTAAAGTCAGTAAAATACGATCTTTGTTGTTGGCGATGGCTTCTAAGGTGTTTTTTACTGCAATTTCCTGATAATACCGCAATTGCCAGGTACCGCCTTTATCTTCAAACGGAATAGCAGAAAACTTCTCCCGCCACTCATTTTGAACAGCAAAGGTTTTGTTCCATAACTCATCGGGTGTAAGGTAATTGGCAACCAAGCCTTCTTTACACGTAAGCATACAGATGCTGTATATCTCTTTTCCGTTGCTGGAATACGTGGTTTGTAAGTCTAATTTTTGGGCATACTGTTTTGCTTGTGCTACCCCTTCGCCTACAGCCAATTCATCGCTTTTGGCTTCTACAACTGCAAGCTTGATGCCTTTGTAAACCAGTACATAATCAGCAGTTAGTTTTTTAGCCCGAATACCACCTGCCTGTATTCTTCCTACGGTAATGGTATGTTCACGAAGGATTTTAGAGCCTTCAATAACGCCCCAACCACAGGCTTTTAACTGGGGGTCTATAAGTTCAGCTCTGGTTTCTGCTTCGTTCATCTGGTTAGTGCGCTGTTGTGGTTTTCAATTCGCCATTAAATGCTTTTTGCAGAATTGATTTTTTCAATTCCTCTAAATCATTAATGTGTTGTTGGTAGATGGCTTCTAGTTTTTGGGTTTGGGCAGACAGGGAATTGAGTTTTTGGACTATGGTTTGTTGTTCTTTTATTAATTTAGGAACTGGAATTTCAAAATTAACAAGGGTTTTAATTGGCAACTGCGGTTGTGCTGCACCTGAAACATGCTTTTTAATTTGTTCCTTTATAATTCCAGACCTTAATATTTCAAAAAGATATTCAGACGTTATTTGTTTTTGATTAGGTCTAAAAATCAACATTCCTGAATTGATACGAATATTTTCATATTCAACTTCATCATTGAAAACACCAAGATTTCCGATAGTTCCCCTTGTTGTCATTACAACGTCATTTCTTTTTAATTTGCCTTTCCCCATTGCTTTGTCTTTTGCTTCACTTATGAACATTGTTGTATTAAACTCAAACCCATTTGGTCTAACGTTTTTCGTATTCATAAAAAGACAAAATCCGTTATCTAAAAAATCCTTTTGAGTTGGATAGTTTTTACCCCTATCTCCATCAATTATTTCTATTAAATCACTTTCCCCTAATCTTCGTTCGTCCCAACCTTCCCCTTTAGTTGAAAACACAGTTTGCAAATAACTCTCAAAAAGCTCTTTGGCATTTTTGAGATTTTGTTCTGCATTGGCTTTTGCCTTGGCTATGGCTGCAAAAGCTTCATCTAAAATGGCTACTATGCGTTGTTGTTCAGGGAGTGGGGGAATAGGAACATTAACAGAACTTACTAAGGCAATATTTAAATTACGGACAGTTGAACCAGCAGCCTTAGAATTAAATTGTTGAAAAACAAATGGAGAGGACAATAAATAATAAAGAAATTCAGTTTCAAATATTTTTTTGCCATTCTCTTTTAATACAAGCCATCCGTCATGAATACAACCTGTTGTTTTCATGATGTAAGGTCTACCAAAGCTCATAGAATTAGAAAGTATGAAGTCTCCTTCATTTACAATCCTTGTTTTATGTAAGCCATCACGAGTTATTTTTTCTTTTGTTTCGTAAATAAATTTATCGGAAACAGTGGCATCAGAAATTTTAATCCAATTTATTCCATCGGGAGAAGTGGTCATATATTTGTCAATTGGTCTTGGAGAACCACCACGTTCAATTGTCAAAACCTCACCTAATTTTTTTGTTTCCCACCCCTGTTTCATATCAGCTCCAAGATTGAGCTTAAAATAGCTTCCCTTTCTTCATCCAAGGCTTTCATAGCTGCTAAAATTTCATGCGGTTGGCGTAGGGCGGTTTCTTCTTTTTTGTTGGGGTTTTTGGCGCTTAAATCAAAGGTGATTGGGTCAATGTTTTTGACGTTGATGCTCCAAGAATTCTCGCTTTCTGCTTTGGTTTTTTGTAGCTCAACAAAGTCTGCCAAATCTTTTTCATTCAGCGCATTGGTTTTGCCCAAATTTCTAGCTAAGTTGAGTTGATAAAACCACACATCCTGGGTGGCACTGCCTTTTTCAAAAAACAACACGACCGTTTTTACACCTGCCCCTGTAAAAGTACCGCCTGGCAAATCTAACACAGTATGCAGGTTACATTTTTCCAATAGCAATTTTCGTAAACTGATCGACGCATTATCAGTATTGCTCAAAAAGGTGTTTTTAATAACAACACCTGCTTTGCCACCTGCTTTCATTATCTTTATAAAATGCTGTAAGAACAGAGACGCGGTTTCACCTGTTTTAATGGGGAAGTTTTGTTGCACCTCAGCACGTTCTTTGCCACCAAAGGGCGGATTAGCCAATACAATATCGTAGCGGTCTTTTTCCTGTATATCCGCTAGGTTTTCAGCAAGGGTGTTGGTATGGACAATATTGGGGGCTTCCACACCATGCAAAATCATATTCATCGTGCCAATGATGTAGGCTAATGATTTTTTCTCTTTACCGTAAAAAGTATTTTTCTGTAGGGTGATCGTATCAGCAGTAGTCAATTTTTTGCTGTGCTTTAAGTATTCAAAGGCTTCACACAAGAAACCCGCTGAACCCACCGCACCATCATAAATTTTGTTACCTATTTCGGGTGCTACGACTTTAACAATAGTTTTAATCAAAGGGCGGGGCGTGTAATATTCGCCACCGTTGCGCCCTGCATTACCCATGTTTTTAATCTTGTCTTCATACAGATGGCTCATTTCGTGCTTTTCTGCATGGGTTCTAAAGCGCAATTCATCAATACGGTTGATGACTTCTCGCAGATTGTAACCGCTGTGTATTCTGTTTTTTAATTCCGAGAAAATTTCGCCAATCTTGTATTCAATGGTATCCGCACTATCAGCAGAGGTTTTAAACTTTTTGAGGTAGGGAAATAGTTGAATGTTGACAAAATCAGCCAGATCATCGCCTGTGAGTGCGTTGTGGTCGATATTTTTGTTTTCTAATTTAGGCGCTGCCCAAACAGTCCATTGATATTCAGGCGCAATGATAGGAATGTAGGTCTTGCCTGTCAGTTCAGCAGCGGTGGCTTTATCCCGTTCTAAATCGTCCAGATACTTTAAAAACAAGACCCAAGAGGTTTGTTCGACATAATCCAATTCACTGCCACAACCCGCGTCTTTATGCAGGATATCGTCTATATTTTTAAAGACTTGCTTGAACAAGGTATTTTTTCCTAGTGATGTTGATTATTCAGAAGATAAAAGCCTAGAACGCTATTTCTACATTCAAAGCTATTCATTGTACCGCGTAAAGTATTGGCGATATTCCAATGCTGCTGCTCTGAAATGAGGGGGTTTTTTGTAAGCAATAGATTACCCTTAGGGGAGCAGGAATAATACTCTATTTTTTGCTTACTTTTCGTTGGTTTACTAAAAAATAAACTTTGAATTATCGAGTTTTGTTTCGCCATCCCAGCGGTAGGCAACCAGTGAGCCACCTTTTCCTGCGCTGTAATCTAAACAGGCAACATTTTCGGAAAGTAGAGAAGGTTCGCCTGTCATCCAGTAGTGTCCAAAAAATAAGGGCTTATCAACTGGAAAATTAATACGGGTATGTTCTGGAATAAGTGAATCTGGCAGTTTTTCACGTTCTGTATCAGGAAGTATGGCAGCCTGACGATAAGTTAAAGCTGACTTGTCCCACCAGCGTACACGCGTATGGGTTCTTTTAACGCCATCCTTGTCGAGGAAAAAATGTCCTGGAGGCAATTCTACTTCTATACCTTTGCACAATGTCTCTACTGCTTCGAACAGTGAGGGTTTGGCATTTTCTTCTTTTGAATTGTCAGACTCATTAGTTACGTCAAACAACAATGCCCGTGGAACACTGAAATCAGGTGCAAGATAGGGTTTTAGACAATCCATGTATTTCTGATGCCAACACGCATGTACAACGCGAATTCCAGGCAGATCAAGCCAAAGCGGTAAGGTTAAAAACCAGTCGATGATGTCTTTATGTATCTCTGGCAGATGTTCGACTTCGTTAAGAAAAGCTTCATGCTGGTGACGATTTTTATCACCTGATTTGTGAGGAGGTCGTGGACGAAGAAATTCGCCTTCTCTTTTTGGATGAGGTGTATGCCATGCAATAGCATTGAGTTCATGATTTCCTAATATGGCTAAAGCAGCTCCAGCATCCACCATGTCACGGGCAATTTTCACTGTTGCCAATTGGTGTTGTCCACGATCAATGAAGTCACCTAAAAAAACAACTTGTCGTTCAGAATGACACCACACTCCATTGTTGTTTTTGCAATAACCCATTTTTTTTAATAGGTTGGCAAGTTTTTCTGCTTGCCCGTGAATGTCACCTATGATGTCGTAATTCATATTCTCCTTGTTTCTTATCAGCGATTTGATTCTACATTAAGCATAATCTGTACATTATCTCTATGACTCAAAGTAAGGTAAATTCAACTCATAAATGCAATCGCTATATTTATTTGTTTGTATAATGAAAAACATGATTATGAACATTTTTACCAAAAAGGATCGTAGAAACAATATGCTATAAAATATCAGTTTCACTGATTAATCAATAATGATTATATTTTCAATAGATTAAATAAAAAAATAAGAATTGCTTCTTAATTAGTTAAATCTATAATGTTAATTAAGATAGACATTAAGTTGTTTCGTTGTTTAGTGTTATATTCTATATAATATTACTATAGATAATGCTCTTACTCTACGCATTACTAACTATATAAAGCGATTTCTTACAATACTTTTGATTCTATTTTAGGATTTATAATATCCTTAGCCACCAAATAAATTTTAAGCTTTTCTTGGTCTTTGACAAAATAAGCCCAATTTCTAAGGTTTCTATTTTTGTCTGTGAAGCTTACTGAATAATATCCAAAGCCCTTTTCGATCAAATCAAATTCAAGATTCTTTCGATTTATTCGTAGAATATTTTTACTCAAATTAAGGTACTGAATCAGGTCAGGCTGATTGTCGCGTATAAAACCCGTTTTAATTAGCTTGCCCCAATTTTCATCTGTAATTAACGGATTATAAAAAATATCCTCTTTGTAGATAAATCCTGTAATTTCAATATCAGTCCCAATGCTCTCATTGCTAAGGTAGTAAATGTCTTTTGACTTTCCGTAAATCAATCGCCCACGACCAATGGCCTGTTTGGTTTCGCTTACAGAGAAATGGTCATATATTGCCCGTACATCAGGATCATTATGGATGGAGGTATTAATTGATGAAACTGAACCATCCTTCATTCTTACCAATCTATCTTGATAATGATTATCTTTATCAAAGCAATGACCGAACACAGCATAGGTGTATTCTTGTAGTGCTATTGGAGGTAAGGAATACCGCCCCAGAATAATTAAACAATCAACTTCATCGAATTTGTTCACCCCCCTAAGATGACCAAAATGGCCAAACAGCTTAATCCCAAGTTCACCTGCCAAATGGCTGGCAAAGTTACCTGAAATACCTTTTATGTTTTTATAGCTAATCAAACCAATGTTTCTGTAACCCTTATTGGTTATTAAATTTTTCAGCCCATTGATAAGTTGGTTTCGCTGTATTTGGTCATTGAGTGTCTTTTGTGAAATTGTTGTGTTGGCCAGTTGATAAACATTAATATCAGACTTGGCCTTAACTTGAATCGAGTAGAATTGAACGTTTGGTAATAAATGGTTAACGATTTCTTTATTGGCAGTAGCATCAAGATAAAGTGTTGGGATGTTTTGATGGCGACCCGCTTCAACTTTAATCACTGATTGAACAAGGCTACCATTTTCAACCCGCATACCTTTTAATAAGCTTTTATCTTTAGTTTTTGCAAACATTGCCAACTGCCTCAGCAAGGGTGAAAAGCGGATTGTTTTTCTTTGGTCATAATCCCTTGTGTATTGGTCAGCACTTTTGAAAGTAATTGGTTTGTCTTCAAAGTTTTTTTTATCGTCATCAAGATACACCTCTTGACGGTATTTAATGACAGTGTCAGCCAAATCTGCTCCATTTTTAACCTCATGAATGATCTTGTCGAGTGAATCAAACTTCCCATAGTTTTCGACCCTGTCTTTGTCTTTATCCAAAATGTTTTCATCAATGATAATGAAGTCAGGTTTCCATTGTTGTTTGTCAGGATTACCATTTGCATCTATACCATTAAACCATCGCGAAGGCTGGTTAAAATATTCGTTAAACATCATTGGGTGCTAATCAACAAAAGGCTCTAAAGTTCCACGGGATTTATCTATGCATTCAGTTATGATAACGACAAACGTCAGTGCAATTCACGCGAACTGATG
>NZ_JAYTLQ010000061.1:0-21273 GCF_043729335.1 Crenothrix sp. | reverse complement strand
CGAGACCGGAGCAGGTAACGATACGCTGAACTTGGGCGCAGGCAACGATGAAGTGCTGGCGGGTGACGGCAACGACACCATCAACACTGGCGGCGGCTATGACAATATAACAGGGGGTATCGGTAACGACACCATTAATGGCGGAGAACGCGCTGATACCATGATCGGCGGCGATGGCAACGACATCTACTTCGTTGATAATACCTATGATGTCGTTACCGAAACTAATGCCTCCTCTACTATCGGTGGCGTAGATTTAATCCAAACCAGTATTAGTTATGACCTATCCAATACAGATGGGACAGATGCTATAGGCAGCAACGTCGAAAACCTGCGCTTATTGGGTACAACAGATATCAATGCCATTGGCAACAGCCTTAACAACACCCTGTATGCTAACAACGGTATCAACATCATCGATGGTGGCAATAGCATAGACACATTATCTTACTATTATACAACCAGCACTGGCGCAATTGGCGTAACCCTAAACCTATCCATCCTAAATGTCAGCGACCAAGCCACAGCCAGCGGCGCTTCGGGTGCCGACCTTATCAGGAACATCGAAAACATCACCGGCTCCAAGTACGCCGATACCCTAATCGGCAATAACGGCAATAACATTCTGAACGGTAGCTTAGGCAACGATACTCTCAACGGTGGCCTGGGGCCAGACACCTTGATCGGTGGCGATGGTAACGACAGTTACTACGTCGACAACATCGGCGACAAAGTCAACGAAACCAATGCCACCGCCAGTACAGGCGGCACAGATATCGTCTACAGCTACCTGAATATCTACACACTAGGTACAAACGTAGAAAATGGCCGCATCGCTACAACAACCGCTGCCAACCTCACCGGCAACACGCTCAACAATAACCTTTATGCCAACAGCGCCAATAACATCATGGACAGCGGGACTGGTATAGATACCCTCAGCTATCTTTACGGCACAATCGCCAACACCGGCGTTACCGTCAGCCTGGCAACAACAAGCGCCCAAACCACTGTGGGTTCCGGTAGCGACACCGTACTCAATTTCGAAAACCTCATTGGCTCAAACTACAATGACAAGCTCACCGGCAATAGCGGCAACAACATACTCAATGGCGGACTTGGCAATGACATCATTAGCGGCGGTGCTGGAAAAGATACACTGATGGGTGGGAACGGTAACGACAGCTTTGATTTCAATGCCCTCAATGAACTCAATATTGGCATCAACCGTGATGTCATCACCGACTTCACACGCGGCCAGGATAAAATTGATCTTGCCACCATCGACAGCAATACCAGCATTACAGGGAATCAGGCTTATAGCTTTGTAACAAGCTTTACAGCAGCAATAGGTCAAATCCGCTATAACGCAGGTATCATTTATTTCAACACCGATGCTGACATTGCTGCCGAATATGAAATCCAGTTGGCTGGTGTAATACCCACAATACTTAATGCCACTGACTTTGTTTTGTAAAAAATATTACCCAATCGGATTGAGATAACAGGCCAATCCTGTTACTCAATCATATCAAAATGGATTAGCGCTCTACCGCATATTTCTGCATAGTAGCCACTGTTGCACCGGTTTTGGCATCATAAACGTAAACAGAGTAATCGTTGCCGCCACCACTGACCTCTGTTCCCACTATTACAGATACCTCATCAACACCATTCTTATTTTTGTCAGGTACGATACCCGTGCCTATTAATTCGCCAGAATAAGACTTAACCCAAGGTGTTTTGGCAGCCGTTGAAACATCAACTCCGTAAACATGAATCCCGTAAACTTCACTACTGGATGGCCCAGTGGCTGGGCAATATCCGCTTAATGTCATTACAATATTGTTGCCAATACGAGTATAACTGTAATCTGGACCAGAAAAGTTACAGCCTGGAAGCAATCGGGTAGTTGTTGAGAAGAGTTTAATTTTAGTGCCTAACTTAAACACATCAAAATTGAAGCTAGTCTTATTGCCAACCTTCTTCGATGTGGGTATTGCAATTTCCAATCCTGGATTACCAGGAACGTAATCAGCAATTAATGCACTAGCGTTTAACGGATCGTTATTGGCAAGCCCTTGAGTAATACCCATTGCTAACAGGCCTGCACTAATGGCAATTTTTAACAATGCAACGTTGATGGAAGTTTGGGATAAAGAGCGAGATTTAGGCATAATGTTATTCCTGGCAAATGCGTTTATAATGATATTGACTCTAAATGTACCCCAGCTGCTGTTATGCGATAGGGATTGCTCGAACAAGCCACAGATGTTTTTTGCACAACTGACACGTCTTTTATAACATCGTTTAGAACTACACCGAGTGTATCTGCGCTTACTGTATGACTTATGACGGCATAAACAATACTAAAAATAGCTATTGTGCCTATTGAATTCTTCATAGAGTTATTCCTTTAAGTAAAAACCGATAAATTCCGATAACAGCCGTGAATCGTTAAGTACACGTCTAACACGGAGGTAAGAGCGTACCCATTCACAAACATTAAGAAAAGTCGCCAAACCTAATAATAGGATAAAATTTCAAAACGACTAGGTAGATAACAATATAGGATAAAGGTCTTTGGATTTGGTTAATTTGAAAAACAGGTTTAAGTCACTGCTAATCAAGCTAAAAACTTAAGGATTTGGGCGGCAATCAGTGCGGTGAATATTGCCGTTTATTGCCCTGATTTATTTTGAACTGTGACGTGAGTGTGACGTAGATAATTTCAGGCATAAAAAAAGCCCTACATTTTCATGTAAGGCTTTAATACTCTGGTAGGCGCGATTGGACTCGAACCAACGACCCCCACCATGTCAAGGTGGTGCTCTAACCAGCTGAGCTACGCGCCTAAAATTCTATCTCACTACCAAGTTCCACATTATACTCATAGGCCTATAATATGGCAACTATTATCAATTTCAGGTCGTGGAAGATATTAAATTACGTAATGAATTATTTTCTAAAAATAACCGCTATACTAAGCTGCTAATCTTATGAGCACTTTTAGCCTAAACCACCTGTTTTGTGATTTTGGGCTCCATCATCCTGCAAATCAGGTTGATGGCAAACACGAGTACTCAGGGCAGTATTAATAACTGAGACGAAATAAAAATGTTTAACCTCACAAAATTGTTCTATCAGCGCACTAAAAACAACCTGAATATCAATACAAAAAAGTGTGCTCACCGGTTGCTGATATTTGTTTTCTTAAGCTTGCCGATATGTTCTTTGCAAGCCGAAGCACCAATTTTGCTAGAAACAGGTGTCGGTAAAGAAATTAACACTATTATCATGGCAGAACAAAACCCTTATTTAATACGCTCGAATTTCCCCAATCGCGCCGAAGACCTTGCCTTAATTTACAAGCTATCAGGCGGCCAATTAGTATGGTTGAACAATGCCAATGCCCAAAAAAATACTCATGACGCACTTGGTTTATTAGCCAGTGCCGCAAATTATGGCCTTAATCCAGCAAATTACGATTTTGATGTACTGCAACAAAAATTACCGGCCGCATTAAGTTTAAAGGGCGATGCCTATCTGCAACTTGCTTTGTATGATACTGCCTTGAGCATTGCCATACTGCGTTTTGCCCACGACTTGCACTATGGCACAGTAGACCCTAAAACGCTTAACTTTAACTTAAAACCACGGCAAGAAAAGTTACTGGATTTACCCGCATTGATTGTAAAGAATGTGTCATCAGGCACTGTTGCACAATTACCCTCGCAAGTTGAGCCTAAGCTAAAGCAATATACAAAATTAAAACAGGCGCTGGCAACTTACACCGAACTAGCCAAAGCCACCCCGCCCATTCACCTTGTTATTGGAAAAAATGTTGGGCTCGGCAGTGACTACCCACAGCTCCCCGAATTACAGCGCTTTTTAATAGCGGTAGGTGATTTTTTACAAGAAAATCCAACTGAAGCCATTAATAACACACGTTATACCGATAAAATGGCCGCAGCGGTTAAGCGGTTTCAGCAGCGTCATGGCTTAACCGCATCAGGTGTTTTGGATAAAGATACTGTCAATGCTATCAATGTGCCGTTAGAGCAACGTGTAACGCAAATTAAGCTGGCCATGGAACGTTTCCGGTGGCTGCCTGAATTTAATCCGGGGCAAGCGGTCATTGTTAATATCCCTGCTTTTCAATTATGGGCATTTGATGACATTGATGCAGAGCATCCCACGGTATTGAACACCAATGTAGTCGTGGGTAAATCATTAAAAAACCAAACGCCAGTTCTCATGGCTGATATGCGCTTCATTAATTTCTTACCTTACTGGAATGTCCCTTCAACTATTTTAAAAGAAGAGATTTTGCCTAAATTGGCGAGTGGCAAGAACTTTTTAGCCAAGCAAAACATGGAAGTTGTTGCTAATTATGGAAATCCAGCGAAACTTGTGCCTTTAAATGCAGTGGCAATAGACAAGTTAAAGCGCGGCATCTTCAGAGTGCGGCAACGGCCGGGTAAAAGTAATGCCCTCGGTAAAATAAAGTTTATTTTCCCCAACAAAGCAGATGTGTATTTACATGACACACCTTCTAAAGCTTTGTTTAAAAAGACCAGAAGAGATTTTAGTCACGGCTGTGTGCGTGTTGAAAACCCTGAAAGACTGGCAGAATTTGTCTTCAAAAATCAAAAGGGGTGGGGCAAGGAAGCCATTAGTAAGGCTATGAAAAATACCGCAATGCAGGAGGTTGCACTGGAAAAACCCATACCCGTGATACTTTTCTACAGCACTTCATTTTCTAATCAAAATGACGAATTGATGTTTTACCCTGATATCTACGACCGTGATCCGCCATTGCTGGCAGCGCTAACAAAACCGCAAGATTTATCCGATCAAGTGATATTTGTTCCCCCAAAGAAAATAGAGGTTCAGCTGACAACTCCGCCCACTCCAACTTCCCCAAACACCTTAGATCTGAGGCCAGCGGAATTAATGCAATAATGCGGATTTGTGGCCACAAGATTTTGGCGTCTGTAGTAGTAAATTAAACACCACTTAAGCTTGTATGGGTTGCGAATAAATTGGAATTGTCGAGGAAAGCTATCGCTTATCAGATACGAAAACAGCCGATTTAAGTGACTTAAGTTGTAAAAGAGATGTCTGTTTTTAAAGCGCAAAGCTCTTGTTTTAAAAATTAAACTTTGCTGGGGGATTGTTTAGGCTTTAAAGTAGATACAGCGTTTTCAGTATCCATTAGTTATATTGAATGGAGTGCAAACCTAGATGTGTACTCACTGCCAATAATTAATGGTATTCACCTGGTATAAAAACGCTGTAATAAGCCTCGATAAATTGTGGATATGGAATAGCTGCTATCTCTGATACACAGCCATTCCTGATAACAACTTACTTACGCCATGTTCTAATCTGTCCAGTATCTAAATGTACAAATTTTGCATAAGGATAGTAACCTACACCACCACTACGCAAACTGAGTGCAGCATCGCGTATGGTTTTGGTGCGTAGTCCCTCAATTTTGATATCAATAGCTCTTCCTTCCATATGCAAGCTATGCTTTGCCACACCGCGTTGTGTACGGCGTAAATGAGCATTAGTTAAAGGTGAGCGATAACCCGAAACAATATGAAAAGGTTTGCTGATACCCAGGGTATTCTTTAAATCATACAACTGATCTACTAGCGCAGGGTCTATAGGATAAACATCATCGGTATGATAATCCCGCAACGCATAACTGATTTCGTGCAAAGCATCCCTAACATACCTGCCATCCTCAAAATAAGTCAATTTAAGCTTATCGCCCGTATGCACGTTTTCAAACGCAACAGATCGGCTAGAGGGAAAACTCCAGGCAGATGCTTTAGCAATCTCAGGCAGTCCTCCTCCAAGGGTTAAAAGCGATCCACAGGCTATGTTTTTTAAAAAATGGCGCTTTGACGATACAATGTCATCGCCGTGGACTAAGGTTTTTAAGTTTGACTGATTCATGATTGACTACTTTTTGTGTATTATTGCATTGCTAGGAGACAGTACACTCAATTTTTTTAACTGTACTGCCAGACCGACCTGACCACTGGTGTCTCTTCCCTTATAGTATTAACTGACTCCAACTTCTAGGCGGATTCTCTGCGTTTAATCTTAAATTAATCTTAAATACAAGATATTTATATGGATTTTTTAAGTGTCGCTGGCTAAAAAAATCACTGTATCCCTTTAAGGTAGGCGGTTTCTGTTACCATAGCCGTTAATACTTCTATTGCGTAATGCTAACCTTGTCGCCATGACTAACAAAATTGCAAAATCACCGTCCAGTTATTTAATTGAAGTAAAAACACTGTCGGATCGCATTGTCAAAGCTCAACAGCCTATACGCATCTTGGACGCTATTAAATGGGATGACGGTATTAAGCAGGCTTTTTTTAATGGCCAGTGCAAAATCCCGCCACCCGTTGACGGCGCATACTATGCAAACCGCCCCTTGGGTTTTGATCCTGTCGAAAAAAAATACGAATTTTATCAAATTGAGCGCGACTTAGTACGAAAATTAGGACAGCTCAATCCACTGAGCGTCATCATGCGGCGTATTTGCCGTGAATATCAAGATGTCGTGGATATGCTTACTGGCCGAGGCACACCACTTTTTTCCAATATTTCTCAAGAGCTATACGGCTCATCACAAGATGTGTTTCATGTCGGTGATCCCACTATTGCCGATTTAGGCAGCATGATGGAAGGTACTTTACAGCAACTGCTTAAACTGGATTTTCTGACTGAAGAAGCCAAAACAATAACCGCAAAAGATGCCGTTGCTATTTTGAATGAAAAGATACAAGCCCTATTCCCGGGCGATGGCTTGCGGGCCATGCTCAGTGACGGCATTTTATCGGATGCTGCCGCAGGCACCGATTATATCAAGCTGCGTGCTGATGCCTTGTTTAACCAGCGTGATTTACGGGTCCTTGAAGTCCACGAGATATGGGTGCACTTAGGTACTACGCTGAACGGCCTAGCGCAACCTTATTGTACTTTTTTAGGTAAAGGCCCGCCTTCTGCTACGGTAACGCAAGAGGGCCTTGCAGTGCTAATGGAAATACTGACGTTCAGCTCTACGCCCAATCGATTAATGCGCCTGATTAATCGGGTGCGCGCCATTACCTTGGTTGAAGAGGGTGCAAATTTTATGGATATTTTTCAGTTTTTTCGCGAAAGGGACATGAGTGAAGATGAAAGCTATCTGTTAAGCAGTCGTGTTTTCAGAGGCAGTACACCCGAAGGGCTACCGTTTACCAAGGATTTGACCTACATTAAAGGTTTTGTGTTAACGTACAATTTTATGCGCCTGGCAGTCAGCAAAGGTAAGCCAGATCGCATTCCCTTGCTATTTTGCGGTAAAACCATGCTGGAAGATATGAAAGTCTTGGTTGATTTGGTTGAAGAAGGCACTGTTATCGCGCCGCGTTTTTTACCGCCCCAATTCACCGATTTAATGGGGCTTTCTGCGTGGTTAAGCTTTAGCCGCTTTATGACCTCCATGAATTTTCGCCAACTTGAACAAGACTACGCTAACGTACTGTAAAACACACTTATAAAATTATGGAATTTTGGGAAGCAAAAAAATTACACGAAATGACCACAGAAGAATGGGAGTCATTATGCGATAACTGCGGCAAATGTTGTTTGCACAAACTGGAAGACGAAAAAACCGGTGAAATACACTTTACCAGTGTCGTATGTGATTTAATTGATCTAAAAACCTGTCGCTGCACGCGCTATAGCGAACGCACCCAAAAAGTACCGACCTGCCTTGATTTAAAGCAGCATGATTTTGCACAATTTAACTGGCTGCCGTCAACCTGTGCTTATCGCTTGCTTGCTGATGGTGAAGCACTGCCAGGATGGCATCCGCTGGTGTCAGGAAAACCAGCGAGCACGCACAATGCCGGTATATCAATACGCAGCTATGCGATGAAAGAATCAGATGTTGATCGAGTGGAAGATCACATTATTAAATGGCTGAAATAATCTGTGGAAAATGCCCACCCAGCGTAATCAACCAGGTCTGGTTACCTTCATTATTAAATGGCTGAAATAATCTGTGGAAAATGCGTGCTGCGGGGTATGTAGACTGGTTTTAATTGCAAAGACTGTTTTGAAGTCTTCAAAGATCGAGCGCAGATTAACACCACACTCGATCCAAGCAGTCATTATTTAATTTTTGCTTCTTTGTAAATAACGTGTCTGCGAACGAAGGGATCAAATTTTTTGATCTCCATCTTTTCAGGCATCGTTTTTTTGTTCTTGGTTGTGGTATAAAAATGGCCAGTGCCTTCGGTAGATATCAATTTAATTTTATCGCGCATTTGTCTATCTCCTTAAGTTAGGCTTTTATACCGCTTTTACGTACATCCGCCAATACAGCGTCTATACCTTTTTTATCAATAATACGCATTGCCTTAGCAGAAATTCTAAGGCGAACCCAACGGTTTTCACTTTCTACCCAAAATCTGTGGTGTTGCAGATTAGGCAAAAAACGTCTTTTGGTTCTGTTATTTGCGTGTGATACGTTATTACCGGTAACAGGACGTTTACCCGTTACTTGACATACTCTAGACATGATTATCCTCTTGGCCTGTCTAATTCAAAAGTTATTTTACCTTTATACCAAAAAAACATCTCAAGGTAAATAACAAACTATAATATGCGCCAATGTTACCTTAAAACCAGACTAGTGAGACACTGATGCAGATTAAACTCGGCATGGTCATGGATCCCATTGATCAAATCAATATTAAGAAAGACACCAGCTTTGCCATGCTATTAGAAGCACAAGCACGGGGCTGGGAGTTGCATTATATGGAACTTAATGATCTTTTTTTACGCAATGGCAGAGCCTATGCGAGAACACGCACTTTAAAAGTACAACGCAACGACAGCCGGTGGTATGAGTTTATAACCGAGCAAGATATTGCACTGGATGAGTTGCAGGTTATTTTAATGCGTAAAGACCCGCCTTTTGATCAAGAATTCCTGTATGCCACGTATTTATTGGAACTTGCCGAAAGCAGGGGAACTTATGTGGTAAATAAACCTCAATCGCTAAGAGATGCCAACGAAAAACTGTTTACCGCGTGGTTCCCCCAATGCTGCCCAGAAACACTGGTTAGTCGAAATTCTGCTAAAATTAGGGCATTCCTGGCAGAACACGGCGAAATCATCTTAAAACCGTTAGACGGCATGGGCGGTGCATCTATTTTTTATGTGCACCAACAGGATGCAAATTTAAGCGTTATTTTGGAAATCATGACCCAGCATAATAGCCGCTATGTCATGGCACAAAAATATCTGCCAGAAATTAAACACGGTGATAAGCGCTTGTTGCTCATTAATGGTGAGCCCATACCCTACTGCCTTGCGCGCATTCCGGCACAAGGTGAAAGCCGTGGTAATTTAGCCGCTGGAGGTAGTGCAGTCGGACAACCAATTACTGAACAAGACCGATGGATTGCCAGCCAGGTTGGCCCCACATTACGCGAAAAAGGTTTAGTGTTTGTTGGCTTAGATATTATCGGCAGTAAATTGACAGAAATTAATGTGACTAGCCCGACCTGCGTACAAGAACTGGATCGGCAATTTAGTATTAATATCTGTGCATTATTAATGGACCACATAGAAAACACGCTACACTAACTATGTCAAACAACATTATTTTTGATCGTCCCAACTATTCCAACAGTGACTCGCTGATACTGGCGTTATTTGTCGCGATCATCGTACATATTATCGTTGGCCTGACTGTTAAATTTACGACTCCCCACACGGAAAAAATAAATCGGTCCTCGATTGATGTGACCTTAACGCAGACACCCGCTAAAAAAGCCCCCAAAAAAGCAAAATTTTTGGCGCCTGATAATCAGGAAGGTGCGGGAGATAAAGTCAGAAAAGCCAAGCCACCGGCACAAAAACTGCCCAGTCATGCTGAAAAGGCTGAGCCGCATGAAAAACCGCTAAAGAAAATACAGTCAGAAGATAAAGAAGCTCAGGAAATAAAACACCAGCTTGCGCCAAAAGCCGTCGTCAAAAAGAAATCTGAAAAGAAAATAGTAACGGCTGCTAAGCCCGTTGTTGCCCATAAAACTGAAGAAAGACCGCATATTGATGCCGAAACACTACGCCAACAAATTGCTCAATTAGGCTCAGAAATCCGGTACAATCCGCAAGGTAGCGATGATAATAAGTCTAAAACCCTGGCTCAGGTGAGTGCGCATAAATTTGTTGCCGCCCAGTATATAAAAGACTGGGAGAGCAAGGTCGAACGCACTGGCAATCTTAATTTCCCTGCCGTGGCTGCGAAAAAAGGCTCCAATACGCTCACTATGGATGTCGGCATTAAAGCCGATGGCAGTATCAATAACATTCGTATCAGAAAATCATCCGGCAATTCTGCTTTAGATGAAGCCGCTAAAAATATCGTTAAAATGAGTGCACCGTTTGCACCGTTACCCAGTGCTTTACTTAAAGAGCTGCGAATTTTGGTGATTACCCGTAAATGGAAATTTTCCGATGAATCGGGCATGACAACCCCGTAATTTCCCTAAAATTAATTACTTGTTAAATCAGACGGATATGACTAGCGAAACTTATTTAAATAATCAATTTATTATCGCCATGCCTGCGTTAACGGATCCTATTTTTTTTCATACGGTGACCTATTTGTGTCAACACAATGAAGAAGGGGCTTTGGGCATCGTCATTAATCGTCTAGCCAATATGAAGTTGGGCGAAATATTTAAGCAAATGAATATTTCGGTCACCTCTCAGGCGGCAGCCAATATGCCGGTTTTTACCGGCGGGCCCGTGCAGCAGCAACGCGGCTTTGTGTTGCACACCCATGGAGGCAACTGGGATATGACAATGGCAGTCTCTGACTCCATATCACTGACTACCTCGCGTGATGTCATTGAAGCCATTGCTGTCGGTGAAGGCCCTGAGCAATACTTGGTGGCGTTAGGTTATGCGGGCTGGAGTGAAGGCCAATTGGAAAAAGAAATGCTCAACAATACCTGGTTAAATACGCCTTTTGGCAAACAAGTCCTATTTGACACCTCTATTAATATGCGCTGGACTGCCGCAGCCGAGCAGATTGGTATCAATATCCATCAACTTACCGCGCCTGCTGGGCATGGTTAAACGCGATCCATTACAACCCAGACAATCCGATACCTATCTGGGTTTTGATTTCGGTAGCAAAAAGATAGGCATTGCAGTCGGTCAAATCACCACACACATGGCAAGTCCCTTGCAAACCTTGCGTGCTGTCAACCAAGCCCCCGATTGGAACACCATTAGCCAACTCATCCACGAATGGCAACCGATAGGATTAGTGGTCGGTATTTCCAAACAATTTGATGGTTCGGATAATCCCATTACTCCACGTATGTTAAAATTCTGCCGCCAACTGGAAGGTCGATACCAACTGCCGGTCTATCAACAAGACGAAACCTTGTCGACTTATGAGTCTAAACAACTGTTATTTGACGAGGTTAAGCTTAGTGCCACCAAACTTTGGGAAGTAGAAGACCAGCTGGCCGCCCAACTTATTTTGCAAACCTGGCTAAACAACCGCACACAAAATGACCCACACCAACTTAAAAATTAACGACTTGCTGGCTAATTTAGAAACCAATCTCGCTAAAACAATAATTACCAGACAGCTGGATAATCCGTTAATGATCGGCATTCACTCTGGCGGGGTATGGGTTGCTAAAACCATGCATCAGCGTCTTGGTATTCAAGAACCTTTGGGGTTGCTTGACATTGCTTTCTACCGCGATGATTTTTCACAAATCGGCGTACATCCCAATGTTAAACCCAGTCAATTGCCCACCAACCTCGAAGGCCGCGATATTATTCTAGTTGATGATGTGTTTTACACAGGTCGTACCATACGTGCCGCATTGAACGAAATATTTGATTACGGGCGTCCCAACCAAGTCATTTTAGCGGTATTAATACAGCGTAATGGCCGACAAATACCACTTAGCCCCGATTGTGTTGGTATCAGCATCAAGCTTGATGCAGGGCAACGTATAAAGCTAACGGGTCCCGACCCACTTGCTATTCATGTAGAAAACGTTGTTGTGGCAGCGTAATTATGAGCCATAACATACAACTCAATGCCGAAGGTAAGCTCAAGCATTTCCTTACCATTGATGGCCTGGACAAGCGTTTACTGACTGAAATTCTCGATACCGCTGAATCCTTTGTTGGCATGTCCGATCAGCAAATTAAAAAAGTGCCGTTATTACGCGGCAAAACCATCGTCAATTTGTTTTTTGAAAACAGCACCCGCACCCGCACTACCTTTGAACTGGCCGCCAAACGCTTGTCCGCCGATGTCATCAGCATTAGCATTGCTACTTCATCGACATCGAAAGGTGAGAGCCTACTGGATACTATCCGCAACCTGGAAGCCATGTTTGTGGATATGTTTGTGGTGCGCCATAGCATCAGTGGCGCGGCGCATTTTATTGCCCAGCATACTGCGCCCCATATTAGTGTAATTAATGCAGGTGATGGCCAACACGCCCACCCTACCCAAGCCATGCTGGATATCTTCACCATTCGGCAGTACAAAAAAGATTTTTCCAATTTACGTGTCGCCATTATTGGCGATATTTTACATTCCAGAGTGGCACGTTCCGAGATTCAGGCACTCAATACCGTGGGCGTTGCAGAAGTTCGGGTAATTGCCCCGAAAACCTTACTACCCGCACATGTGGAAACTATGGGGGTCACGGTTTCGCACAACCTGACCGAAGGCCTGAAAGACATTGATGTCATCATCATGTTACGTCTACAAAAAGAACGTATGGCATCGGCGTTATTGCCCAGCGAAAGTGAATATTTCAAATGCTTTGGTCTCACGGAAGAAAAACTCAAAATCGCCAAACCCGATGCTATTGTCATGCACCCAGGCCCCATTAACCGAGGCGTGGAAATTGATTCCAAAGTCGCCGACGGCCCGCAATCGGTCATTTTAAGACAAGTTAGCAATGGCATTGCCATACGGATGGCCATTATGGCGATGGCCATGCAAAAACAGGGGGCGGGCGAATGAAACAAAACATTCATATTAAGCACGGCAGAATTATTGATCCTGCCAATGGCATAGACCGGATCGGTTGTGTGTATATTGCTGATGGCAAGATTGCCGCTATCGACCAGCAACCAGAGGGGTTTAAAGCCGATGAAACCATCGATGCAACCAATCACATCGTCTGTCCTGGCTTTATCGATTTAAGTACCCGTTTGCGAGAACCCGGCCAAAGCCGCAAAGCAACCATCGCTAGCGAAACCCGCGCCGCCGCTAGTGCGGGCATCACCACGATGTGCATACATCCTGATACCATTCCGGTTATCGATACGCCAGCAGTTGCCGAATTGATCAAAGATTTAGCAGAAAAGGCTGATTATCCACAAGTTTATCCGATTGCCGCATTGACGCAAAAACTGGAAGGCAATGAATTAAGCTCCATGCTGGCGCTGAAACAAGCCGGTTGTATCGCTGTGGGCAATGCCAACCAACCGGTAAAAAACCTACTCGTATTACGCCGGGCAATGGAATACGCTGCCAGCCATGATTTATTGTTGATGTTTCGAGCTAACGATTATTGGCTAGGCAATAATGGTTGTGTGCACGAAGGTGCTGTTTCTACCCGTTACGGTTTGCCGAGTATTCCGGAAGCTGCTGAAACCATTGCTGTCGCACAATGCCTGGAATTAATTGAACTGACGGGCTGCCGCGTACACTTTGGCCAATTAAGTTGTAAACGTTCGGTTATTAAAATATTTCAAGCTAAAAAATACGGTTTGGCTATTTCAGCGGATGTGGCCATTCATCAGCTGCATTTAACTGAAAATGATATGGCGCCTTTTGATAGCGCCTACCATGTGTTGCCGCCACTGCGCACCGAAATTGACAAAAATTACCTGAGGCAAAGTCTGGCCAACGGCACGCTGAACAGCATTTGTTCCGACCACCAGCCCCACGATGTTGATGCTAAACTGGGTGCGTTTCCAGAAACAGAACCCGGCATGTCATCCTTGGAAACGCTGTTGCCGTTAATGCTTGAATTAGTCAAGCAGCAGGCATTAACGTTAAAACAAGGTATTGCTACGCTCACCAGCAATCCTGCCAATATACTTCGCATTAACAGCGGTGCTTTAACGCCTGGTTTTGCAGCCGACGTGTGCGTGTTTAACCCTAACCTGAACTGGCAAGTTAATACGGAAAGTTGGCGAAGCATGGGAACTAATACGCCTTTTTGGGGGCAAACACTAACAGGCAGAGTCACTCACACTCTACAAGCTGGGCAGATTATTTACCGTTTGTCGTAGCGCCCACTCCCCATCTAATAAACAGACAAAATAGTGGGAGCTACGCCCTACCCTCAGTTTTTAGCCGGTGTTTGAGCAGGGGGAGTCGCAGGAACAACTGTCGGTGCAGGTACTGAGGCAGGCGCTGGGGTTGTAACAGATGGCGCAGGCGTAACTACCGGTGCAGGTGCAGTCTTGGCAGTTGGCGCTTGCGGCATTGGAGATGGGATATCGTCCGTTATTTCAGGCACTGGAACAGGCGCAGTAACGGCCGGAGTTGCAGTGGCGTTAGAAGCGCCTTTCGTGGGTACTTTAGTCCACTGGTCTGGCTTAATACCTTGTCTATTGCCTTCTCCAAACATGGTAAAAGACACCATAATCAAGACGGTGGTTATCATCAGTATGATGAATCTATTGGGCTTGTCCATAAAAAACAGCGCCCATTTTGGCTTAATCATTCCGACAATGAAAAAAAGTGCTGTGAGTAAGCCTAAGTTGATAGCAGCAGTAACTAACATTGATATTTACCTATTGGACTATTATTTAAACGATTGTTTATTATATGTGGACACTTTAATATTAAAAGAGTATTTATTAAAGTGAGTACAATAAAATTTTAATAACTAAGCTATTAAAAGTATTCAGTTAACACAGGAGAGCGGTTATGAGCGGTATAGGTGTGTTTTTTCTAACGACTTTAGTGTTTGCCATTGTATTAGTTTTTATGAGTGTTAAATCCGTGTCGCAGGGTATGGAATACACCGTGGAACGATTTGGCAAATATACGCGCACGTTAACTCCTGGGTTAAATATTATCATGCCCGTCATTGATCGCATTGGTGCCAAAATGATCATGATGGAGCAGGTGATGAGTGTACCATCACAAGAAATTATTACCAAAGATAACGCGATGGTAACGGTCGACGGCGTGGTATTTTATCAGGTTATGGATGCGCCTAAAGCGGCTTATGAAGTTAGAACACTAGATATCGCCATTTTAAACTTAATCATGACCAATATCCGTACCGTTATGGGTTCAATGGACTTGGATGAATTGCTGTCGCGTCGTGATGATATTAATGCCCGTTTGTTGATGGTCGTAGACGATGCCACAACTCCTTGGGGTATTAAAGTGACTCGCATCGAAATCAAAGACATTGCCCCGCCCAAAGACTTGGTGGAAGCCATGGGACGGCAAATGAAAGCAGAACGTTTAAAACGGGCTGCGATTTTGGATGCCGAAGGCTTGCGGCAATCAGAAATTTTACGTGCAGAAGGTGCGCAGCAAGCCGCTATTTTGGAAGCCGAAGGCCGTAAAGAAGCTGCTTACCGCGATGCCGATGCCAGAGAACGTTTAGCACAAGCTGAAGCCAGAGCGACACTCATGGTATCTGAAGCCATTGCTAAAGGTGATATACAGGCAATCAACTATTTTGTAGCCCAAAAATATATTGAATCTTTACAAGGTATTGCTACGTCCAGCAACAGCAAACTGATTTTTATGCCTTTGGATTCCTCCTGTGTTATTGGTGCATTAGGGGGCATTACTGAGCTCGTTAAAGACGCCACCAAAAAGGCCTGACGTTATGACTGAAATGGTTTTTGTTTTTTGGTATTGGTGGATTATCGCGCTGGTGTGTTTGGTGCTGGAAATACTTACGCCGGGCTTTTTCTTTATGTGGCTTGCAGTATCAGGTGTTGTCACTGGGGCATTGGTATTTTTACTACCGGCACTGGGTTTAAATGCCCAGGTGTTTATTTTTTCAATGCTGACTATTGCCGCTGTTACTTTATGGCGATTTTATGGCAAAAAAATCAGTACCGACAGTGATCAGCCTCTGTTAAATAAGCGTGGCGCACAATATATCGGACGAGTGTTTAATTTATATGAAGCCATTGAAAATGGGCAGGGCAAGATTAAAGTCGATGATTCGATATGGAAAGTACAGGGTGAAGATTGCGATATCCACAGCAAAGTTAAGGTTGTGGCAATCCGAGGCACGGTGTTCGATGTGAAAAAAGTAAACTAATAAAAAATCAAACCCTGCACCCATGCTATACCCAATGAAGAGTTTTAGTGATCTATAGACTTTCAGATAAATATTTTCCACACCTAATCATGTCAAGATATTGATTTTTTTTATAAAATGGAAGTTATTTATCTGGAAGTCTATAGGTAGCCCATTTTAGAATTTTTGCGAGTTCTATAGACATAAAAAAAGCGCGTTGAGGTCAACACGCTTTTTTTGGAAAATCCAAGGGTAAGCTAGTACTTAGTCACATCTATTCTATAATGTCGGGTATCGGCAATTTTCCACTATTTTTAGCAGGATGCACAGCAAAGTAGATCATGGTTCGACAAGCTCACCACGAACGGTTTTTTGTACCGTATTCGACAATTACTAAGTATTAGCCCTTTACGTCACTGGCAATCGCATTAAAAGCCTCAACTTTAGCTTTGCCTGTTGAAATCAAATCAAGGCCGGTTTCAATAATCATTTTATTAAGACCAGGCGTTTTGTAAGCCATCAATACTAAATAACCGACTGCCGGTACAGCAATTAATGCCCCAATAAAACCATGTAAGCCAACAGCTCCCATCAGTTTGATGAGCAAAGAAATAGCATCTAAAGGCAGCAAAATAATAGCGCCAAAATACGCCATAACAATAAAGGTAAACACCACAAACACTACAAACTGAATCAGCCTTACTACAGCAACGTTAACTTTTTTCATATTTCTTTTCATTTCCTGATAACTTTTAAGTGTCGCTTTGATCAGTAAGGTGTACTGGCAAAGGCTTAATTGTCAAAAAGCCAACTTTTTGAATGCGCAAATTATACCTGAAAGCCATGGGTTCTACCGATTTTTATCACACCTTCTGTTCTTTAAGAAAAAGCCTATACAAAATACAGCCCGTGATAAATCCGCCAATATGCGCCCACCATGCCACATCAATTGTTCCTCCTTCAAACAGTACAGAGGTCGTGGCATCGTGGAGTTGTATCATGACCCAAATACCTAAAAAAGCGATAGCCGGAACCGGAACAAGTATCGGGAATAAAAACAGGATGACGCGCTCAAGAGGATATAAGAAAAAATAAGCCGCCAAAACCCCGGCGATAGCCCCGGATGCACCGACTACAGGAATAGCCAGCATAGGATCAAAATACCATTGCAAAATACTGGCAAAAAATCCGCAGATCAAATAAAACACCAGAAACGGCAACCTGCCCATACGATCTTCGACATTATCGCCAAAAATCCACATAAATAGCAGATTAGCCACCAAATGCATCCAATTACCATGCAAAAATAAGTTGCTGATAAAGGAAAAATAATAATCGAAGGGAATATTGGCCACGGCTGCCCAGCGCGTGCTTGAATAGCGAATAGGTACCATGCCGTAAATATTTAATAACCTGACAGACATTTCATCAGGCATTAATTTCATGCTGACAAAAATGACAATCCAAATGATCATCAGACCCCAGGTAACATAGGGCTTGGAATAACACGGCGCAGTATCTCTAATCGGTATCATCGATTACTCATCCATAGTGGCTTAATTGCATGCAGCCGCGTGGCTTAACCTCATGTGCCATTAGCTAGTATTTTTAACAAAAACGTTTTGCAAAATGATAAAACAGAACAGCTCACGATTATATCTTTAGAACAGCTAACCCTATAGCCCACTGCCATTAAGCTAAGGGACACGCACCCTCTCCAGCAAGAGAGGGAGATTTCTTGCGTAACTTAATGGAGGGGACAGTGTAAGCTAAACCGCTTCGGAGTGCATTAACGCTCCAAAAGCAGTTTAACCGCCCATGCTTCAATAGCTCAGTCAAACGGTTAAGTTTTGTTGAATCTCCCTGTTATAAATGACAAGCTCAAACTTACTCAGCAGGTTTTTCTTTGGCTCTACGCGAGACAGAACTCAGTCTTTTTTTAGTTTTATCGACTTTTTTTTCACCATCATCGGCTTTATAAGGCTTGCTGCTACCATCCATTTTAGAGATATTCAGCAACTGCCCTGCCACCCTGATTTTTTTCAGTTCATCAAACAACTGCTTTGGCATACCGGCAGGCAACTCAACCGTGCTGTAATCGTCTTCAATACGGATACGGGCAATATGGTCACCGTCAATGCCAGTTTCATTAGCAATAGCACCGACAATATTGCCAGGTTTTACGCCATGCGCATGGCCGACTTCAATGCGGTAAGTTTCCATTTCAATATTGGCGCCTTCACTGAAGGAACGACGCGGTTTACGCTCTCTCTCCGGACGGTCTTCACGCGGCGCTCTTGCACCTCTTTCTTCACGGCCACCGTCACGGCTATCGCGGCTGTCACGGTCATCTTTAGGTCTTTTAGGCAGATTTTGCATGAGCAGCGGTGTATCACCTTGTACCAATTTGGCTAAGGCCGCAGCGATTTCTAAAGCACTGACGTTATGTTCGTGCTGGTATTGCTCGATCAACTGGCTGAAAAAACTCAGTTCTTCGGCAGCCAAGGTATCGGTAATGTTTTGTTTAAAGCGTGAGATGCGTTTGTTGTTGATGACTTCGGTTGACGGCAAGCCCATTTCTTCCACTTTTTGCTTGGTGGCTTTTTCGATATTGGCCAGCAACTTTCTTTCCCTAGGCGCAATAAACAAAATCGCATCGCCAGTACGGCCCGCACGGCCAGTACGGCCAATACGATGGATGTAAGATTCGGTATCGTAAGGAATGTCGTAGTTAACGACGTGGGTAATACGATCCACGTCCAAACCACGCGCGGCGACATCGGTGGCAATCAAAATGTCTACTTTGCCATTTTTAAGATGGGCAATGGTACGCTCACGCAGGGTTTGCGACATGTCGCCGTTAATGGCTGATGCTGAATATCCCCGCGCTTCCAGTTTTTCGGCAAGTTCGATAGTCGCTGTTTTAGTCCTAACGAAAATGATCATCCCGTCAAAGGTTTCAGCTTCTAAAATACGGGTTAGCGCGTCCAGTTTATGTACACCACTGACCACCCAAAAACGCTGCCGAATATTCACTGCTGATGCCGTCGTTACCTTAATGGTGATTTGCTCAGGCTCATGCAAATATTCCTGGGCAATTTTACGGATTACCGGTGGCATGGTAGCGGAAAACAGGGCAATTTGTATATTATCAGGAGTTTGTTCCAGCACCCATTCAACATCGTCAATAAAACCCATGCGTAGCATTTCATCGGCTTCATCCAATACCAGTACTTTTAAGCCATCCAGGTTCAATGTGCCTTTGCGCATGTGATCCATAACGCGGCCTGGAGTACCAACAACAACGTGTGCGCCGCGTTTAAGCTGGCGTAATTGGGTACTGTAATCTTGTCCGCCGTATATTGGCAATACATGGAAGCCTTTTAAGTGCATAGCATAACGTTGAAACGCTTCGGCTACTTGTATGGCCAGTTCGCGCGTAGGCGCTAAAACTAACACTTGCGGGTCTTTTTGTTTTATATCTATGCGCGATAAGATGGGCAGTGCGAACGCGGCGGTTTTACCAGTTCCAGTTTGCGCCTGTCCCAAGACATCTTTGCCTTGCAGCATGAGGGGGATAACTTGCGCTTGTATGGGTGAAGGTGTTTCATAACCGACATCATCGAGTGCCTTTAGCACCGGTTCAATCAGGGCTAAATCACGGAATGAGGGTATTGGAGAAACATCGTTGGACATGTATTTACCTGTAGAAAAATTTAGAAACGTGCAACGCACGTAGGATAAGATTGATTTGTTCTTATGCCATTGTACCCTATTTTTCGTGTATTCTGCTAACTACAGATTTTTTATAGCTTTAATCGTTCTAAGTCTTTTAGTGGCTGCTGAATTAGCGATATAAGATTAGTTTTGAAGCCATAAATCTCCACAGCTGTGCAATTTTGCATAACGGTATACACAAGATGCCTATTATTTACAATGATTGCTCGACTTGATTGTTGTTAATAGACTAACGGGTATAGTAGGTATTTAGCCTTGCTTGATAACTACTGTAAAAACAACCCGTAACTAATATGCTTTTAAACCAATACGATCCAGTGTTATCTGGATAATGTGAGTGTTTATGCAAGAATTATTGTGCTTAGGTGCTGCGTATATTGCGGGTCTGATTGCGAGTCGGCTATTTTTTCCGCCTTTAGTGGGTTATTTGGTAGCGGGCTATGTATTAAATATTCTAAAGCTGGATGCGTTAGACACGTTAACGCATTTTGCCGATGTTGGCATTGAGCTATTATTGTTTACCGTCGGTTTAAAGCTTGACCTTAGCTCACTCTTGCGTCAAGAGATACTTCGCGTTGGTGGTTTACATTTAATCATTGTTACAGCTGTATCGGGTGCAGCTTTTTTTATTTTAGGAGAGCACATTACTGGCGCACTAGTGTTAGGGGTAAGCCTGGCTTTTTCCAGTACTGTACTGGCAGTCAAAGTGTTAGAAGATAATGGCGAGCTATCAAGTTTGCATGGCCGTGATGTCATCAGCATTCTCATTTTGCAGGATATTGTCGCCATTGCAATGATGGCCTTAACGGATAACAAACAACCCACACCTTGGGCGCTTGGTTTACTTTTTTTACCTTTATTGCGCCCCATTGCACATTATTTTCTAAGTATTAGCCGTGCCGACGAATTACGTTTATTACTGGGTGTTTCCTTAGCGCTAGCCGGTGGCGTTATAGCTGAGGCAGTCAATATATCCCCCGATATTGGCGCCTTGTTAACAGGCATTATGTTGGCATCGCATTCTAAAACTGAAGATTTGGCACATAAGCTCTGGGGACTAAAAGAAATATTTCGGCTATCCACTTAAGGTGGGACAGTTTCAGGTTAAGCCGTTCGTGGTGAGCTTGTCGAACCATGATCGGCTTAACCGCCCACCCTTCGACAGGCT
>NZ_JAYTLQ010000060.1:0-195383 GCF_043729335.1 Crenothrix sp. | reverse complement strand
GAGCCTGTCGAAGGACTTGTGGTTCATGGTTCGACAAGCTCACCACGAACGGTTTTTTAAAATATCTGACTGACAAAATAAGATTGACTGAGTACTAGGTCTGTAATGAATAAAGCCGCTTTAGTTGTTAAGACTAAGCGGCTTTTTTAGTTTAGTGATATAGCAATACAGCGGCACTATTGTTTGTCTAAATAGCGAATGATGGCTTCTTGTTCTTTAAAAGGTAGCCGTTTACGATTTTTGAACCATACGCCGACAACCGCTACAAGCATTAATCCACATGAGGTGAGTGTGAGATAAATGAGGTTTCTTAAATGAGAAACTTCCTGCATAAGTAGGGCATTAGAAATAGGGGTGTTTTCCGGTGTGTTAGGACTTGAATAGGCACGCAGCACTTTTACATCATTTTTTAAATCTTGTATCGTGCCCAACGAATTACTTACAGCGCCAACGCGGATATTATTTTCTAATGTTCTCAACTTACTTTCAATCGAACCGCTGATAAGCCCTACAAATTGCCCTTTCAAAACATTGATTTCATCAGATACGACAGGATTTGCTGCGGCATAAGTTTTAGCTACTGTGTTTGTGGGTTTAATGTCTTTGTCGGGTGCTAATGCAAAGCCAATTGCCACCACAACAGCCATCGCAGAAACCAAAGCAGCCATCCGCCAACGCTTAACTTTTACTACGCTATGAAGGGGAGATATTTTTTGTAGCGCTCCCTTGATTTCAACAATTTCTAATTTTACATTGCGGCTATCACTCATGACTCCCCCTCAGGCCGAGTACTGTTTTGCAGTTCCTCGGTTGAAAAAACATTGTTTTCGTTGTTGTTTTTATTGAAAACGCAGATTATACAAGCTTGGCGCTATTTGTCGCGTGTTTTCTTAAAGCTATTTTAATCGTTTGGCCGCGGCTATTCGCATTCTAAGGGCATTTAATTTAATAAAGCCCTCTGCGTCTTTTTGATTGTACGCGCCGCCATCTTCTTCAAAGGTGGCAATGCTCTCATCAAACAAACTGTCGGTAGTGGATGCGCGGCCTACGACTATAACGTTGCCTTTGTATAATTTTAGGCGCACTTTGCCGTTAACATTTATTTGTGAGGCATTGATCATGGTTTGTAACATTTCGCGTTCAGGGCTCCACCAGTAACCGTTATAAATTAACGAAGCGTAGCGCGGCATAAGTTCATCTTTTAAATGCGCTACTTCGCGGTCCAGTGTTAAAGATTCGATAGCACGATGGGCTTTTAGCATGACCGTACCGGCTGGGGTCTCATAACAGCCACGCGATTTCATGCCGACATAACGGTTCTCGACAATATCCAAACGACCGATACCATTAGCGCCACCCAGTTTGTTTAATTGCTCAAGGACAGTGGCAGGCGAGCAGGGCACATCATCAATCGCGACGATATCGCCGTGCTGATAGGTTAGTTCAATATAGGTCGCTTTGTCGGGTGCGTTTTCCGGTGAAACCGTCCAGCGCCACATGTCTTCTTCGGGTTCTGTCCACGGATTTTCCAGTACGCGGCCTTCGTAGGAAATGTGCAGCAAATTGGCATCCATAGAATAAGGCGAAGTTTTGCCTTTTTTCATTTCCACTGGGATGCTGTGTTTTTCGGCGTAATCCAGCAAAGTTTGGCGCGAGGTTAAATCCCATTCCCGCCACGGTGCAATAACATGAATATCAGGGCGTAACGCATAAGCGCCCAACTCAAAACGCACTTGGTCATTACCTTTACCGGTTGCGCCGTGAGAAATGGCCTTAGCGCCGGTTTCGTTGGCGATTTCAATCAAGCGTTTGGCAATTAACGGGCGGGCGATTGATGTGCCCAGTAAGTATTCGCCTTCATAAACGGTGTTGGCGCGAAACATCGGAAACACAAAATCGCGGGCAAATTCTTCGCGTAAGTCATCAATATAAATTTCTTTAATGCCCATGGCTTGCGCTTTGGCACGCGCGGGTTCCACTTCTTCGCCCTGGCCTAAGTCGGCGGTAAAGGTGACGACTTCACACTGATACACATCTTGCAGCCATTTAAGAATAACAGAGGTATCCAAGCCCCCAGAATAAGCCAAGACTACTTTATTGATTTCTGACATAACGCGCGACTACCTTGAGTTAAAAATACGGGGAATTATACCGGAAAATGGGGTTTGCTGTAGGTGTGACTTTGGATTTTTCCTTGATTTATTGAGCCGTTTTTTTGCTGGTGTCGGTGGCTAGCCACTATTAATAACATTGGCTATCCACATAAGACGGGACACTCAATAAGGCCCACCGTTCGGCCTTGTCGAAGGGTGTACGGTGTGTCGCTCATGGTTCGACAAGGCTCTCATGAGCTAGTCGAATGGCTCACCACGAACGGCACACCTTCAGCTGTCCCGACTTAGATATAAAGTTGGAAGCCATAACATTTAAATTATCGGCACAATTCCTGATAACTTTTCACGCTAGCAGTTTCCACAAAATGTGATTAGCATCACAAAAATTAAAAAAACTGTCCCATTATTAAATTTATTTAAATAGTTCTACACCCACCGATGTCCAAAAACGTAATCGATTAAAGGAGCTTAACGATATTATTGTGGCTTTCTGTTTAATAAAAATAAGTAAAGCCACGGCAAAGCTTACAACTTCATAAAATCAGGGTGTTTTTCACGCTAACACTATGACTTGTATAGTCTATGGCCTAATCTATACTGGGTGTAACTGGGGTGATGTTGTACTTGTTATCCTGTTTTAACCTTTATTAGGAATCTAAAACATGAAAAAAAATCTTTGTTTAGTGGTCTTATTATCTTCTCTTGGCTTTGGGCAAAGTGCCTTAGCGTCCACACTGGGTGTATGGAATGAATTGGGTGAAGCTGGAAATACGCCAGGAACAGCACAGCATTTAACCGGTACCGGCGTTCTCGATACCATTACAGGAACTATGAATAACACTGGCACAGATACCGACGTATTTCGAATATATATCAGTGACCCGGCCAATTTTTCAATTACCATGGACGGTACGTCTTTGAGTTTCGATAACGATACAAATTTATATGTTCTGGATGATAGTCACCATCTGCTGTTTGCTGATGCGGATAGCGGTCCAGACGGCCTTTTATCTCAGTTGAATGCGGGTCAATTTGCAAGCCATGCCGCCGGTTTTTACCTGGTTGCTTACAATATTTATGAAACTTTGACAGTTCGCGATAATGATGTTGAATACGGCGTGGACGTATTTCCACCAAATATGCTTGTCAAAGGCTGGCGTACCACTGGAAATTCCCCACAATTTGGCACAGTACAATTAAATTTCACTGGTGCACGTTTTGATGCCCCACCATTGCCATCTTCTGTGCCTACGCCAGTGCCTTTAATATTAACTCTCATGGGTATTGCTGGGTTTGGTTTTTCCAAACGTTACGCAAACCTTGGACACCGTAAAGTTATGAGTAGCCATTGTTAATAGCATTGGCTGGATGGGAGCCAATTTCAGTTATATCGCAGAGTTGTTCGGCTGTTTCGTATAACTATAATGAGTGGAATAATTGAATTGGGAATGGGGAAATATCGGTAATAAATTTCAATTCAGGCAATACAGAAATAAGCGGTTTGTCGTTTCAACACTCGCTGTTTTAGTTATTCCGTCTATTACTCACAAGAACTCCAGCTTCTAAAATTAAGGGAAGCTGGAGTATCTTAACCCACAAAAAATTGGGATCGTTAGCTAGCCGTTTAAATTATTTCAAGAACCACCGTCCCAACTTACCGTTGTTGGTTTCATGAGTAGCTTAGCTTCTTCAATAAATTTAATGCTGGCCTCATAGTTACCCATCTTGAAAGATTTTTTGGCCGATCTCAGCTTAGGCCGAACGCGATCTAATGCCATTGAGCTATTTCTTCTTTGCGCTTCTGCAAGTTTTAATGTTGCATCAGCGACTTCAGGAAAACCTTTATCTTGTCTACTGGCCAACTCGATCATATTGTCACACAGTGATAATAGCAGTGAAAAATCTTCGCTAACTGGATTTCCTGCCGCCTGGGCATTGCCAGACAGAAGAAATGTCAAAAAAAACGCCATCATCAGTTTAAATACATTCATTTTTTCTCCTGGTATATTTGTCTTGTTATAACTTATTAAATTTCCGCGCTATGGACTAAAATCATAATTCACAAAGCCAACGCTTGGGGTCGAGATAATACTAAGCTTTCCTAAACACCGCCATAGACTCCACATGTGCGGTCTGCGGAAACATATCCATCACGCCTGCTTTCACCAACACGTAACCCATGTCATTTACCAAAATACCCGCATCACGCGCCAGGGTAGAGGGGTTACACGACACATAAACAATCAGCTCTGGCTGCCATTTTTTAAAATACGGCAATACATCCGATGCACCGGCACGTGATGGATCAAGCATGATTTTGTTATATTTTTGCTGCGCCCACGGATGTGCATCAAGGTCTTTGCTTAAATCGGCCGCATAAAACTCAGCATTGTTGATATTATTATGCCGCGCGTTTTCTTTAGCATGATTGACCAACGGCTGATCGCCTTCGATCCCCACCACTTTGCCTGCATATTTGGCTATCGGCAAGGTAAAATTGCCCAAGCCACAAAACAAGTCCAGTACGGTATCATTTTCATTTAAATCCAGTGTGGCTAAAACACGGTTAATCATTTGTCGGTTAATGTCATAATTCACCTGCGTAAACATGGCAGGGCGAAATTTAAACTCTATATCATGATCCGGCAAGCTATAGGTGAGCATCATGCTATCTTCGCTATTTAGTGGCTTAATCGTATCTGGGCCTTTGGATTGCAAGCATAAAGTAATTTCATGCTGTTTGGCAAAATCGGCCATTATGGCTTTATCGGCATCGGTGGGTGGTTCCAATACACGCACCGCCAGCACACAATCGGTATCGCCTATGGCCACTTCTATTTGCGGAATTTTGTCCCGAATGGTTAACTCACTGATCATTTCACCCAAGGCAATCAGCTTTAAACCCACCTTCGGATTCATCACCATACAGTTGCCGATTTCCGCCAAAAATGGATTGCGCCGCTCCCTAAAGCCTACCAGCACCCGCTCTTTTTTAGCCACGTATTTAACGCCCATGCGCGCCTTGCTGCGATAACCCCAATGCGGGCCGATTAACGGTTCCCACAGTTCAGGAATCTCAACTTTACCGATGCGCTTAAATTGTTCAAGTAGCAGATTTTGTTTAACCTCAATTTGTGCGGATGATTCCACATGCTGAAAACTACAGCCACCACACACACCGTAATGCGGGCACGGCGCTTGCGTTCTAATCGGCGCGGCTTTTAAAACTTTAACCACCTTACCTTCAGCATAATCTTTACGGATTTCGGTGTAGATAAATTCTACATCTTCGCCGGGCAAAGCCTCATCAATAAAGGTGGCTTTGCCATCGACATGGGCTACACCGCGGCCATCATGGGTTAGCGATTGTATGCTGACTGCAATCGGCGTAGTCGGTAAGGGTTTTCTTTTTGATCTTGACATGTTTATTTTTGTTTCCAGTTGCCGCCTGATTGAACCCACCAGCCGGATTGTGCGTTGCTGATCCACTGAGCAGCAAAGGTTGATTTAATTTGCGCCGCCCATTCTGGGTGGCCATTAGCATTAGCAATTGCCTTATAAAGCGCCAGCCTGTCGGCATTTTCCGAAGCAATGAGTTTGTTAATCTGGTTTTTATCTTTAAGAGCCACGCTGCCAGTATCTTTTACTACCAATAGGCCATCTGATTTAATACCCACAGAACCATTTCCATAAAACACCTGTAAGGTGGCAAAGCGCTTTGCCATGCTGGCACGTAAACGTTGAATGTCCGGGCTATTTATGGACAAATCCGCATCAGCGGCTTGCGCGGATGAAATAGCGACATTAATGGCGCTGTCTATCATTTTATACAGACTGAGCTGCCAGTCCGATAACTCGGCTTTGGGTTTAGGCTCCATTTTTTGCGGAGTATTTTTTTGTATATCCTTGATGATTTCATCGGCGGCTTTTTCAGCAGCGGCGGCAGGGAAGTAAATATTAATGGTGACACAAGCCGTCAGCAATAAGGCCGTTAAAACAGATATTTTTCTCATGATACACTCCGGTTAATTAGTCTTGTTTGTCCAAGAAAAGCACGAAAAAAATGTAGGTTGGCATGATTTTTTCGGGGACAATCTCTATCGTCATTTAACAATGACTTCCTCGGTGGTAGAAATGCGACCGAGCCGTTCCACCAAAACCTCCCAGTCAACCTGCGGATTATAGCCCATCACGTCTATTCTCGGCAGACCGCCACCTTTAATCAGATAATAGCCTTGTGGCGTGGTTTGTACGCCCATCATCTGACACACACCCTTATTCAGATAACAACCCACACCGATTTTGTCATACCCGAAGGTATCAAACAGGCTTAGAAAGCTGCGTGACAGTATATCAGTTGCACCGCCACCCCCAATACTGGCGATATTTTGTACCGCTTTTTGACTGATTCTATGGCGGGAGTTGTCATTATCCGGCGTTCCTAGCCAGGCAAAAAAGTGCGTGGGATGCCAATTTTCCAAGGTTAATTCTTTTACAGAACCGGATAATCTGCCGGTAATATTACCGAATGAAAACTTACGGGTGATCTGGTCAAGATCAAGATTGTCCATTATAAAATCGCTGTAAACTACAGGATAATCGGAAAATAAACCTTCGGAAGCCAGATTGGTTACTGTAATGCTGCCGTCAAAAGCGTTAATGGTTAATTCACCACCCAGACGCAAGGTTTTATCGCGATAACTCACGCCTGGAATATGACCGCTGATTTTGCCGGATAACGGCGTCCAATTCATTACTTTAGATAATTTTTCCAGTGACACATTATCTATCTTGCCGGTAAAAGCAATATCCGGCTCTTCATCAGCTTTAGCGTACCAGCTCAATTGATTGGCGGTAATAGTGCCGCCCAAAAATGCCAGTCGGGCTGATTGGGTCAATCGAAAGTTATTCGCCCAGGCCGTTAATTCAACTTGTGCAGGGCCTATGGGCAAATTAAACACAGACACAGACCGCCATGCCAAATGTGACAACTGAACAGGAAAAGGTTTACTTGACCAATTAATGACACCAGAACCTTGTTTAACATCCAAACGATGACTGGCATCTTTAATCGTCACGTTGTTAAAGTCTAGCGCTGCATCCCTTAATGCCTGCTGAACAACGCTAAGATGCGCTTTTGCGTTACCGTTTAAACTTACACCTTCAACGCTGGCGGGATCAAAGTAAGGCTTAACATACACCGAAAACAAATTCTGTAATTCCAGGCTTGTCACTTCTAAGTCGGCTTTTTCTAGCTGAATTTTTTTCGCGTAACTGATAACGCCCGTGCCGGTTAACTTAGCGGTATCAGGATGCTGGTAGTGGATATTTTCGACAGTCACACGCTTGCTCTTAGCATTCCACAGACCTTTGGCATCAATAACGACAGGTTTTTTAGTCACCTCCAAATACACCGGATCACTATAGAGAGCGCCTTTGTTGAGAGTGGAATGAGTTTGCCACTGCCATACACCGTGAGCTTTTTGCCCTGTTAACTGACTGCTTATGGTTAATTTTTCGGTAGCCAATTGGCCGCTTTGATTTTGCACGGTGACTTCAATCAGATCGGCATTTACTTTAACCTCTTCAACATCTGTAGCGATACCCGATGCCGTCAACTTAACGTTGGCTTTACCGCTTTTAAAGTGCAGCGGCAGTTTTGGGAAATAGCTTTTCAGTTGCTTACTGTTGATATTTTTGCCATCAACAGTAAGTTGCCAGTGCTTATCGTGCATGCTTGCCTGAACGAATACCTCGCCATTCGCCAGTTTTATGTTTTTTAAGGTTAAAGATTGCACGGTAACCTGCTTATTGCCCGCATTCCAAAGTCCTTTGGCATCAATTACTATGGGTTTTTTACCGACTTCAAAATGCACTGGATCAGCGTGCAACACACCTTTTTGCATTTCAGTATGATTTTGCCAATGCCACACACCATCTGTGTTTGTCGCGCTTAACTGGCTTGTCAAAGCTACTTTTTCTGTGCTGAACTGACCGTCTTTGCTGTTAGCTTTAACGTGGGTAAGCTGGGTATTTAATGAGAGTTGTTTGAAATTGAATGCTACACCCGATGCAGTCAGCTTAAAGTTAGCTTTGCCGTCTTTAATAGCAATCGGCACAGAGGGAAAATAACTTTTTAGCTGCTGGCTACTCACATTTTTGGCATCAATAGTCACTTGCCAGCGGTTATTGTGCATGTTTGCCTGCACCAATAAGGCAGCGCCCGCTATTTTTAAAGGCGTTAAAGTGAGTGTGCTGTTTTTTTTGCTAAGGCTAAAGGCAAAATTGGTCGTGGGTGATTGCCACTGTTTGGACTGTAAATTAGCATGCCCTTGCTGACAAACGATTGCATCAGATCGCCACACAAACTCTGCGCAACTGATATTGACGAAACTAATATCATCAAAGGGCTTGGGGAGATTTAAGCTAGTAATGCTGAGTATCAGCTTTTGCGTGGTGGCATTAATGTTGTTAAGGTTAATGCTGATGCCGTCTAACTGCCAGCCGTTGGTTTTATAAGTGTCTATTTTAAGCGTGGCCTGATTAAACGCTTTTGCTACAGGCATGGCTGACAATAACATCGTTAGCAAAAAGCACTTCATCCATTGTATCTGGCTTACATAATCAGACATTGCGTATCCGTATAAAGACACGCAAGATTTTGCGTCTTTATTGCCAATGTATAAAAACACAAGCCATGCTGAGTTACTCCTTTATCCTTATGAAGCAAACACGCCAGTAGACAAATACCTATCGCCACGATCACACACGATAACTACAATCAGCGCGTTTTCAACTTCTTCAGATAACTGTAAGGCGGCATAAATAGCGCCGCCCGATGATACACCGGCAAAAATGCCTTCTCTGGCGGCTAAAGCGCGGGTGGTATTTTCCGCGGCAATCTGATCAACATCGATAATTCTGTCAACACGGTCGGCCTGATATATTTTGGGTAGATATTCTTTCGGCCAGCGCCTGATACCAGGAATTTTTGAATCGCCTTCCGGCTGTACTCCCACAATTTGAATGCCTGCATTTTGCTCTTTCAGAAATTTGGAAGTACCCATAATAGTACCCGTTGTCCCCATAGAACTCACAAAATGGGTAACTTTGCCGTGGGTATCGTGCCAAATTTCAGGGCCTGTGCCTTCGTAATGCGCGCGCGGATTATCAGGGTTGGAAAACTGATCAAGAATACGGCCTTCTCCAGCTTGCTCCATGGCCCGCGCCAAATCAATGGCGGCTTCCATGCTGCCTGCCGAAGGTGTCAAAATAATCTCTGCGCCATAGGCTTTTATAGAGGCTCGGCGTTCTTCACTCATATTGTCGGGCATGATCAACGTCATTTTATAACCTTTAATAGCCGCTGCCATTGCCAAAGCAATACCGGTATTGCCACTGGTAGCCTCAATTAAACGATCGCCCGGTTTAATTTCTCCGCGTTCTTCGGCGTGTTTAATCATGCTTAGCGCGGGGCGATCTTTTACCGATCCGGCTGGATTATTGCCTTCCAGCTTAGCCAGAATAATATTGCTGGATTGCGGCACTAAGCGCTGCAATCTAACTAGCGGCGTATTACCGACAAAAGCTTCAATGGTTGGGAAAGTCATAGTCTGTTTGCAAAAATAAAGTGATTCTGGATTATCCCATAAAAACTCGCTGTCGCGTCCTGGATTTAAGCTGGCGGTGTTTATTTTGCAGGAAAGTTTCCACAAGACAGCGTTAGTAGGCTATGTGTAGTGCCAGTGTATTTAATATGTAAAAGTTTCGGACAAGCCCCACGTAATCCAAAAAAACTACTAAACTTACTAATAAGGTTCTTAAGCTTTGCGTAGAGCTTTCTTTATTTGGCTACTCACTTAAGACGGGACATTTTAAAAAAAGCCGTTCGTGGTGAGCTTGTCGAACCATGAACCACACAAACCCTTCGACAAGCTCAGGGCGAACGGATGTCCCGACTTAAGTCGGTAGCCCTTTATTTTATATGTCCCGTAGACCAAATCTACAGATACGATTCAACTTCTTACAAAGATGTTCCGGATTAATGTGCAAACACTCTCATAAATCGTTTTGCTATGAATGACTCTAACAATATATTTCTTGCCACTTCCAATGTCTTGACGCAAATTGATGTCAAAGACTTGCAAATAGGCATGTACGTCTCTCAGCTCGATAAACCCTGGCTGGAAAGTAGTTTTATATTTCAGGGCTTTGAATTAATGAGCCAAACGGATATTGATGCCGTTAAAAGTGAATGCCAGTATGTTTTCATTGATATGGAAAAACAAAGCAAGTACCTCCAGCCCAAATTTAGCCGCTTCAAAGAACCCGAAGCCGATAATTCACGCTATGAAAGATATTCGTCTTTTACCAAGGAGATTGAAAAAACCCAAGAGGTTTACCAAAAAACCAGTACGCTGGTAAAAAGTTTTATGGATGGTGTCGCTTTGGGGCGCGGCATTAATGTTGAAATTGCCAAGCAAGCGGTGGCGGAATGCGTGGCCTGTGTCCTTAAATCGCCTGACGCGATTTTATGGATGACACAATTAAAAAACAGAGACTTATACACCGCTCAGCACAGTATGAACGTGTGCTTATTGGCCATCTTATTAGCTCGAAAAATGGGGTTTAATGAAGAGCAGCTTAATCAAGTCGGCTTATGTGGCATGATGCATGATATGGGAAAGATGCTTATACCGTTGGAAGTGCTTAATAAACCAGGGCGATTTGAACCCCATGAACTGACGTTAATGAAAAAGCATCCCGAACACGGACGCAATTTATTGATAAAAAGTAAGGACATGTATGGTGGCGCTATTGACGTTGCCTACAGTCACCACGAGCGCATGGATGGCAAAGGCTATCCGCGCGGCCTGAGCGGGGAACATCTTAGCGATGAAACCCGAATAGTCACCATTGTTGATATGTATGATGCCATGACCAGTGATCGTGTGTACCAAAAAGGCCGTACACACCGCGATGCCATTGATGAAATGCTTAAAATGCGCGGCAGTCACCTTGATCCTGGCTATCTGATTAAATTTATCGAAGCATTGGGATTGTATCCAGCGGGAAGTGTTGTGGAAATGAGTAACGGCGAAGTAGGGGTGATTATTGAAGTGGGTCCTGGCCGTCAACTCAAACCCAAAGTCATGCTGTGTCTGGATGAAGACAAAAAGCTAAGGCCACCCAGGCACATTGATTTATTTAAACTGGATTTAGATGCTAATGGTAAGGGCTACAAAATCAAGCGTCTGATTAATGGCCATGATTATGGTGTGGATAATGAGATGATTGAAAGTTACGTGAAAAGCACCATAGTTGATTCAAAATTGCTGTAGTTGTTTTTATGTAGAGTGGATTCAATTCAATAAAGCCCCTATTCTCATCAAGGCTCGGCGTATAATAAAATACAAATACAGCCCGACTTTATGAAGGTAAACATTTGAAAGCATACGATACAGCGGCTCCTGAAGATATTGATTTAACGCATACCGAAGTTTCAGGCCATGATCACGGCCAGTGTGTTCAGGATGCACTGCTTACCGCCGAGCATCTGTGTCTGGAACGCGCGGTGCAACTCACTCCAATTCGCCAGCAAGTATTGCGGTTAATATGGGAAAGTCATAAAGCTGTTAAAGCCTACGAACTGCTTGATAAACTCAAACCGGTGCAAAATGCCGCCAAGCCTGTAACGGTTTACCGTGCATTGGATTTTTTGATTGAGCAAGGTTTAATACACCGCGTAGAAAGCTTGAATGCTTTTGTAGGCTGTCGCTGTCCTGAGTTACAACACGAACAATTATTGCTGATTTGTAATCAATGCAATGAAGTTGAAGAGCGTTCTGCTGCTCAGGTTATGCGGGCGCTGTCATCAGAAATTAAGCAAGCCCATTTTATTGTTCATAGCAAAGCTATTGAGATTCATGGCGTTTGCCAAAAATGTGCCGTGTTAAATGTACAACACACTTGAGTAAGTTTTGTTAGGTATCATACCTGGACGAAATGTGCCGGGTAACTTAACAAAACCGGCTTTAAGCATCATACGGCCACTTTATGAACACCCAAACTCTCGCGCTTGGCTTCCAATTGCCACACATCATAAGCGGCTTGAGCGGCAAGCCAAGATTCAGCACTTTTACCAAATGCCAATTCCAAACGCACCGCCATTTCCGCGCTAATGCCGGTTTTTCCGTTAACCAATGCGGACACGGTTTTACGGGTCACATTCAAATGGCTAGCAACTTGGGTAATAGTTAAGCCCAATGGCTGTAACCACAATTCAGACAAGATTTCGCCCGGATGAGGCGGGTTAAACATGCGCATAATAATACAATCAATGAGTTTGTATTTTGTCTGCATCGGTATGTGTATCTCAACTTTTCCGATGTGGCTTTATCTTAAGAGAATAAATAAGGGAAATATGCGAACTTATTCACACGAGAAGTGTGAATTATTTAACTTGTTCGGCGACAATTATCTTGTCCGGTTCGCATTGCCTCATTAAAATTCATACTATTTAAGGGTCGTTGCCTCATCTAAATCACACTACTTTTAAGCACAATAAAAGGGGGTTTTGGATGTTAATAAACTAACTCATCCCGTTAGCTGAATCATAATACTCTTTACAGAAGCCGGCTAGCATTTATTGTTGGGGGATTAAAATGTGGTTTGGTGGTCATGTGAAATCATCGGCTACTGCCTTACGTGGTCACGGGGGAATTGAAAATACTCTTTATAGTGAGCTTGTCGAAGCTCGGTAGTTCGTTCCAATCCGACCCACGGATGCGATAAATGTTGGATTACGAAAAGCATGTAGCCCAACAAATTATGTCCTTTAATAACTTAAAGAATCCCGCACAGCAATTTTGGTGGCATGTTTTGCTGGCCAGTATGATGACACAATAACCAAAAATATAATGAGTGCCAACCACAACCAGATAGAAGTCATCGAAAAAACATAATCCAGTTGCAAACTCAGCATTATTTGCCCCAGCTTTTTTGCCAGTGGCTCAGCCAGAAGGTAAGCAATCGGAATACTGATTGCCCAAGCCATGAAGCCGTGTAAAAAGCCTTCCAGCATAAACAGTTTAAACACAGTGGATGATTTTGCACCAATAGCTCTTAACACCCCAATTTCGCGAGTGCGCTGCAACACACCCATCGCTAAGGTACCTGATAAACCGATACCCCCGACCGACGCTATTAAATCAGCCAGACTTAACAGCATACTCGTTAACGGTCGAAACTCATTTTTAGCAAACTGGCGCTGCTCAAGGGTTGACAGCGTAGTGTAAAAATCTAAAGGAATATGTTCATCCTGGAACTTTTGCTTTAAAGCATCGGCATAGTTTTTTTCTTCCTCCAACGTAGTTACTGCTGCGGAAAGCAAAGCAAAAGAACTTTTGGTAGTGTTATGAGTAAGATTTTGAACGGTTTTTAAAGGCGCGTATACGGGTTCTACGGCATAACCCGAACCTGCAAACCATCGGTACAAACCTATCACTTTCCACCTGCTTTTACTGCGCGGCGCCACATTAACCTGCACACTATCTCCAACTTTAATGTCGTTAAGTTCAGCAGTTTCTGCATTCAGCACCAACACATTTTGTTCAGCGTCGTTAGCTTCAAACCAGCGTCCTGCGACAATTAACGGGGTGTACATTTGGCTGGTAACCGGCAAAGCCACTAGCTGCACACCTAAGCTGCCCACTTGACGAATGACCACATCACCTACCTGTATTTCAGCGGATAAGCGGTTCCATAATTCCACACCGGTCGTTTTTGGCAGCGATTTAACGATTTTTTCAATTTGGGCGGCGGGCTGATCGGCACCAAAGCCTAAACGCACCGCATAGCGGCTTCTGGCCAATTCATGATCTAAAGTCAAATTAACCGAGGCAATAAGACTCATAATGACCATGAACAAAACGCCTGCAATAATCAATACACTTTGCGTCCAGAATAACCGTGCTTTGCGGCGTAATAAGTTTCCTAACGCAACCGCATACAAAGTAGGTAAACGTCCAAATAGCTTGGTTTCCAGCCAGCCGGTTAAGCCGCTGCGCGTGTAATCTGCGCCTAAACCGTAACTGGCCAGGGCTTCCCGTATGGTTAATGAAGCGCCGCGCCAAATCGGCCATAAGCCTGCTAACAGCGGCGTTAATAATCCACCTACCACCATGCACAGCAATGCGCGTGTTGAGTAGGTAAATTGGGTTAATTCAATGTTAAATAAATCCAGCAACCAGCGGCTGCTTAAAAATGCCACGGCAAAACTGGCTGGAATGGCTAGTATTAGCGCCATCAAAGCTAACAAAAACACGATAGTTAAATAAATACCGGCAATGGTACGGCGTTTTGCCCCAATGGATTTCATGATGCCGATCTGGTCGGTTTGCTGAGTAATAACAGCCGCAACCGTATTAAGAATTAACACCGAACTTAACGCCAAAGATGCCCACGCCATGACCGTTAAAATCAGATTAATCCCAGAAAAAAACGGTCGCCCCCAATGTTTTTCAGGATCTTGCAATAAAGTTGCATTCACATGAATGCCCTGTTTAGCTAAGTTTGTGCGAATATTCGCAGCGACAATACGGGCTTTATCTGCACTGTACGGCGGTGTTACCCGCACTAAAGCTTGCCGGAAAGTTTTTAAGGGCACACCAAAAACCGGCGCAGCATCGCTACTAATAAAAAAATGTAACTGTCCGCCAAATTTAGGCGGTTTTACAAAAGGATGACGAATGACACCGCCGATAGCCATATCTACCGCACCTTTGGTGGTTTCAAATTGAATGGTGTCACCTAGCTTAAGCCCTGCTGCTTTCATCGATAAGCGTTCGACAGCCAATCGGTTACCGCTAGGCCATTGACCAGAAAGCAGGGTTAACTGGTCATACTTTTGCTGGCTGTAATCATTGCGAAATACCACCGTACCCAGTTGCCAACTGGATGCACCCGGCGTTTTATAACGCACGGTAAATTGCGTTAGCGTATCTACCGCCTCCACACCTTCTACTGATTTAATCGGTTCCAGACTACTAAAGTCCGTATCGGTTTTAAGGATTAAACTAATATGCGATGGCGATGAGTGCCGATGGGCGGCATCCATATTGCTTAATTCCAAATCCATCATACCCAGCATAGTGCCCAGCATAAAAATGCCAATGGCCATACTGGTGATAGAAAGGCCGGTACGCGCAGGATGCGCCAGTAAATCGGCTTTAATTTTTGCCCAAATGCTAGACAAGAGACTGCCTCGTATGGGTTTTTTCGTCACTTAGAATATGCCCTGAATGAATAGCAATGCGGCGCGAGGCAGCGTCGGCAAGCGCCTCATTATGCGTGACCATGACCAGTGTCTTACCTTGTTGGCACAAGGTTAAAAATAGCGCAAACACACTATCGGCCGTTTCACAGTCTAAGTTGCCGGTGGGTTCATCGGCGACAATTAAGGGCGGATCATTGGCCATTGCGCGGGCAATGGCGGCACGCTGTTGCTGGCCCCCAGAAACCTGGCTGGGTAACTGCTGAGCCTGATCCTTTAAACCCACTAAATCCAGTAAATAATGCGCTCTTGTTAATCGTTCGCGTTTTTTTAATTTACCGACAAAATCCATGGGCAATAAAATGTTTTGCAATAACGTTAACGCCGGTAATAATTGAAAAAACTGAAACACAATGCCGACATTTTTACCGCGCCATACTGACAATTGCTCTTCTTTTAAACGCTGTAACTGGCTGCCACAAACAGTGACTTGACCACTGCTGGGTTTATCAATGCCGGTTAATATATTCAGTAACGTTGATTTACCATTTCCCGAAGCGCCCACTATGGCTACAAATTCTCCCGCGTAAATCGCCATAGAAATATCATGCAATACCGGCTGAGTTACCTTACCCAGTGTATAGGCTTTATTAATATTGTTAAGTTGGATAATGGGAGTCATAAGCCGCAGTTATTAAAAATAGGCAAGATTCAGTAACCTGAATTCTATCATGGCTTTGACGTGTAAACACGCTGCTTTACATGACAATAATAATACCGCAAAAATGAACAGCTTCGCTTTATTGATTAAAAGCAGAATGTCATTTTTTGTTTGCAGAGTCTTGACTAATTTTTATATGCCTAAATAATACAGAGTTGATGTCATTAGCTTGGCTAACTGTATTTAGGTGGAACAAATAGGGTAGACTTGGGGAACAATGAACACCTCAACTAGCTTATGTGTTGCCTTTTATAATGACAAGCCAATAGCCTTTTTTATACTTCAACGATACCATCCATCATGCCTGAAAAAAAACATATCGTAATCGTCGGCGCTGGCCCTGGCGGTTTGTGCGCAGGAATGCTGTTAAGCCAGCGCGGTTTTAAAGTCTCTATTTTTGATAAAAATGCCGAAGTCGGTGGCCGTAACCGCCCCATCCGCTTAAATGGCCATGTGTTTGATACCGGGCCTACGTTTTTGTTAATGAAGCATGTTTTAGATGACATGTTTGCGCTATGTGGCAAACGCAGCAGTGATTATCTGGAGTTTTTTAAACTTGATCCCATGTATCGTTTAATGTTTGATGATCAGTCAGTGGATGTTTATTCCGACCGGGAAAAAATGCGGGCCGAGCTGCAACGCGCTTTCCCGGAAGGCAGTGCTGGGTTTGACCGTTATATTGAAGAGGAAGGTAAACGTTTTCGCAAACTTTACCCGTGTATTAAACGTAATTATTCCAGTATAAGCGCATTTTTTTCATGGGAGTTAATCAAAGCACTGCCGTATTTGGCGCTTAACCACAGCGTGTTTTCCAATTTAGGGCGCTATTTTAAAGCGGAAAAAATGCGCCTGATTTTTTCATTTCAATCGAAATATTTGGGAATGTCGCCGTGGGAATGCCCAGCGTTGTTTACCATGCTGTCGTATTTGGAACATGAATACGGCATTTACCATGTTAAAGGCGGCTTAAACCGGATTGCTGCGGCGATGGCTAAAGTCATTACCGAACAAGGTGGGCATATCCACACCAGCGCAGCAGTGCAGTCGTTAATCATAGACAATAAAGTGGCTAAAGGCGTGCGCCTGCAAGATGGCACTGAGATTACCGCTGATGAAGTCATTATTAACGCTGATTTTGCCTATGCCATGAGCCAGCTCGTTAAACCCAACCAGTTAAAACAGCACAGCCCTGAGCGCTTAAAAAGGATGGAGTATTCCTGCTCCACTTTCATGTTGTATCTGGCCTTGGATACACGCTACGACCTGCCGCACCACACTATTGTTTTTGCTGATGATTATAAAACCAATATCAGCAATATTTTTCATAACAAAAAGTTAAACGATGATTTTTCATTTTATGTACAAAATGCCTGCGTTACCGATACCAGCTTAGCCCCTGAAGGGCATTCAACGCTGTATATACTTGTCCCCATGCCCAATAATAACAGCCATATTAACTGGGATGAGCAATGTGCCTCCATGCGCGAAAAAGTGCTGGATATGGTAGCGGAGCGCTTTAACCTGGGTGATATACGCAGCCATATTGCCCATGAAAAAATTATTACCCCACAAAACTGGGAAAACGATGAGAATGTATTTTTAGGTGCAACCTTCAGCCTGTCGCATAAATTTAGCCAATTACTATACTGGCGACCGCATAATCAGTTTCAGGAATTAAAGCAGTGTTATCTGGTAGGTGGCGGTACGCATCCTGGCAGTGGTTTACCCACAATTTATGAATCCGCGCGTATTTCTTCTGATCTTATTTGCCAAAAACATGGCGTAGCTATCCCACAACTTGATCGAGCCTAAGATTGTAGACATGGCTGATACCCTCACCGCCATTTCAGCTATTGATGAACACGTCATTAATACTTATCCGGTGACAACTGAGGCTGAAATAATTCAACAGCTGAAACAAGCGCGCATAGCAGTCAACAGCTGGGCAACTGTATCTATTACTGAGCGACTATCGTTTATATCAGCATTACAAACCGTCCTTTTAGAGCAGGTTGATAGCATTACTGAAACGGTGATAAGTGTAACTGGCAAGGTGAAAACCGAGGTATTGCTGGGCGAGATTTACCCGATTTTGGAGTTAATCAGCTACTATAAAAAAAACGCTGCCAAAATTTTAGCGCCGCGTTCAGAAATAACTTCGCCGTTTTCTTTTCCTAATACCCAAGCCAGAATTGAACGCAAGCCTTATGGCGTAGTGGCGATTATTTCACCGTGGAATTTTCCGCTACAGCTTACCTTAAATCCACTCATCACCGCCTTAGTAGCTGGCAATGCAGTTATCTTTAAAACATCCGAATTAAGCGTGCCCATCGGTGAGTTAATTTTGCAATTATGCGAACAGATTGACTTACCGCATAATGTGGTACAGCAAGTGATTGGTGCTGGAACATCAGGTGAAACCCTGCTTGATAATCGTCCGGACTTAGTGTTTATGACCGGCGGCGTAGCAGCAGGACGAGCCATTATGGCCAGAGCTGCACAGCATCCAATTCCGGTTATACTGGAATTAGGCGGCAAAGATGCCATGTTAGTTTTTGCCGATGCCAATTTAAAACGCGCTTGCCAAGCGGCAGTATATGGCGCATTCAGCAATAGCGGACAAGTGTGCGTATCGGTTGAAAGGCTGTATGTGCAAGACAGTTGTTACGATGCTTTCGTACAGGCGCTTTGTTTGGCTACGCAAAAGCTAACCATTGGACATGGCAAAGAAGCTGATCTGGGCGCGTTAACCAGTCTGGCACAATTTGAGATCGTTCAAGCTCACTACCAGGATGCCTTGGCCAAAGGTGCAAAAGCATCAGGGCTATTACAATTGCAAGGACGCTATCTAAGGCCTGTCGTACTTTGGGATGTCACTCATGACATGTGTGTTATGCAGGACGAAACCTTTGGTGCATTATTACCCGTCATGGCTTTTAGTACCGAAGAACAGCTGATTACCCTCGCAAACGACAGCCAATACGGCTTAAATGCCAGCGTCTGGAGTCTGGATATTGCCAAAGCCCAACGCATAGCACGGCAATTAAAAGTGGGTAATTGGGCAGTTAACGATGTCATTAAAAACATTGGCCATCCGGGTTTGCCGTTTGGCGGTGTTAAAAACAGTGGTTTTGGGCGTTATCATGGCGCTGAAGGCTTACGCCAGTTTAGTTACACTGTTTCCGGGTTAACCAGCCGCAGCATGCTGGATGATGAACCGAACTGGTTTCCTTATTCAGACTTACGCTATCAACACATACGTGGCTTTATGGATTGCCTGTTTGGCAAAGGCTACTTATGGCAGCGTATCAAACGCAATTGGCCAGCACTAAAAATGTTTTTAAAATATGCTTCAGGCAACATGAGACAACACTGGCATAATCTATTCATTTATCTAGGTATAGGCAGGGATTTTTAATGAAGGCTACCCAAAATAAACATGTCATTATTATCGGTGCAGGGCTTGGCGGATTATCAGCAGCAATCTCGTTAGCAACCGAGGGGTTCAGTGTCGATGTGCTGGAAAAAAATGACAAGGTAGGCGGCAAACTCAATGTGCTGCAAAAAGACGGTTTTAGTTTTGATTTAGGCCCGTCTATTTTAACCATGCCGCATGTTTTCAAACGCCTGTTTGAGCACGCCGGTAAAAATATGGCCGATTATGTAACCATTGAGCCGGTTGAACCGCATTGGCGTAATTTTTTTGAGGACGGCAACACTTTGGATTTAAGTTCTGATCCTGACAAAATGCAGCACGAATTGGCAAAGCTTGGCACCAATACCGCCAAGGAATTTGCGGATTTTATGGCTTACTCAAAAAAACTCTGTGAAACAACAGAAAGCGGTTATTTTGAACACGGCTTGGATTCATTTTGGGAGCTCATACAACACTACGGCCCTGTGCAAAGCCTATTAAAGTTTGATGTGTTTCGGTCAATGGATCAGGGTGTCCGACGTTTTATTAGCGATCCTAAATTAATTGATATACTTAATTATTTTATTAAATACGTCGGTTCGTCACCTTATGATTCACCGGCGTTAATGAACTTATTGCCTTATATTCAATTTGGTTATGGCCTGTGGTATGTGAAAGGCGGCATGTACAACATGGCGCAAGCCTTGCAAAAACTGGCGCTTGAATTGGGCGTTACTATTCGGGTGAATGCAGAAGTTGCCGAAATTGAAACTACTGGCGAACGTGCCACGGGAGTGCGTTTAACAGATGGCACTGTTATTCCGGCAGACATTGTTGTGTCTAATATGGAAGCGATTCCCGCCTATAAAAAACTATTAAAGCAACCCCAACAAGCTGAAAAGCTAAAACGCTTTGAACCCAGTTGTTCGGGTCTGGTGATTCATTTGGGGGTTAACAGAATTTACCACCAATTAGCACACCATAATTTCTTTTATGCCCATAATTCCCGCGAGCATTTTAAAGCTATTTTCCATTCCCACCAGTTATCAGAAGACCCGACCATTTATCTGGTAGCACCGGTTAAAAGCGACCCTAGCCAAGCCCCGGAAGGCTGTGAAATCATCAAAATACTGCCGCATATTACACATCTTGATTCCAAAAACCCCTTAACACCCCAAGATTATGCGGCGTTTCGGGAACGGGTATTAATCAAACTGGAACGTATGGGCTTAACGGATTTAAGAAAACATATTATTTGCGAAGAAACCTGGACGCCGGTTGATATTGAGGCCAAGTATTATTCAAATAAGGGCTCAATATACGGCGTAGTGACGGATCGGTTTAAAAACTTAGGTTTTAAAATACCGCAGCGCAGCGCTTCTTTAAGCAATCTTTATTTTGTCGGCGGCAGTGTTAACCCAGGCGGTGGTATGCCGATGGTGACTTTATCCGGGCAATTGGTGCGGGATAAGATTTTGGCTGATCTTAAAAAATAGAGACGCAAAATCTTGCGTCTCTACGTTAATTAAGCATTGCTACGTTAATGCTGTTTACACGATTTTTTAATTAAAATAGCTGCGGACTTACCCGCCAAGTGTAATTTTTTTATCGGTGCGCCATCAATTCTTTGAAATTTACCTTTAATACGGACAAGCTGTTCTGGCATTCCCGGCTGGTTCACTAACACCCGGCCGCATTCAAAATCACGCCGTAATAGTCCGCGCCACTTATAACGGCTATTTTCTGCGGCTCCCAAATTAATATCGTAACCTGGCCACCAATGATCTGGCGTCGTCCAGTCGGGTTGATTACTGTTGATTAAATCATTGCCATTACTGACTAATAGCGCTGTAGCAAGGCCATATTCCCGCTCATCTGGGGTAATACCCGCGTCCATTAAAATAACACTGACACCGCGTTGATGGACATAATCCAGGTAACGCAAAAAGGTTAAATAGCCCCACGGCCCATCACCGCCTGTTAAACCACTGTCATTAGCGCCGCGCTCAATATTAATATAATTGGCCGCACTGATTTGCCGACTGATAAATGGATTTTCCGACTCCAGGCTATCTGCATACCATATCGCATTATGGGCAATCTCAGTGCCAGGAAAGGCCGCGCGAATGTCTTCCATAAACTCGGCAAAATACCGGCACCAATCCTTAAGCACCATTAATTTCCCGGTTCGTTTATCCACTGGTGTAACATGGTCTTCTTTGTTATCACCCACTCGCCAGGTTAAGTTAACATCATCAAGCCACACCCCCTTATAACCTTTAGTTAAAGCGGCACGGATTTCTTCAATCTTAAACTTTCTAAACTCAGGATTGCCAAAATCGCCCGCGTATTGGTCGCATTTGCCATGGCATTCCCAAGGAATGTACAACGCATTGTTCTTTTCATCGCGTAAAATCCATTCAGGGTGTTTTTTGGCTGTTTCGCTGCCAATATAAATGGCATAGCTATCCTTATAAAACCATGCGCTAGGATACCAATTGAGTCGTGCATCAAAATACGGGGTATAAACCAACATGCGCTGATAATGCTTTTGCATCCACTGTTGCTGCTTGGTATCCGGCTTCGCCGAATAACTATCAAATGTTGTATTGGCGTGTTTAAAAAAACCGATTTTTCCCTCTACTAACTGTGTTGCGTGCGCTGAATAATTACACGCACACAGCAACATAAAAAAACCGCTTAACGCATATAAAGATGTCGTGATTTTTTTAAACATAAATGGTTTAATTCACAGATTAAATAACAGGGCATAATTTTTTTATTATGCGCTAATTTTGTTTTTTTACACTAAAAACCAAGTAATTCGACTGCTTTAACACACTGTTATCCAGAAAAATCAAAGCATAAGTGTTTATACCTATTGATAGCAGCCAACAAATTCATTAGCCTAATAGATAAAACCACCCTACTGAGCTAACTGTAAAAAATGATGACAGATATTTTGCCCTTTTAAAGCAAATAATTAAGCGGCACAACTACCCGTTAGCACGGAAAAATTTTTATTCAAGGAGGGGCAATGAAAAAAATTGGAAATTATCACAACAAGGCTTTATGCTTATACGACTTAGTGTGCGTATTTAAGATTTGAGTGATTAAATAATAACGCAGTGCTGACATGAAATCTGCTTAAAGCAGGGCTATCTGAAAAACTTATCGCGATTTTGATAAAAAATAAAAACAGTAAAATTATTTTTTTACATCATACCCCCGTTGATTCACTTAGCTTGCGTGCCCCTTTTGCCACTGATTCATGATGTTTATAGGTTTATAGCAACTTTTACTCAATAACTGTGGCTTCAATTGCGCTTGAGATGTTGCGTGAACTAGATATATTAACATCAGCTCTACACTATTTTACTTAAACTTAAAATGATAACTATAGATTTAAAACGTTACGATTACGACAAAATCGATGCCATCACACATTGCTTGAGTGCAGTTCTTGTATTTGCCGGATATGCATAATTAATAACAATGAGTTCAGAATTAGGAGTTTTTTAAATGAGTAATGAGTCAGTGCAATCTGAATCGACCAATGTGAAAAGTTTTTTTGCTACCCCTTCGACTTCCGATGGCATTAGCATCCGGCAGATTTTTGCCATAATTTGGCGTAGAAAATGGCTTATTTTAGCCATTATGCTGGGTTGTACACTATTGGCCGCAACAATTTTGTGGAGCATTGCCCCGCGTTATACCGGTGAAGCACAGATAATGATTGAAAATCGTGGGCGAGACATCGTTAAGCGAGAAAATGCCTCCACAGCATCGTTAGCGGATGCAGAAACCATTGCCGGTGAAATACAAGTGCTGCGTTCGCCAGAATTGGCCAGGGAAGTGATACGCGAACTGAATCTTGATCAAGACCCCGAATTTAATACGCTACCGGCCAATGCCGAGGATAACGCCGACGATCTCTCATCAACCACAACGGCTATCAAAGACAATGCTGGAAAATTTTTCACGCAAGAAGAAAAAAGCATTGACAATATGGTTGACTCGTCAGGCATTTCCGAAAAAGAGTATCGTTCTGAATTGCGCTGGACTCAAATTATCAATAATTTTTTGAAGAATCTGGATGTTCAACAACAAAGGGAATCACGGGTTATTACCGTTAAATTTACTTCAAAAAACCGTATTACCGCATCGCGTGTCACCAATGCAATTGTTAATCTGTATATAAAAAGACAGATGGACTCTAAATTTGAAACCACTAAAATGGCCTCCTCCTGGCTAAATCAGCAGATCATGGTAAGCCAAAAACAAGTGAAAGCCTCGGAAGATGCCGTTGAATTGTACCGCAAAAATTCCGGACTGCTGAACGGCAAAGATGGCACACTGATTCAACAACAAATTTCTGAAGTTAACTCGCAATTAATGGTCGCCAAATCAGATAGATCGCTGGCAGCGGCGCGTTTGCGTCAGGCGGAAAGTCTTCTTAATTCCCGTGGGGACATAGGATCAACCAACGAAGTGCTACAGTCCAGCTTGATTCAAGGTTTACGCACACAAGAATCTGAACTACAACGAAAAATTGCTGAACTGTCTACCGATTACGGCCCAAAGCATCCAAAATTACTGAATTTTATAGCCGAACTGAACTCACTCCAAGACAAGATCGAAGTAGAAGTCAGAAAAATTGTTAACGGCTTGTCTAACGAAGCAGAAATTACTGATTCCAGAATCGCTTCTCTGCAAGAAAACATGGAAGTTCTTAAAGGTCAATTGGCTAAAGACAACACCGACAAGGTACAACTTGATGCGTTAAATCGAGATGCTGAAGCAAACCGCACTCTGTTAAATACGTTTGTAGCACGATTCAAAGAGGTTAGCGCCCAAGAGAATATGGAAGTGCAACAACCTGATGCCACTGTCATTTCGCGCGCAGGCGCGTTGTCCGATCCAACATTCCCAAAAAAGAAACCTATTCTTGCTCTTGCAATAGTGGCTTCTGGGATTGTAGGACTAATGCTGGCCTTTTTAATGGAGTATTTAATTCCAGGCTACCGCAGCGGAGAACAAATTGAAAAAGTCACCGGCTTGCCCTCATTAGGCTTCGTGCCCTTATTGAAAGGCGCAGATAAAAGAGCGGGCATGTCTTTAGATAATTATATTCTGCAATACCCACGTTCCGCACTGGCGCACTCGATTAATGCCATACGCTGGAATCTTGATATTTCCGGCAAAGGCAAAATGCCTAAAACAATTTTAGTCACTTCCACACAACCCAAAGAAGGCAAAACCACCGCAGCGTCCTCTTTAGCAAGAATGTATGCGATGGCGGGAAAAAGAGTGCTGCTGGTTGATGCTGACTCTTATCGAGCAGGTATTTTAAAAGTCTTTCAACTTTCCGAAGCAGCTGGCTTATCAGATGTACTTCTGGAAGAACAAACGTTGGATAATGTTATCTGGACCGAAAAGGCAACGGGTTTGGATGTTCTGCGTAGCGGTAAACAAGTACCCGATTTAACCAGTATTTTAGCGTCACCGCAATTCGATGCTTTTTTAAAATCTTTGGACAAAGACTACGATACCGTGATTATTGATTCGCCGCCTATTGCCGCGAATGCAGATGCACTTATCCTATCTCAGAAAGTTGATACCACAATATTAGTCGTTCGCTGGGCGGTTACTAAGCAAGAAGCGGTTAACTGGGGCATTAAAAAACTTACCCAGGCCAACGGAAACGTGGCCGGTGTTTTACTATCTATGGTCGATGCGCAGGAGTATTCCAGCTACGGCTATGGCGATTCCGGCATGTATTTAAGACAATTTGACAGCTACTATACTGAGTAAACCTAAACACGCAGCGCCTACAGCATGCCAATCAACGCCCCGCGTATCTTCATAAATACCCAGGGCGTTTTTATTTAAACAGTATTACGCTATGGTAATGTTGTTTAAATAAAGCTACTATGCGTTTTGATAAATATGTAGTGGCTTTTTGCTATTGTTATAGTGTATTTTTACAGCTATACCGCCGTTTTTCCTATTAATTCCTTAAATTCACACGCATGCAAAAAACATCGTCTAACTCACCTGTTACTAACAAAACAGATAGCGTATCTTTAGAGCACACCGCGAGGTCTAAATTTCAGGCTGGAAATTTTAAAGAAGCAATTGAGCTGTATAAGACCTTATTAAAAACCACAGAAAATTCAGAGTGGCGACAAGCGCTGGCACAATGTTACTTACAAAGGTCATTATCATTTACCGCAAAAGGCATGGTCAAAGAAGCGGTCGTGTTATGGGAAAGCTACGCGCAAAATAGCGGTACTGGGAGGGAGTATTTTGACCATTATCTGACTTGGCTCTTAAAAACCAATGATATAGCTAAAACCAAAAAATACTTGCAACAACTCACAATCGCGCAACTGGATGAACAATACCCCCGGCTTGCCAATCTCTTAGGTTTATTAATTATCACCAGCAAACCTGAAATTCAAACGTTGTTACCGCAAGACTCGGTGTTTATAAAGCACTTAACAATTGTTCAAGCAACATTATCAGCTTATCGGGCAGGCCAATATCAAGCGGTTGACACCCAGTTACAGCAATTGCCGTTTCGTTCGGCCTTTAAAGATTTTCGGACATTGCTAAAAGCAGTCATGGCATTTTCCGAATCCAAGGAAACTGCTCAGGAACAACTTGCAAAAATTACGACAGAATCGCCCTACTATAATATGGCCAAAAGCCTATTAGCATGTACCCATGATGGCTCGACACTGATCACTGATCTATCTGATTTGTCGCACAAACAAGGGCAACTTGTCACCATAGCCAAAAAATTCAATAAAAAACAGTTGGAATTGCTTGATGTCATCATTAAACAAAAACAGCGTTTGTCCGACAAATTGAAATTTAACTTAGCCCTGCAATACCATACTATCTTTGGCGAAGAATTATCGCGGCGTTATTGCTATTTAGCACTGGCAAATTATCCTGCCGGGCAACGCGATTTCAATAAGCACTTTGGCCTCGCCGACGAATTTGAAGAATGTCGCTTAAAAGCACTTGGCTATGAACACAAAGGCAATCTTCATGATGCGCTGTATTATTGGAAACGTGGCGTTGCCTTATTGCAGAACCAAGAACCCGTAGATAATCTAAAAATAGCGCTGTTAATGCGCCATATTGCCAGCAAAGAATATCCCTTATCCGAAACTATACCCTGGCTAGAAGACAGCTTGGATCAGGATCCGGATGACCGCGACACCTATTTAAAAATTGTTAACTACTATGAGAATAGAGCGCAACAAAAAGATGACCTAAAGCTTTGGCTGAACAAGAGCATTGCAAAGTTTCCACAAGATATCGAGTTGCTATTGATTGCTATTAACGATGCCACCCGCAGACAGGCCTTTAAACAAGCCACGCAATACGCGCAGACAGTACTAAAGATTGACCCGGTTAATGTATTTGCCAAACAAGCCTTGTTCAACAGCCATTTGGCGCACATCAGAACGCTCATTAAAAGCAAAAAATTCCAGAAACTAGACCAAGAAATGCACGCTACCCAAAGTTTAGCACTGAACAAACGTGATCAATTGATAGTGACCATCATGCAAGGTTTTTGTACGTTCGCGGCAGCTAAAATCGATAAAAGCCAAGGTGCAACACAGGTTGCTGAAACCGTACAACAATTACATACGGGGCTTTTAAATGCCCACTTTTATGTCATGATGGAAGCGGCTGCCATGAATTTACAACCGGCAGCTGTTTTGAAAGCATTGCCGCCCTTGGCAAAAAACTACACCGCCTCGCCCCAGGAATTAGCACAGTTTATCGAGCTTGCTTTAAAGTATTGCAATCAAGCCGATACCCAAGTCTTACTGACTAAAATAATAGATAAACTCAAAGCGCCGCTTAAATACTCTCTTGGCAAAAACCTGCTAGACGAAGAAAAATTATTAGCCTTCTGCCAGGGTTTAGAGCGCATCGGCCACTTTGAACTGATGCGCGTATGCGTAAAAGTTCCTTCTGCTTTGTGGAAAAAACCTATCGGCATGTATTACCGTGTGTACGCTGAATCTAACGGTGATGCCAGCAAATGTTCCGAAATAAATATCGACAGATTAGAAACTAGCCTGGAAAATGCAGACCTCGAAAAAGATCAACGCGCCATTGTATTAATTGAGAAATTTCTTGACGACTATTATGAAGATGATTTCGGCCCCAAACACATCGATGTATTTGGCGCGTTAATGGGCATGGGTGGCAGCAATGCCAACCCTATGGTATTGTTCAATGACTTACCGAGCGATGTGTTTGACAAGCTCGATAGTAAGGCTGACGAGCTTATTAAGAAAATGGGCATGGATCGTTTTTTAACGGCGTTAGTAAAGCAATACTTTTCCAATAATAAAACTGCGGCCATGGATGTCATCTTGAAAAATTTTGATGCCTTGCAAGCGCTGTCTTTACTTAAAGCCGCCGAAGAATTAAATCTTGAAATTCATGTAACTGCCGCCGATATTATTAACTGTGTGAATAGTAGCCCTAATTCGATCCCATCATTTTTAAAATAGGAAACCAGTTTAGATGAAAACAGCCTACGAAATTCTTGATGTGAGTGAGCAAGCAAGCGACAACGAAATAAAACAAGCTTATTTGCAAAAAGTAAAACAATACCCGCCCGATCATCACCACAATTTGTTTCAACAAATACACGGTGCTTATCAAACCATTAAAGATCAAAAAAGCCGTTTAAATTACGAATTATTTGATTATCCCGAAGCGGACTTTAATATTTTACTAGATCAAGCCCTGGTCAGTTCAGAGGCGTTGACACTCAGTGCCGATAGTTTTGATAAGCTGTTGCGTGCCAGTATCGATGACAGCATCTTTCAGTTCAGTACGACCCACAAGATTAATAACACATGAGTGACACGCCTAAAAACCGATTGCTTGAAGAATTTCAAAGCTATCTCGAAAACGTTGATTTAAGCCAATTGGCCAGCGAACAACCCCCTGACCTTCATACGTTATTAAATGAAATAGCCGGCTTAAAAAGCGAAGTCAAAGCTGAAGCACGCCAATTTAAAAACACTCTGGAAACATTAACAGTCGCGTTAAATGCCTTACAAAGTGACAATAAAGCATTGACAGCCGAACTGGCGCTGCACGAAACCCATTTGCAACATCAGCGCCATGAGTTGTCACGCACTATACTTATGGATATGATTGATATTTATGATCGCTTATTGGTAGGGTCGGCAGTGTTACAAAACTACAAACCGGCAGCCTCATTCTTTGCCAAAAAACCAGATGACCGTTTTATTAATAGCGTAAAAGAAGGCCAAGAAATCACCCTAAAGCGTGTTGAGCAGCTATTGCAACGCAATCAGATTTCACCCATAGAATGCCTGGGCAAACCGCTAGATCCCCATACCATGAATGCCGTTGAAATTGGCCGTGATCCCAAACTCGCTAATGGCATCGTCATTGAAGAATTGCGTAAAGGCTTTTTGTTTGAAAAAAATGTCCTGCGCCTTGCAGAAGTTAAAGTTAACAAATTATAACGTTGAAGAAATAGACCATGAATGAAATAATTATCGGAATTGACTTAGGAACCACAAACTCAGAAGTCGCCATCGTTGAAAACGGGCATGTTATCGTTATTGCCGACAACGGCAAAAAAATACTGCCCTCGGTAGTGGGACTGGATGACAACGGCGGCATTTTAGTCGGCGAAACTGCCCGAAACCAATATCTGGTGTATCCAGAGCGCACCGTGAAATCCATCAAGCGCTTAATGGGTCAAGATACGCAAGTAGATTTAGGCGGACAACTGTACGCACCACAGGAAATTTCTGCGATTATTTTAAAACGCCTCAAAGCCATTGCCGAACACTATCTTAATCAGACTGTGACCAAAGCAGTGATTACTGTACCAGCTTATTTCTCTGATGCGCAGCGACAAGCCACCCATGAAGCGGGGCAAATTGCAGGCTTGGAAGTCGTCCGCATCATTAACGAACCCACGGCCGCCGCCCTGGTTTACGGTGCTGAACAAACCGAACAAAAACGTATGCTGGTGTATGACTTAGGCGGCGGTACTTTTGACGTTTCGGTGGTTAATGTGGAATCCGGCGTGGTGGAAGTATTGTCCAGCCATGGCGACAACCACTTAGGCGGTGATGACTTCGACGAACAGATTATTAACCACATTGTCGACCATCTGCAACAAAGCCAACAAATTGATGTCCGCACTCACAGCAAAGCCATGGCGCGTATTACCCGTGCTGCTGAAAATGCTAAATTTGTGTTGTCAGATCAGCCTTACGCCACCATTGAAGAAGAATATTTGCTGGAGCATGACGGCATCGCCGTACATCTGTCTCTGGAACTGTCCAGAACGGCCTATGAAGAAATGATTGCCGATTACATTGATGTCACTTTAGATGCACTGCACATTGCCTTAAAAGGCGCCAAATTAACCGCCAGCGATATTGACGAAATCGTGTTAGTGGGTGGTTCAACACGGACACCGTGTATTCGTGAACGCTTGTTCGACATTTTTGGCTTTGAGCCGCAAAGCGCTGTGGATCCTGATTTATGTGTAGCGATGGGGGCTGCTATTCAGGCCGCCATGATTAACGGCCAAGCCGTTGATGCCGTGCTGGTTGATGTTACGCCTTACACTTATGGCACCAGTGCCCTGGGCTTTTTATATGGCGAACCTTATCAATATCAGTATTGCCCCATCATTCACAAAAACACCCCGCTACCCAATCGTAAAACCGAAGCTTATATGACCGCTGTCGATGGCCAGGATGCGGTTGAGGTCACTATTTACCAAGGTGAAGATCCCGATGCCCTGAGCAACACAAAAATAGGTGAATTTTTGGTGGAAGGCTTACGGGACGTGCCTGCAGGCAATGTCATCACCTTAACCCTGGATTTGGATATTAACGGCATATTGCACGTTTCAGCAACGGAAAAAGACAGCGGATTGCAAAAATCCATCACCATAAAAAATGCCATGGCACGTTTTGAACATGATGATTTAAGTACTGCACAGCAGCGCGTAGGCCAATTATTTGGCCAGATGCCAACCCAGCATAAAGAATCTTCTGCTAGCCCAGAAGTTGCCGAAGCGCAGCGTTTAATTGCCAAAGCGGAAGCCTTGTTCGAGAAAGTATCCACTGAAGACAAAGAGGACTTGGTTGATTTAATCGAAGAAATTTACGGCGCTATTGAAGAAGCGGCTAATGATCGTATGCAAGCCGCCGTTGCTAAACTAACCGACATTCTTTACTACCTGGAGTCTTAATGGAGCGTTGTTCCTGCTGCAATGCCCGTTTAAATGGCGCGTTGATTTGTCCGCGTTGTCATACCAATTTAACGGGGGTAATCAGTAGCGAACAACGAGCGCAACATCTACTGGAACAGGCTATGCAGCTTTGGTTTACACATGAACCAAAGCTTGCAGTGCTGACCTTAACCAAAGCCATAAGTTATAAAAAAACGCCTGCCGCTGTGATATTTCGCGATTTTATGATTCGCCAGTCGTGTTCAAAAGTATTGGCATTACTGGCGCAGTATAAATACAAGGAGGCACAACAAACACTTAGCCTGTTACGATCATTACATCCCACGCATCAACTGTTAGTGCAGTTGCAGGGCTTTACGCATTATCTGAGTACCCGCCCCTATTTCAGTTAGCTTTTTGGGCTATGCCTTTAGCCGGAGCAGATGTAAGTTAACCCGTTCCTGATGGCCTTGCGCATCTACACCAAATTACTTCTTTTCGCGGAAATTGCTCCCCAAATCAATCCAAACATCACATAAAGATGCCGCCAATGGGTGCTATGTATAATCATACTTTCCATCAAGGTACCCACCAGGCAAGCAAACAAGACAATACAAATATTTTGTATTTTTGAAGGCTGCATGCACACAGTGTATGCCTCTTTTAAGGTGACGAGAATAAAACCGGAAAATGCAATAGCGCCAAGCCAGCCGGTTTCTACCAGAATATGCACAAACAAATTATGAGGGTCAAGCGCTAACACTTCCGAGGCTTGGCCAGGACCTATACCCAAAGGATGGATAATAGATTCCCTAATAGCGATCAGTATGGCATCAAAACGACCTGCCGAACCTTGATCGTAATCTTGCACTAACTGTGCACGATGCGCAAAGACTTGGCCGATATCATCAATAGAAGTTACCGCCCAGACAGCAGCCACTAAAATGACTGCCACAACCAAGCCTATAATTTTGATCAACACAGCTGTATCCGCACTAGACTTTGCGGTAATTAAGCGCAGAATCGTATATATAGCCGATGCCAATACTAAATTAAACCATGCGCCTCTAGAAAAACTCAACAAAACACCAGCGACAACAAACAATAACAGCCCCATTCTCATGAAAAAACTCAATATTCCTTTTGCACTCTCCAATTGCAAAATTAAATACACAGCCACCGGTATGAGAAAGGGCCCAAACACGTTAGGATCTTTAAAAGGCCCTTTTACCCTATCAAAAAACAAAAATTGCTCGTAATAAGGGGTTATTCTCAAAAAGCCTATAAATCCTAAAAATACAGCTAAAACAGCAGCAAAAATATAGCCATTCCAGATAATTTTGTACATACGTACTGGATTATCATGGATGATACTCGCGTAAAAAAGCCAGCTAAATATCAGAAAAAAAGTGACCACCATATGCTTGAGACACTGAATGGGATCAGGCGCAAACATAGTGGCAAAAAGGTTGGCCAAAATATAGCCACTTAAAAAAAACAGCGGCGTACTTAAATGTGGCGATACCCGTAGGCCAAACATAAAACAAAAAAAGCCCACTATCAGTAACACACCATCGTAAGGAGCAGGTTCAATAAAAACCAGCGAGCTTATCGCAAACAATAGCCAAATAGAGCAAACCTGTAACGTCAAACGCTCAGGAGGTAGTTCAACAGTATTATACGGCAACATAGCATCAACAGATTTCATGGTTTATTTAGCCCGATACGGGTAAGCTTCAACACCTGCTAAATATACAGAATTTTTGCTAAAAAACCACGAATATCATGCGCCATCTTATACCGGCCCATTTAGCTACGGCCTCTAAATTATCTACACCTTATAAACACTGCCTTTTAGCGAATAAATTTATGGTTAGGAACAGACCTGGCCGCATTGCAGGCTGTCTTTAAAATAGCGGCTGTTTTTGCTTGCAAATTTATCCATGATACCGATTGCGCATCGATATTTTTATAACCATTCCCGACACTTACCGATCTTGTTGCCGTATCGGGTTGATTTAAAAACACACTGCCACAGGCAAAATCACGGCGAATCAGATTATTCCAGGTATAACGATCATTTAAAGCTTTACCCAAATTCAAACTATAACCTTTCCACCAATTATCTGGCGTTATCCAGTTGCGCTGATCACTATTAATAAAGTCATTGCCTTGGCTGATTAAAAACCAGGTTGCAAGACCATATTCTCGTTGTGCCGGAGTGTAGCCTTCATCCATTAAAATCACCCCTGCCCCGTTTTTATGCACATAATCAATATACTTTAAAAAAGTTTCATAACCCCATTGCCCTGTTCCCCCCACTAAACCACCGTCACTGGCTCCGCGCTCAAGATTAATATAATTTGCTGCTTTAATTTGCTGGGTAATGTACGGATTTTTTGCCTTCATAGAATCGGCATACCAAATGGCATTATGCGAAATTTCAATAGTTTTGGGTAATGCAGCACGGACTTCTCGCAAATACCGGGAAAAGTAATGCCGCCAGTCATTTAGCGTCATTGCCTTGCCCGTGTTGCTGTCAATGGGGGTGATATGGACATTAACATCGTTGCTATTACCGACCCGCCAAGTCAAATTAACATCATCTAACCACAAACCCTTATAGCCACTTTTCACGGTTGCCTGCATTTTTTTGATCATATAACGGCGAAAGGCAGGATTACTAAAATCGCCCGCAAACTGTGAACACCGTCCATTACCACAACTCCATGGAATATAAAGCTTATTGCCGCGCGCATCCTTCATGATCCATTCCGGATGCGCTTTTGCCAAAGAATCATTGGCGTAAATCGCATAACTGTCGACATAGGCTAGTCCGCCTTTATACCAGGCATTTTTTTTATCAAAACTGGGTGGATAAGTCAGCATTCTGGAGTAATGGTCGCGCAGCCATTTTTTCTGAACTGCATTCGGATTGTTAACGTAACCGTTGAATGCAGTGTCGGCATTATTAAAAAATCTAACCTGGCCTGCTACTGTCTTTGCGGCCTGGGCATTCAAGCCCAACGTAAAAAATACCACAAAAACCATAAACTTTATGACTTGACTCATGCCAATATATTTTTTTGAACTGCTGGGTGTAAAACACATAAGTATTCGCCGTAGTAAGATTTTATTGAAGGATACATCCGGCTATTAAAGTAAAATACATTTCTTAAGTTAGAATTAACCCGCCCCATAAGCCAAGCCGCATAGCTTTACAAAAAACCTAGAAATCGCTTGTAATACACTATTAATACAGGCATCATTGCGCAAGTTAACGCCCTAAAAGACCGCATAAGCTGGCAATAGTTAAACAAATTACGCGCCATTATCGTAAAAAATTCTGACAGAAATTGAATCAAAAACTAGCAAAAGTGAAAACCAACTATACTTAGTAATATTTAACTTCTGTCATAATTATATTTAACACATAAAAAGAAGCTTAGTGAATCACAAAGAATTTTTGAAATTATTTGGCGGGGCTATTTTTGTCTTTGTCAATCGAGTTATTGGTGCAGGGGCGGTTTTTGGCACACAAATTTTGCTGGCTCGCTGGATGGGAGCTACCGAAGTTGGGATTTATGTCTACGCATTTTCCCTGTGTAACTTATTAGCTATTGTAGCCGGATTAGGCCTTGGGTCTTCCGCGATGAAATTTATTGGCCATGGCATTGCTTTTGGAGAACATAATTCAATAGTGGGATTTGCCAAAATTGGCATGCAAATTGTTTTATTTTCAGGATTATGTGTAGCTGTTGCGGGCGAAATCTTTGTTTATCAAACTAACGGCATCCTCTCGCCTTTATATATTAAAGCCTTAACTTTCGCCATGGTTGCTGTACCGGCGATGTGCTTACTCAATTGGCAAAGTACCATTGCACAATGTTTAAACTGGTTTGCAGCGGCATTTGTTCCTAGTAATGTAACCCGTCCATTATTGCTCATAGCCGCCGTTATCCTAGCCCAAAAACTAGGTGAGCAGCTTGATGCGGGCAAAGTGATGCGGCTGCATATTTTAGTCATGGGTTTTGTCTGGCTGACTTCAGCTATCTACATGAAACAACGCCTAGCGCGTCGTTTTATGAATGTGAAGCCCCGTTATCAAACACAACTTTGGTTACGCACCGGATTTCCTTTATTATTTGTAGCGTTGTTCAGCAATTTTTTCTTGGATATCAACATTGTTACCGTCGGTTTTTTTTTAAATCCCGATCAACTGGCACTTTTTAATGCAAGCTTTAGAATAGCGGTATTAATTGCCTTTGGCATGCAATCTATAGATACCATTTTGTTACCCCGCTTCTCCCAGCTGTATGCTGCTAAAGACAGGGTTAACTTACAACGTCTCATTGCTTTAACAACTCAGTTAAAATTTTGGGCATCACTAGCTGGGCTCATTATTTTTTCAGTATTTGGTAAAAACATCCTGGCTCATTTTGGTGAAGAATTCATCCAGGGCTACGATGCGTTAAAACTGCTTTCCCTCGCCCAGGTTATTCGGGCAGCTGTCGGGCCGCTTTCACAGATACTCAGTTTAACCGGCCATCATGCTTACTGCTTGTTTGTATCTATTTTATCGACACTTGTTATGCTTATTCTGAATTATTACTTAATTAGCCCATTCGGACTGGAGGGTGCTGCATTTACGGTAGTTGTCGTAATATCTCTGGAATCTATTTTGCTGTCTTATGCCAGCATAACCCGATTGGGTATAGATTCATCAGTATTTGGAGTTTTTTACGTCATAAAATCGGCCTTATCGCCGTTAAAAAAAACCCATACTCTCCTTTAATCATTCCTATACCAAATAATGCCCAGGGTATATTTCGTAGTAACAAAAATGAGAGTAAGACTGTTGCACATAAAAAATATCTAAAAAACCAAGTAAAAATCACAGCATAGTGAATTTTTTTTAATTTAAAAAGTCAGAAGCATTAGGTTTGTACAGTTGAAAAGCATATTTAAATTAGGTTTGGGGTAGTGTTGAATGCTATGGATATGAATTCAGCAGACAGAAAAAAATACAATGCATTGATAAAGACAGGTGAGCTAACGTGCTGAATTACGGAAAATGTACCAATATTGGCCTCTGCAATAAAGCCAATACGAGTGAATTGATACCGATAGCTGACCCGAAATTTAAATGCCCGGAATGCGAAGATGACCTCTATTTTGCTGCCCCAAAGGAATCTTCATACTTACAGAAAGCACTGCCTATTGCCTTAATAATCTGCATAATGGGATTGGGCGGGTTTTGGATGCTTAATAGTAAAAAAATCACTCCTGACTTCGCCAAAGCAGTTGCGACAACCGCTTTAAAAACCCAAAGAATTGAAAAATACAAAGATTACACTAAAACCGCTGAAATTGATGTCTTTGAAAAGACAAATTAACGCAGTGCGCTAATTCGGAAAACGTAATTGCCTCTACAACACCCTCAGATTGTCATTCAACAACATTAGCCTTTTGCAATTGTGAGCGCAATGTTTCAATACGCTTGCGATTGACACCAAAATCACTGTGGCCTACCCGCGATGCAGAACGAATATGGATTAATCCAGCATCGGCATCTAAAATAATATCCACATCATCAACAAAGCTAAACACCAGACTGACCGCTTCAGCATGCAGAGTCGTCGCTGTTTCATGGGTAATAACCGTTCGATCGTGCTTTTTTAGTGTGGTTCTCAACATTAACCATGCCGCTTCTGGCGTTCCCTTAATTATAAACGGCGCAATATAATGGCGCTCATCTAACGGGCTTGCCTGACTCGACACACAATTGGGGCTATTTAAACAAGGCGCTAACTTAGTAGCTACTGGAGTTGCGTTTGCTTGACTTGACATAACAAGCACCATAAAAAAAATAGATTTAAATTTCATAAACACTTAAATACACATATTATTTTCATTCCACTGAAAATCCAGGAGCCGCCGCCGTTTTTAAACGCCAGCAACGACTAACAAGGAAACAACATTACTTTAACCTGACCTTAATTTAGCCGGTAGGTTCATTGCAATCGTCAGCAAGACATTATTTAATTAAGGCGCCGACAAAATCGTGTTGACGCCATGCCTCGTATAAAACAATAGCCACCGTGTTAGATAAATTCAGGCTCCGGCTCTTTGCCTGCATCGGCAAATACAAACAATTTTCAGCACCGACATCCGTTAATACATCCGCAGGTAAACCACGCGTTTCTGGACCAAACAAAAAAGCATCCTGCGCCTGAAAACAAACATCACTCACAATTGCCTGAGCTTTGGTCGTTAAGGCGAACAAACGTTTAGGCGTTTCACTGGCCATAAACTGCGCCAGTGAATCATGCTGTTTGACAGAAACCCATTCGTGATAATCAAGGCCTGCACGGCGCAATCGTTTATCATCCAGCTCAAACCCCAGAGGTTTAATGAGATGTAATTGCGCCCCGGCATTGGCACAAAGCCGAATAATATTGCCCGTATTCGCTGGAATTTCCGGCTCATACAACACAATATGAAACATCAGTTAACAGTAACCGGTGTCAACTTCCAAATCTCATTGTTATATTCACTAATAGTCCGGTCAGTGGAAAACTTGCCGCTAGCTGCACAATTTAAAATACTCATGCGCGTCCAGCGCTCTTTGTCCTGGTAAGCCGTTTCTACACGTTTTTGAGCATCGACAAAACTACGGAAATCGGCAATCGTCATCCAAGGATCATGGGGGTTTTTCAACGAACTTAAAATGACATCAAATATACCCGGTTCAAACTGGTTAAAATGTCCACATTCAATAAGATTAATCACGCGTTGTAAATCGTCATCCTGATTGACAATGGCTACAGGATCATAATGTTGGCTCATGTCTTGAACCTGATCTTCTGTTAAACCAAACAAAAAGAAATTATCATCACCCACTTCTTCACGGATTTCAATATTGGCACCGTCCAATGTGCCTATGGTTAAAGCGCCATTCATCATAAACTTCATGTTGCCGGTACCTGAGGCTTCTTTACCAGCGGTTGAAATCTGTTCTGACAAATCAGCCCCAGGACAAATTTTTTCCATGGCTGTTACCCGATAATTAGACAGAAAAATCAGTTTTAATTTACTGCCGACATCGGGATCAGTGTTGATAACATGCGCAACATTATTGATGAACTTGATAATGCGTTTTGCCATAAAATAACCAGGCGCAGCCTTGCCACCAATCAACACACAGCGATCAGTTAAATTAGCCGTATCACCGCGCTTAATGCGATCATACAGATGTATAACATGCAGCACATTCAGCAATTGACGCTTGTATTCATGAATACGCTTAACCTGCACATCAAACAAGGCATTAACGTCCAAATCAATACCGTGCTCGGTTTTTTTGTAATCTACCAAACGTTGCTTGGCGCTTTGCTGTACTTGCTGCCAACGCTTATGGAACGCTTTGTCATCCGCAAAAGCTTCCAGTTTTTTCAATAACGATAAATCAGTAATCCAACCATCGCCAATAGTTTCGGTAATCAACTCAGCCAATTCCGGATTACAGGCGGCAAGCCAACGCCTTGGCGTGACACCATTGGTTTTATTATTGAATTTTCCTGGCCACAACTCGTAAAAATCACGGAACAAGCCTTGCTGTAACAACTTAGAGTGCAGTGCCGCAACGCCATTAACAGAATAACTGCCCACAATGGCCAAATACGCCATTCTAAAATGCTGCTCACCGCCCTCTTCAACCAAAGACATCCGCGCCAATCGCTCATGATCGCCGGGCCAATGTGCCGACACCTCCCCCATGAAATGGGCATTAATCTCAAAGATAATTTCCATGAGACGGGGCAGCAATTGCCTGAACAAATTAACCGACCAGCGCTCCAGGGCTTCCGGCAGCAAAGTATGGTTGGTATAGGCCATCGTATTGCGGGTAATCGCCCAGGCATCATCCCAATTTAAACCTTGTATATCTACCAGCAAGCGCATTAATTCTGCAACGGCAATACTGGGATGGGTATCGTTTAACTGAAAACAATTTTTTTCGGCAAACTTGGAAAAATCGTGACCGTGCCGACTTACCCAGTGCGCAATCACATCTTGCAAACTGGCAGAAGCCAATAAATATTGCTGCCGTAACCGCAACGCCTTGCCGTTTTCGTTGGCATCATTGGGATACAGCACCATGGTAATGTTTTCAGCCATATTTTTGGCGGCGACGGCTTCGGCGTAATCTCCGGCATTAAATTCGTCCAGATTAAACTCTTCAGTGGCCTCTGCCTTCCATAAACGCAAGGTATTAACGGTACCATTACGATAACCTGGGATAGGCGTATCATAAGGTACTGCCAGTACGTCGCGGGTATCTAGCCAACACACGCGTGTTTGCCCGTGTTCATCGGTGTGTAGCTCTGTGCGACCGCCAAATCTAATTCTATGGGTATATTCAGGGCGTTCAATTTCCCACACGTTACCGTTACGCAACCAATGATCTGCTTTTTCGACTTGCTCACCATTAATAATAAGCTGAGAGAACATGCCGTATTCATAACGCAAGCCATAACCGGTTACTGGCAAACGCAAAGTTGCACAGCTATCAATAAAACAAGCGGCCAAACGTCCTAAGCCGCCGTTACCTAAACCCGCGTCCGGCTCGTTTTCTACCAGCTCTTCAATTTCCAGTCCGACGTTATACATCGCTTTTTTCGCCACGTCATCAACACCCAGATTAAGCATGGCATTACTTAGAGTGCGGCCCATTAAAAATTCCATTGATAAATAGTAAGCGCGTTTACAGTCTTCTCTACCGTAGGCATTGTGGGTTTTTTTCCAGCGCTCTATCAATCGGTCGTTAATCGCAAAAGATAGGGCTTCGTAAGCATACAAAGGTGATTGACTTTGCTCATCCCTGCCTAATCGATAATTGTAATTTCTTTTAAAATCACTGACTAAATGTTTAGGCTCCATACCCAATGGCGTAAATATGGTAATTTTAGCTTTGGGTGTCGTTTTTTTAAGCGGTTTATCTGCCATGTTTTTATTCCTATAAAAATTTGTTAATGGCGCTATTTTACCGATTTGCATAGATGTGTTGTAATTAATCGTCAACTATTAACACATACAGCCCGCCAATAGCTGACTTTTAAAACACCCGTTTGAGTATTTACGCTATAATTGCCGCCAATTATTCGCCAAACCTATGTGATTGCCGTGCCGAGTGCTAACAACGATTCATCTACTTTTCAAGGACTTATTCTAGCTTTGCAGGAATACTGGTCAAACCAGGGCTGTATTTTGTTACAACCTTTAGATCAAGAAGTAGGCGCAGGGACTTTTCATCCCGCCACTTTTTTACGCGCCATTGGCCCCGAACCCTGGAATACCGCTTACGTACAGCCATCACGTCGCCCGACCGATGGCCGGTTTGGTGAAAATCCAAATCGCCTACAGCATTATTATCAGTATCAAGTCATGCTCAAGCCTTCCCCGGGCGATATTCAAGAATTGTATTTAGGTTCGCTACGGCATTTAGGTTTTGATTTACTGGAGCATGACATCCGTTTTGTAGAAGACAATTGGGAATCCCCTACCCTGGGGGCTTGGGGTTTAGGCTGGGAAGTCTGGCTTAATGGCATGGAAGTCACGCAGTTTACTTATTTTCAGCAAGTGGGGGGATTAGAATGCCGTCCCGTTACCGGTGAAATCACTTATGGTCTGGAACGTCTGGCCATGTACCTGCAAGGCGTTAAAAGCGTTTTCGATTTAGTGTGGACTAAAACCCGCCACGGTGTTGTAACTTACGGCGACGTTTTCCACCAGAACGAAGTGGAAATGTCGGCTTACAATTTTGACCATGCCAATGTAGATTTTCTGTTCCAATGTTTTAATACTTATGAACAAGAATGCCAGAAGCTTATCGAACTTAATCTGCCTTTACCGGCTTACGAAATGGTGTTAAAAGCCTCGCACACGTTTAATTTACTGGATGCGCGTCATGCTATTTCCGTTACTGAGCGCCAGCGTTATATTTTAAGGGTTAGGACGCTGTCAAGGGCTGTGGCTGAGGCTTATTATACTCGGCGGGAGTCGTTGGGTTTTCCAATGTGCCAAACTAGTTAAATATTAACTATTATGTTAAAAAGACTGTATGTCCATAATTACAAATGTTTAGTTAATTTTGAAATTAACTTTGATAAAGATATTAGCCTTTTTTTGGGGGCAAATGGATCGGGAAAGTCTACAGTTTTTGAGGTTTTAAAAAAAGTAATTGACTTGGTTTTAGACGAGAAAAAAATAGTAAATGTATTTAAAAACTCAGATAAAACTCGCTGGCTACAGCGTGAATCAGAAAACTTAAAGTTTGAAATGGATATTCAAATAAAAGGAGAGGTTTATAAGTATGCACTTACTTTAGATTTAGGCGCTTACCCTAATCAAGATGTTAAAATTGTAGAAGAAACTTTATACTACAAAAACCAAAAATTGTACGATGCCGCCCAAGAAATTGGTTTCGACAATGGCCGTTCTTGTATATACCGCTCTGGTGTAGCTGGTGATTCAGAAATTATTCATAAAGCAAGGTCTTTTTGGGGATACTTACAGACAATATTTATAGTAAGAATTAACCCATATAGCATGGTTTCAATGATTGATAAACCTAGCCCAAATATTAAAAACGATTTTTCAAATTTTACTGATTGGTTTGCTCATTTAAACGAAAACTACCGAAAACAATTATCAATACTTGAAAAAAGCTTACCTACGATTTTGCCAGGATTTGACTATTTCAGAATTGAGCCAGTAGGTCGATCGAAAGTATTAGTTGTTGATTTTAAAAACCTATCTAACGAAAAAGAAATAATCAGCTACGATTTCGATGAGCTTTCAGAAGGCCAAAAAGTATTAATTGCTTTATATACTTCGATTTATTGTACACCTAATAATTCAATTATTTGTATTGATGAGCCTGAAAACTTTTTAGCCTTACCTGAAATTCAGCCTTGGTTTGACACACTCTATGACCAATGTGCGGAACGAAATTTACAAGTGCTGCTAATTTCACATCATCCAAAAATTATCAACTTATTGGCAAATGATTCTGGCTATTGGTTTAGTAAAGAGAATAACTTAACCAGAATACAAAAAATTAATCCAGAGAATGAAAGCGGGCTTTCTATCGCTGAACTTATAGAGCGCGGTTGGATTTATGAATAGTGCAGCACAAGTATTTATATTGTGCGAGGATACCGTTCATTATCATTTCGCTAGAAAATATCTTGAATTACTAGGGTTTAATAATAGAAAAATAAGAGGGAAATATAATCCTAAAGGTCGCAGTGTAGGTTCTGGAGCGAAATACGTAATAGAAAATTATGAAACAGAAGTCAAAGCTTTCCATAGTAAAGTAAATCATTTAGATTATATTTTGGTAGTTATTATAGATGATGACACTACCAATAATGCTAGAAGTTTATATCAAAAATACGCACCTTTGGCCAATGAAACTATTTTAATATTTTCTCCTGTTCGAAACATTGAATCATGGTTTTTTTATATTGACACAGGTAATGCCAGCGTTGAGAAACCAAACGAACAATGCCAAATTACCGATTACAAAAATCAGTATAGAAATACTAAGCCTACAGAATTTGCCAAAAGACTAAAAGAAGAAATCTGTATTAATGGCTTGCCAGAAAATGCGCCATCATCTTTACACCATGCTTGCAACGAACTAAACCGTCTTAAATATTAAAGAGATTCCCGTGTCAGATAAAAAACATTTACTTTTTGAATTAGGTTCGGAAGAATTACCCCCCAAGACCTTACTGAAATTAAGCAATACATTGTTATATAACATTGTACAGAGCCTAACTTCCGCCGAACTTACTTTTACTGCCAGCAAAGCCTATGCCACTCCCAGAAGACTGGCTGTGTTTATTGAAAACCTGTCTGCCAACCAACCCGATAAGACTGTAGAAAAGCGCGGCCCCGCCATACAAGCCGCCTTTGCACCCGATGGCACACCCAGCAAAGCCGCCCTTGGTTTTGCGTTAAGTTGCGGCACAACCTTTGAGCAACTGGGACGCTTAAAAACCGACAAAGGCGAATGGCTAAGCTTTACTGAAGTTGTCAAAGGCCAAGCCACCGAAAACCTGGTTACCGGGATAATCCGCAAAAGCATTGCAGAATTACCCATTGCCAAGCGTATGCGCTGGGGTAGCTCGCACATAGAATTTGTAAGGCCGGTACACTGGGCATTTTTGTCGTATGGAGATAAATTAATCAATGCTGAGATTCTGGGATTAAAAGCCGGCATGACCTCGCAAGGCCACCGTTTCCATGCACCGCAACACATTACCATCAGCAATTCCGCACTGTACGCAGATACTTTGTACCAACAAGGCAAAGTCATTGCTGATGTCGAACAGCGCAAAGCCATCATCCGTAGTGCTGCCGAACAAGCCGCAGCGGCTGTCAAAGGCATCGCGCATATTGAAGAAGATTTACTGGAAGAAATTGCCGCCTTAAACGAATGGCCAGTGCCCATCACCGGCACGTTTGATCCACGCTTTTTGGCATTACCCGCAGAAGTACTGATTACCACCATGCAAACTAACCAGAAATACTTTCCGGTTAAAAATGCTGACGGGTGCTTGTTGCCTTACTTCATTACCTTCAGCAATATCGAAAGCACCCGCCCCGAATCCATCCAACAAGGTAACGAGCGTGTGATTACCCCGCGCCTGACTGATGCTGAATTTTTCTGGAATCAAGACCGTAAATCAAGCTTGGCAGATCACGTTTCTAGCCTGTCTAGCGTGGTATTTCAGGAAAAATTGGGCACGGTAGCTGAAAAAACTGAACGTGTTAGCAAGCTGGCTGAATTTATCGCCACTAAACTTAATGCCGATGTAACGCTGGCCAAACGTGCAGCATTTTTGGCTAAAGCAGATTTAATGACCAATATGGTCGGTGAATTCGGCAACCTGCAAGGCATTATGGGACGTTATTACGCCTTGGCAGACAACGAACCCAAAGAGGTCGCCTGGGCAATTGAGGAACATTATTTCCCTAAGCAATCCGGCAGCCCAACCGCTAGCAGTCAAATTGGCCAAATTGTGGCTATTGCCGAAAAAATCGATACCTTAACCGGTATTTTTAGTGCGGGATTAATTCCAACCGGCGATAAAGACCCGTATGCGTTAAGGCGTGCCGCTTTGGGTGTATTAAGAACGATTATTGAAAACCAGCTAGTACTGAATATTCCTGAGCTGTGCGATTTTTCACTGGGTTTGTACACACATAGCTTTACGCTGGCAGAAACTCAAAGCGCAATCATTACTTTCATATTTGATCGCTTAAAAGGCTATTGTTTGGATCAAGGTTACACCGCCGATGAATTCGAGGCGGTAAACGCAGTCAATCCTGCCGAACCTTTAGATTTCATGCAGCGTTTACAAGCGGTACAAGCCTTCCGGCAACGCCCTGAAGCGGAAAGCTTGGCTGCTGCCAACAAGCGTATCCGTAATATGCTGAAAAAATCCGACGCACCGATAACCGATAATCTTGCTGGTTTACCAGAAGCTATAGAACAACAATTACTGGCTGCCGCGCAACGGGCCGCCAGCGATATCGCACCATTATTGGCCAGGCATGATTATCAAGCCACATTGGATCGTTTATCGCACTTAAAAAATGATGTCGATGCGTTTTTTGATCAAGTGATGGTCATGACCGACGATCTGGATTTACGCGCCAAACGTCTAGGCTTGCTCTCGCTATTATCTGAACAGTTTTTAACCTGTGCTGATATTGCCAAATTGCAATCTTAAGCTCCTGCATGGATCGGCAACGCTATGTCTTATTAGATAGAGACGGTGTTATCAACCACGATTCTGAACACTTTATAAAATCACCGGACGAATGGCTACCTATAACCGGTAGCCTGGAAGCCATTGCTTTACTTAATCGGCACGGTTACAAAGTGGCGGTCATTACTAATCAATCCGGCATCGCGCGGGGATTATTGGATAGTGATACGCTACAAAATATTCATGCCAAAATGCAGCGTATGGTAGCTGAGCAAGGGGGCAGCATCGATGCTATTTATAGCTGTCCACATGGCCCAAACAGCGATTGCAACTGTCGCAAACCCAAACCTGGATTGCTGGAACAGTTTGCACAAGAAAAACAAATTGACCTGAAAGACACTGTTTTTATTGGCGACTCTTACCGTGACATTCAAGCGGCACAAGCGGCTGGAGCAACACCCATTTTGGTAAAAACCGGCAAGGGCTTAAAAACCCTGGCGCATCATCCTGACCTTAACATTGGAATTTTTGATAATTTATATGACGCAGCAAGACACCTCATCACAAGAAGACCCTAGACCCAAAAACCTGATTGGCTCAGCGCTGTTGTTTATTGGTATTTTCGTAACTGCCACCCTTATCGGCATTTTACTGATTACCGGCTTGATTTTTCCATTTGCCTACCGTTGGTATATTGGCAGGCTCTGGTGTTTGATTATTAGCTGGTTTACCCGCGTATTCTGTGGCCTCACTTTTAAGGTAGAAGGCTTAGAGAATATTGATCCAGCGCAGCCGGTCATCTTTTTCAGCAATCACCAATCAGCGTGGGAAACTTTGGCATTACGGATTTTTCTACCACCCCATTCGGTAGTCATTAAACGCGAACTGCTGTACTTCCCAATTTGGGGCTGGTCTTTGCTAACGCTGAAATCTATTGTCATTAACCGTAAAAATCAACGTGCCTCATTACGCTCTTTATTGGAGCAAGGTTCACGTTATTTAAATGAAGGCTTATGCGTATTGATTTTTCCGGAAGGCACCCGTTCTGCACCGGGTACGGTCAATAAATTTAATATCGGCGGCGCTATGCTGGCGCATAAAACCGGTTATCCGGTTATTCCGCTTGTTCATACTGCCGGTGATTTTTGGCCACGCTACAGTTTTTATAAATACCCAGGGGTAATAAAAGTAAAAATTGGACCGATGATTGAAACCAAAGACCGTAAAGCCCAGGATATTAATGCGGAGGCTGAAACGTGGATGCGTCAAAACTTGCAAGATTTACGTAGTGATAACGTTGCGGTTTAAAAATGTACGGTTAAACCTGCAACCTATATTTAATAGGCGCAAAGGTTTTTCGGTGTATCGGCAGATGTCCAAAGGTTTTAATTTCAATCAGATGCTGCTTGGTACCGTAACCTTTATGCAAATGAAATGAAAAATCGGGGTAGTCTTTATGATAATCCAGCATCATTCTATCCCGCGTCACCTTCGCCAATATAGAAGCGGCGCTGATGGCCGGAATTTTACTGTCACCCTTAACAATCGCCTGAGCAGGCATAGATAATTTGGGCAGTTGATTGCCATCAACCAGCACTTCGTCAGGCTGTAGAGACAAACCCGTTACCGCACGCTGCATCGCCAACAATGTCGCTTGTAAAATGTTGAGCTCATCAATTTCTTCAACACTGGCCGAGGCAATTGACCAACTTAAGGCGCAGTCGATAATAAGCCCATAAAGCGTATTACGCCGACGCTCATTAAGCACTTTAGAATCAGCCAAACCGAGTATTGGCTTAAGTGGATTTAAAATAACCGCCGCTGCCACGACACAGCCTGCTAAAGGTCCACGCCCCGCTTCATCAACACCTGCCATCAGCGTTGTAGCGGGCAGCAATACAATAGACATTAACGCAAGATGCCTCGGCTGACATTGCGCAAAAAACTAACCATATCAGACAGTTCTTTACTGTCTCCAGCTAAATCTTCCATCTGATCTATAGCATCTTCCAGGCGCAGGTTCATTTTATAAATCATTTTATAAGCTTTTCTGATCAAGCGTATATCCTCAGCTGAAATACCATTACGCTCCATTCCCACAGAATTGATGCCGTGCGGCCTAGTGGGTTTACCACCTACCATCACAAATGGCGGTATATCTTGCGTAATGGCACTGCCCATAGCGGCAAAGCTGTACTGGCCTATCTTGGTAAATTGGTGCACCAAGGTAAAGCCACCCAAAATAGCATGATTGCTCAAACGCACATGGCCTGCAAGGGATGCCCCGTTCGCCATGATGACATGATTACCAATCACGCAATCGTGGGCAACATGGGTATAGGCCATAAACAGGTTGTCGTTACCAATTTGAGTAACACTATGATCCTGTATCGTCCCTCTGTGCATAGAAGAAAATTCACGAATAATATTTCTATCACCAATCTCAAGACGGGTTATTTCATGGTCGTATTTCTTGTCTTGAGGATCTTCCCCAATGGAACTGAATTGATAGATATGATTATGCTGACCAATGGCCGTGGGACCATTGATGACAACATGCGGACCTATCACCGTGCCTGAGCCGATTTTTACATGGGCGCCTATCACCGAAAAAGCACCGATGCTAACATCAGCAGCCACTTCGGCATTGCTATCTATAATGGCTGTTGAATGAATCAAGGCTTCTGTACTACCGCTGCACATCTGATTTCAGCACTGGCGACAAATTCACCATCGACCTCTGCTCGGCATTCAAACGCCCAGATATTACGCTTGCTTTTAACAAATTTCGCTTCCAGCATGAGCTGATCCCCAGGTACTACCGGCCGTTTGAATTTCGCCTTATCAATACCTACCAAGTAATAGATCATACCCGCCAACTCATCGCCTGCTGTTTCCGATGCCAGTAAACCTGTAGCTTGTGCCAGCGCTTCCAGAATCAGTACACCCGGCATAATCGGCTTTTGTGGAAAGTGACCTTGAAAATACGGCTCGTTATAGGTAACGTTTTTTAATCCTAAAAGTCGCACCCCAGGTTCGCACTCAACTACCCTATCAATCAGTAAAAAGGGGTAGCGGTGTGATAAAAAGGCTTGAATTTGTAAAATATCCAGCTTAATAGACATATTTGTTATGGAGTGAGTAGTGTGTTCAAAAACAAAAAGGCTGTAGCGGTTATTTCGGCATAGTCGCAAGTTTTTTCTGAACTTGTGCGGTCACATCAATATCCTGATTAGAATAAATGACACCTTCTGTCAATAACAAATCAAACTTGTCATCTTTAGCAATAGCGCGTATAGCTTCCAGAATATGGCGCTGTACTTTGCCTAATTCTTCGTTGCGGCTTGCATTGAAATCTTCCATAAATTCCTGCTGCGCTCTTTTGGCATCTCTGACTTTGTTTTGAATTTCTTTTTCCATTTTACGGCGTTCTGCATCACCCATTACTGAAGCGTCTTTGGATAATTTCTCATCCATCGTTTGAATTTCGCTTTGTTGTGACTCCAGTTGTTTTTTGCGCGGTAAAAACTTTTGATCCATACGGCGTTTGGCTTCTTCAAATTGTGTGGATTTTTCAAGCACGGCATTGATATTAACAACGCCGATTTTTAATTCTGCCATACTGGCCGTTGCCGTCAGGGCCAAACCCAAAAATAAAGCAATTTTCGTTTTCATCATTAATGATTCTCCAAAGATAAATAAATTTAAATAAATAGTGACTGATACGCTTCAAAGTGTAGAAGATATAGGTTTTAAACCAAAACTATACCCACTAAAAATTTTGGCCAAAGTTAAATTGAAATATTTGCGACTGATCGCCCGCCGCCTTATCCACATTTAAAGGATAAGCTGCACTCACGGACAAGGCACCAAAAGGCGATAACCATTCCCCAGAGATACCGGCAGAATATTTTAAATGATTGACACCAAAACTATTGTCAATACGACCTGCATCAAAAAAAGTGCCTAACCGAACCGACTTGGTTTCAGAAAAAAATGGTACGGGGAAAAACAACTCCACATTGGCAATGAGTTTATTAGAACCACCCAGTGGCCTACCAGAGGCTTTAATAGGGTCGGTATCACATTTTAGATTTGGTTGGCCAGTGATACAATCTGTGGTAAGTGTTCCTCTTGCACCCAGCGTGTTATTTCTAAAGCCACGCACTGAACCGGTACCGCCGCCAAAATAATTTTCGAAAAAAGGCAAGCCATCGGTACTACCATAACCATCGCCGTGGGCAATTTCCGCTTGCATTCTTAAGGTTAAGTCTCTTGCCAGGGGCAAATACAATTGATGTTTGTAACTGACTTTATAGTATTGCAAATCACTGCCAGGAATAGTCGCCAACGCAGAAAACCGTTGTTGTCCGCCTTTAGTAGGAAAAATAGCGCGGTTAAGCGTATCGTGTGTCCAACCTATCGAAGGCGAGAAGGTCAAAAACTTGCTACCTTCTTTTTTCTTAAAGTCACTAATTTCATCGGAGGTATTGGGTGATTCAAGCCGATACTGGAATTCCTCGTCACCTTTACAGTATATCCCTGGCCCCGGACAGGAGAAATCAGTCAAAGTATCATCGGGAAGTTTAAGGGTAGTATGCTTGACATCAAACCCTAATCTTAATTGATCAAATTCATTCAACGGAATACCCAAATCGACACCAGCATTCAACACGTCAGTTGAATAATTGGCAATATTGACTTGGCCGGCATTACGCTGTGAATACCCTATGTTATAACCCAAACTAATACCGTCTGGTGTAAAGTAGGGGTTATAAAATCCAAACTGATAATTGGTCGCATAATTACTGTTATTAAACGCCAGATTAACGCGCTTACCGGAACCAAACACATTGTCTTGTGACACATTAGCATTAATGACTATGCCTTGTACCTGCGAAAAACCAATCCCTGCTGACAGATTACCTGATGCTTTTTCAACCACAGAATAATTGACATCAATCTGATCCGCTGTACCCGGAACAGGCGGTGTTTCGACATTAACCGATTCAAAATAACCCAGGCGCTCTAAACGCGTTTTAGAACGTTCTATTTTTGAACCCGATGCCCAACTGGATTCCATTTGCCGCATTTCGCGCCGCAATACTTCATCACGGGTTTTGGTATTGCCTTTCATATTAATGTGGCGTACGTAAACACGCTTGCCTGGATCGACAAAAAACGTCATATCAACTGTTCTTTTAGCTTCGTTGATTTCCGGTACCATATTGACATTGGCAAATGCGTAACCCTCATCACCCAAACGGTCTTGCAAAGCTTTTTGAGTTTCCGTGGCGCTTTTTCTGGAAAAAACTTCTTCGGGGCCAATACTCACTAACTTTACCAATTCCTCAGGTTTAACGACTAAATTACCGGCTAATTTTACTTTTTCTACTTTGAAAACATCACCTTCTTTAACATTAATGGTGACGTAAATATCTTTTTTATCTGGCGTAATCGCTACTTGCGTGGATTCAATCGCAAAATTGATATAACCACGGTCAAGATAATATGAACGCAAAGTTTCCAAATCCGCCGAAAGCTTTTGTTTGGAATATTGGTCATTCTTAGTATAAAACGACAACAAATTAGAGGTACTGAGCTCAAAATTCCTTAACAAGATTTTGTCATCATAAACCGTATTGCCAACAATATTAATCTGTTTAATCTTAGTGACGCGGCCTTCTGAAATTTTAATATGAATGCCAATGCGGTTACGGGTAAGATTGGCTACTTCGGTTTTAATTTTTAAACCGTACTTACCGTGACTTAAATACTGACGATTTAATTCCAGCTGCACTTTATCTAAAATTTGTCGGTCAAATACTTTGCCTTCTGAAAGCCCGATTTTATCTAACGCTTTTGTTAAATCTTCTTTGCTAAGGTCTTTATTACCTTCAATAATTATTTTTGCAATGGACGGACGCTCGACTACATTAACCACCAATGTAGAACCGTCCCGCTCCAAAGAAACATCCTTAAAAAAACCGGTTTTAAAAAGCGCCTTAATAGCAGGCCCTACATTATCTAAAGAAAAACGCTCGCCAACATTTACAGGTAAATAGTTAAAAACCGTGCCTTGAGAAATGCGTTGCAAGCCATTAACTTTAATATCTCGAACGACAAATTCATCTTCACTTTTAACCACTTGCGAAACAAATAAACACAGCAACAACACGCGAGCAAAGATATTTGATTTCATAGTCAGCATTTAAAAACAAGAGTTGATTTACAACCCTTAAAAGGGCGCGAGTATAACACGATAAACATTATATGCAGCTTAAGCCGTGCGCGTGGGGAAGCTTAATACATCCGCAATGGATGGACTTTCCGATAATACCATGAGCAAGCGATCCAAACCTATGGCAATGCCCGAACATTCAGGCAATCCTACCGTTAATGCGTCAATTAAGTACTGATTTTTAATACTTTCGGGCAGATTTTGTTGTTGCCTAATAGCAATTTCATCATTAAAACGCTTATCCTGTTCTTTAGCATCGGTTAATTCGCCATAACCATTACCCAGCTCTATGCCATTAATAAATAGCTCCACCCGCTCAACAACGCTCGGATTATCTGGTTTGATGCGCGCCAACGATGATTGACACGCTGGATAATCATAAACCATACACAGACGGTTTGGTCCCAGATAAGGCTGAACGTGGTGGCTAAACAAAAAATCCAGCCATAAACCATGATCTTTAGCGCATAGCGTAACCGCTTCAGGGCATTGATACTCCAACGCATAACGGCAGTAATCTTCATAGTCAAAATTTAAAGCATCCAGGCCCGTATAATACTTAAAGATAACTTGATAGCTAAAGCGCTGTGTTTCTGCCAAAGGCTTACTTTGCTGACGAAATAACTGCGCTATTAATTCGTTAATTTCAGCCATTAACATAGGCAAACTAAAACCGACCCGATACCATTCCAACAAAGTAAATTCCGGATTATGAAAACGACCGGACTCACCGTTTCTAAAGGCTTTACAAATTTGATAAATAGAACCACTGCCCGCCGCCAGCAAACGCTTCATGGCAAACTCCGGCGATGTCTGCAAAAACAAAGTTTGCTGCACAGGTACCGCACGGTATTGCGTGCTAAAAAATGCCAGCTGCGGATCAGTACCCACAGCATGAGACATCAACGGTGTTTCTACTTCCAGCACAGACCGCAGCAAAAAAAACTGCCGTATTTCCTGAAGCATCTGCGCCCTTAGTGCCAATAATTCTAAAGAACAGCTAGGGCGCCATGATTGGGACACTATTTTACCCGGGAAATATATTCACCGGTACGGGTATCCACCTTAATAACTTCATCGGTTTGTACAAATAACGGCACTCTAACCACCGCACCGGTTTCCAGTTTAGCCGGTTTACCACCACCGCCAGAGGTATCACCACGCACACCCGGATCAGTTTCGACAATTTTTAATTCAACAAAATTAACCGGAACCACTGCTAAAGGCGCATCATTCCATAAAGTAACCGTACAGGAATCCTGATCTTTTAGCCATAACGCCGCATCGCCAACAATAATTTCATTGGCCTGATATTGCTCAAAAGTATCGGGTTGCATAAAGTGCCTGTATTCTCCGTCGTTGTAGAGATACTGCATTTCCACATCAACTACATCAGCACCTTCCAGTGATTCACCGGATTTAAAAGTTCTTTCGATAACGCGGCCGGTTTTTAAATTTCTTATTTTTACCCGATTAAATGCCTGGCCTTTACCAGGCTTTACAAATTCATTTTCAATAATCGCACAGGGGTCATTATCTAACATGACTTTTAAGCCTGCCCTAAACTCATTCGTACTAAATGTGGCCATTTTATCCTCAAGACAACAAACAATTTAAAATTCGGCCATTATAATGTAGGCCTGTACCTATAGAAACTTTAAAATGAATCACTTAATGTCACCACCACCAAATATCACCGACTTTGCTAGCAAAAATTGGCAACAACAGCTAGCCCAAGCCTTTAATAACATTGCAGACTTATGCACTTTTTTGCAATTATCCCCGAGCGATTTACCGGTTTCCGAGCTAGCGATTAAGGCATTCCCTTTACGCGTGCCTTTAAGTTTTGCAGCCTGTATGGAAAAAGGCAATCCGCACGATCCCTTGCTGCGTCAGGTGTTGCCTGTTGAAGATGAGCTATTTGCCTACCCTGGTTACACTGATGATCCGGTTGGCGATTTACCGGCAACCACCCAATCCGGTGTTATCCATAAATATTATGGGCGCGTGTTATTAATCAATACCGGCAGCTGTGCCATTAACTGCCGCTATTGTTTTCGCCGCAGCTTTCCTTATGCCGATGTACAGCTGAGCAAACAAAAACAAGCCGCCGCTATTGATTACATAGCGCAAAATAGCAGCATCAGTGAAGTAATTTTAAGTGGCGGCGATCCTTTGTTGTTAAGCGATGCCAGATTGTCTGAGCTTTTTAAGCAATTTGATGACATCACCCATGTTAAACGCATACGTATACACAGCCGCTTGCCTATTGTATTGCCGGCGAGAATCACCGAAGAATTTATTGCCGTACTGGCGCAAAGCAGTAAACAAATCATCATGGTAACCCACTGTAATCATGCTAATGAACTCAGCAAAGAGACGCAAGCCGCTTGCCATGCGTTAAAAAAACAGGGAATAACGCTGTTTAATCAAGCGGTATTATTAAAAGGAGTTAATGATAATAGCCAAGCACTGTGCGCTTTAAATGAAGCACTTTTTGCACAAGGTATTATCCCGTATTATCTGCACTTATTGGATAAAGCCAATGGAACTGGGCATTTTGAAGTGTCTAAAATTGAGGCTTTAGCGCTTATGCAAGAAATTCAAGCTATTTTGCCTGGCTATTTAGTCCCTAAATTAGTTGAGGAACGCGCAGGTGCCGCATTTAAGCAGCCTATCTTTTAGCACGCGTTAAAGTTGATTTGCCAGTTTATTAAACCTATTGAACTAATATTCGCTGATTCCTATTACCGATTATTCATAAATAATCGGCGGATATTAAATAGAAAATTCACGCATTATGCTTACAAAAATTACATTATTATTCAATTGATCGTAACTGGTTAAGACTAGAACCTACCCGACTTAAAGTAGGTACAAGCGAATTTATACTGAAACTATCCAGCTTAATTGCAGCAAAATAGTTATTTTCCATGCATGTTTCGGAAATTAAATCCATCATCGCTGCAAACGTATCATCCCAAGAGTTTAATGCCAGAAACTCATCTACTTTTTTAAGCCACTCTTTACGATTTCGCCCTTCAAGAATTTTTTCGGCTTCAAGGATAAATTCTACTGCCGTTTTGGCAATGCACACCAGCTTTTGATCACCGTATGGGCTCACCACATCTTGTATAGGCGTTGAAATAACCGGTTTTCCTGCTGCAAGATATTCTGGCGTTTTAGTAGGGCTTATAAAGCGCGTGGACTCATTCATAGCAAAAGGCATCAGCGCAATGTCCCAACCTGAAAGATAATCAGGCAATTCACTATAGTCTTTTCCACCCAGATAATGGATATTGCCACGACGAGGCAAATCTTCAGGGGAAATTTTTACAACGGGGCCAATCATTACAAATTGCCAGTCTGGGCGTAAATCCGCCATTTCCGCTAATAAATGCGTATCCATTCTCTCATCAATTACACCTAAAAAACCGAGTTTAGGAGAGGGGATTCTTATTTGATCATCAGGCTCTTGTGCTCTTTTTCGTGCCTTAGAAAAATGCTTGAAATCAATGCTTGAAGGAAAGGCAGAAACGTTCGGATGGTGTCCTTTTTTAGCATTATAAAGGCTCTGCCCGCCGGTAAAAACCAAATCCGCTTTTTTAAGCAGTCGTTTTTCCATGTCAACTAATTTGGGTGGGGCAAATTTAAATGCCGTCAGCTCGTCCATACAATCAAAAACCGTAACGCTAGGGTTTAAATGACTGGCAAATTCCATTGCCATAGGTGTGTAAAACCACAGTAAATAATTTTCAATTTTATTTTTTCGAATCGTATTATTAATCATTGACCGTTGAATTTTAATAGCGTTTATTTCTTCTTTGTAGTTAATAAACGGTGTACACACAGAAAGATTACTGTCTTTTAAAGTAACGGATAAATGCGTTTCGCCATCAAAAAAAATCGGCTCTTCAAAATATAAGACTTTTGCATTGCGGGCAAAACGACTCATAAGGTGTTGTGGGCGTTGATAAACAAAATCCCATCTTAAATGCGATAGACAAATAATATACTCTAAAGCAGCAATAGCATAATCAGGAGAAATTTCTACTGTTTTTATTTTTTTTACGGTATTAGTCTTCATTGACATTGCTCCTGCGTTCATTAAAGTTAGTAGTAATAAAATATAGTGATTAATATAGTTAAACCATATAGCTTTAATTTTTTTTTATCTGTACGGTATCTAACATAAGTTAAATATAGTTATTACGTATCTCAATAAAAAATATTAGTTGATTATTTTTTATTTTTTTAATACCATTATTACAATGGCGCTTCACTATATTAATTTAGTTTACTTGTATATATTTATTAAAAAATTATCCTAAATTTACAGTCATTAATAATTAATATTAATAACAATCATGAGTTAAAAACTGATTATGTTTAAGAGTTATTTAATGGGCGGTTTTGAATGTTCGACGCACTATAACTATAAAAAATGGCGCATTGATGTCATTAAAGGCAGTCGTCATGATGAATTCGCGGAACAGGATTATCTTAGACTTTTAGATGTGGGTATAAAAACTGCCCGCGACGGCGTACGCTGGCATTTAATTGAAAAATCACCGTTTATGTATGATTTTTCAAGCCTTATTAACCAAGCAAAAGCGGTAGAAAAAACCGGCGTTCAAATCATTTGGGATGTTTTTCATTATGGCTATCCTGATGATATTAATATATTTTTACCTGAATTTATCGAGCGCTTTGTGGCGTTTTCTTTAGCCACTGCGCAATTTTTAAAAAATCAAATTAACCAACCGCTGATTATTTGTCTGGCTAATGAAATATCATTTTTCTCTTGGATTGCAGGCGACGTGGGCGGGTTCTATCCCTTTGCTAAGGGGCGCGGTTTTGAAATGAAGCGCCAACTGGTTCAAGCAACTATTTTGGCTACCCAAGCCATTCGTGAACGATACCCGGATACGCGATTTGTGCAAACAGATCCCGCAGTGCGTATTGAGCCTTCACCTAACAATAAGCGGGCTATTATTGACGCGGCACATTACCATGAAAGCCAGTTCCAGGTGTTTGATATGTTAACCGGAAAACTCGCACCTGAACTGGGCGGAATGCCCGAATATCTTGATATTATCGGTATTAATTATTATTTTAATAATCAATGGCGCCACCCTAGCGGACGTAGAATTTATCGGCATCATAAAAATTATCAGCCTTTTCACGAAATACTTGAATCTATTTATAAGCGTTACCAACGACCACTTTTTATTGCGGAAACCGGCATTGAAAATGAAGCGCGGCCTGAATGGTTTTTATATATGAGAAAACAGGCAAAAATTGCCCAATCGCATAACGTGCCTATTCAAGGACTTTGTCTTTATCCGATTGTCAATCACCCAGGTTGGGACGATAATCGGCATTGTCACAACGGTTTGTGGGATTATGCCGACGATGCCGGCAATCGCGAATTGTATCAACCGTTGGCGGATGCCTTTTTGGTGGAGGATTAATCTATGACTACTTTTAAGCTAGCGCATTAAACATGCAGCCGGATAAAACAAAAATTGTCAGTGCTGAAAAAAAATCTAAAAAGCTTTCGTTAAAAGCGCTGCTGGGTTCTGCCCAAAAAATAGCCGATGATGCTTTTGATGAAGCTGCGGCAACCGATAGCATAGAAAAATTTCCCATCGAAACGCTCCGGAAAATCACTGAGCAGCATTTATTAACGGCTGCCTTGCCAAAGCAATATAACGGCATAGGACTGGGTTTGGAATTCGGTAACAATGAGGCACTTTTGCTTATATTAAAGCAGCTTGGCCGCGGCAACTTGGTGATGGGCAGAATTTACGAAGGCCATGTAAACGCCTTGCTTTTAACAAACCTTTTTGGTTCTGATGAACACATAAAATGGCTTGCCGCTGAAGTTAGCCATGGTGGTCTATCAGGGGTTTGGAACACGCAAGCCGCTGACGGTGTTACGCTATTACCCCTTAAAAATGGGAAATATCGGTTGCAGGGCTGCAAAATCTTTGCGAGCGGGGTTAATTTTGTCACCCACCCCTTAGTTACCGCCGCGCTTCCCGACGGGGGTTGGCAGATGTGTATTGTACCGCTCACTGCCACTCAGCTTAAAACCGATGCGTCGTGGTGGAACCCAATGGGCATGCGCGCCACACGATCCTTTAAGGTAGATTTCACCGGTATTGAAATTGACCAGAAACAGCTTATCGGCTCCCCTGGCGATTATTATCGCCAGCCATGGTTTTCTGGTGGTGCGGTGCGTTTTTCTGCTGTCCAATTGGGTGCGGCGGTCGCACTTTTTGAGCAAACCCGCCAATACTTACAAATGCTTAAGCGCATAGACGATCCTTATCAAAAAATGCGCTTAGGCGAGATGGCGATATTAATTGAAACCGGCAATTTGTGGCTTAAATCAGCGGCTGAAAAAATGGATGATTTTATGGATAACCCTTCAGCTATCCAAAGCGATATTTATTTAGCCTATGCTAATATGATGCGTACCGAAATTGAAAATATTTGCATTAAGGTCATGAGCTTAACTGAAAAATCCGTGGGCGCACGAGGCTTAAACCACCCGTTTCATTTTGGGCGCATTATTCGGGATCTGACTATTTACCTAAGGCAACCCGCCCCGGATGCCGCGCTTGCAGAGGTCGGACAGTATGTTTTGCAGTCTGAACTAGGGGTTGATAGCTTATGGACGCGTTAACGTTTACTGAGCTTGACAATATCCCCCTCAAACCTGAGCATCTCGTCAATTGTTTTGGCAGCACATTAATCGTCGCCCCGCACCCGGATGATGAAAGCTTGGGATGTGGCGGCGTGATAGCACTGCTGCGCAAATATGAGCAGCCGGTGTCGATTTTAGTGTTATCCGACGGCACACAATCACATCCCAATTCCAAAAAATTTCCGCCGCAAAAACTACAGGCATTACGTGAAACTGAATTGCTTAAAGCAGCGGCTTTGCTGGGCGTAGCCCAAGAAAACGTTAGCTTTTTTCGGTTTCCAGACCGACAAGTACCCACTAGCAGTTCAGAAAACTTCTTGCAGGCAACCAAGCGAGTTAAACAGTTGCTGACATCGGTAAAGCCGCAATCTATTTTTGTGCCGTGGCGCCGCGACCCGCATCCGGATCACCGCGCGGCATTTGAACTGATCGCAGCCGCTAAAAATAAAAAGCATACTGTGTTTGAATATCCGATTTGGCTTTACCCAACTGAAAATCCTGTTGATGCTCCCTTAAAATCGGAAGTGTCTGCGTTTAGGTTGGATATTACGACAGTGTTAAAAACCAAGCAACAAGCCATCATTGCCCATGCCTCACAAATCACTGATTTAATTGACGATGATCCAGCGGGTTTCCGCATCCCGCCCAATGTGTTGCAATGTTTTGCAGTCCCTTATGAAATTTTTTTTTTGAATAACGCTTAATGACCCTAAAACACACTTTAGCTGACCATTACTTTGATGATATTTATTCGGCAAATGACGACCCATGGAATTTTACCGAAAGCCAGTATGAAGCCCAAAAATATACCACCACACTCAATGCCCTGCCCTCTGCCCATTATAATAATGCCTTTGAAATTGGCTGTTCAATTGGCGTGTTTACCGAAAAGCTGGCCGCAAAATGTGCCCGGCTTTTAGCGGTGGATGTATCGGACAAAGCCTTGGCGCAAGCCAAAAAAAGATGCAGTTATCTGCCGCAGGTGCGTTTCCAGAAAATGAACGTGCCGCAAGCGTTTCCGCTGGAAAAATTTGATTTGATAGTCATTTCCGAAGTAGGTTATTTCTTCACGGCAGAAGATTGGCAACTCACCATCGAAAAAGCCTATTTACAGTTGAAAGACCAGGGCCAGATTGCCTTGGTGCATTGGCTTCCGGTCGTGCACGACTTTCCACAAACCGGCGATGAAGTGCATGATGCCTTTGCCCAACTGATTACGGGAAAAATGCTAAACCGGCATAAAACCGAAAATGAACATTATCGGATTGATATTTGGGAGAAATATTAACCGCGCCTTTTTTTTATTGCTATTCTAAGGTCTTGTAATGCTTGGTTAAGGCATACCAAAGGCAATGGCTTTAGACCTTGCCCTTGAATAATTTCACTGTAAAAAAGACCAAAAGGTTGTTTTTTTTCAAGTTGATAGAGTATGAATTGGTCGGAAATTAAAATTTGGCTGGCAACCTTTTGTACGGCGCTTAAAGCTATCGGGTTTTCATCCCAAAACCTGCGCCATAGTGTTCTTAACTCTTTTTGAACGTTTAACCGATTGACAATGGATTGTGCCGATTCCACCAAAATCTCTTCACCGCTTTGCCTTAGGGTTTTCCATAAGTTGATCTGAAACGACAATCCAACTTCGCAGCGGCCGTTTTGCCTCGCTGAGGTATAGACCTTCACTAACGGGCTGTGGCGAACCTTGGCATCCATTTTTTGCAAACGATCAAAAAAAGCACAGTCTTCAAGGAATTTAACTTCCGGAATGCCGCCGGCTTGTTCAAAAGCTTGAGTCGTCACTGCAAAGCTGCCGTTAAAATGCTGGTGGTGACGTGGCGCATGGTCAAAAGGCAAGTCATCTATTAAGGTTTCAATCTCTGCCATTAAAAGCCGATATTCCTCATCTTTTAAATGAATTTCCCGGCACAAGCGGTTCATTTTTTTTAATTCGGCCTTATCAATAATAATACGTCCGCCGACCGCATCGGCACCGGCTTTAATTTCTGTTAAATTTGAAACTATCCAATCGTCGGCAACAACGGTATCGCTGTCGGTGGTCATCATCACGCCATCGCCAAATGGGCTGTTACGGAGGCGATGGAAAGCGGCATTCATTAACAATCGTCTTACGAAGCCTATGTTGGCGTCTTCAGCCGATAACTCCATTTCAGCCAAGTAAAGCGGCAGCGTTAGATTTTCTTGCTGAAATTTTTTGATAATATCGACAGAATCATCCGTGCAATTATTCGCCAGCATCAGTATCTCGAAGCTTTCAGGATCCAGGGGATTTTTATGCCGGTCAACTTGCCGGGCAAAGGCCGTAAGGGTTTTTAAAATATGTTCAGATTCATTCCGGACCGGAATGACAACGGACGTTTGGCAGCTTTTGGAGAGCTTAAAACTTGAAAAAACCGCGGCAGGATCATCCATATTAAAAAAGATTAATATTGCTTTGATATTAAACGGCTAGCTTACCAAAAAATTTCGGGCTATTTTTAAGCTGTTTGCCACCACTTGATGCATATCATAATAAATATACTGTCCGCATCGGCCTATAAACGTCATATGGTTTAATTTTTCGGCCTCGCCACGGTAGCGTTTGTATATTTTCTGCGGTTCGCCCGCAACGGTTTTAACCGGATAGTAGCGTTCAAAATTATTGTCTTCGTAACTGCAAGGAATTTCTTTAGTGATCAATATTTCGCTCCGTTTCCCAAGGTCACACCCCGGGTAGAGACGCCAATCCGTCTGCCGCGTATACATGCCTTCATCGGTAAAATTGACCGTCGGAACGGGCTGGTAATGCTCCTGTAGTCTTTCATGCACAAATTGTATGGAACGGTAAGGCAAGGCACCATATTTTTCATCAAAATATACATCGATAGGCATGGAATTAAAAATATGCTGGTAATTTTTTTCCATGGTTTTTTCAAAAGTACAAGAAAGGCTCACCGAAATATCAGGATGATCCAGCATGTTTTCAAATAAATGAAGGTAACCCTGTGCTGGCATGGCTTGTATGGCATCGTTAAAATAATGGGGATTGTCATCATAACGTACCGGCAGTCGCGCCAATACCTCAGTGGGTAATTCGCTTAACTTCAGCGACCACATTTTTTGGGTATAGCGCCCAAAAAACAATTGGGTTAATTCCGCACCGTAGATATTTTCAGCGATTTCCTGGGCATTTTTAGGAGCCAGATGATGACATTTAAGGGTATCAAGAAAGTTTTTAACGTCTGCCTCATCTTTTAGTTGGCAATGGTAAAGCGTGTTTAATGTCGTTCGGTTAATGGGTAAAGGCACATAGCCTGCCTTATCTATCCATGCCTCCACCTTGTGCTGGTAAGGTATCCATTGCGTAAACCGTGACAAATGGTCAAAAATACGCTGGTCATTGGTATGGAAAATATGCGGCCCGTATTGATGAACCCTTAATTTAAGCGCTTCATTGATGGGATCATAAGCATTGCCTGCAATATGATTACGCTGATCTATGATATGCACTTTATAGCGGCCGCTGTCAGCCAATTCGCGGGCAATGGTCGCGCCAGCAAAACCCGCGCCTACGATTAATATATTGTCTTTTATCTCACTTATCATGTTCAATTATTCTTTATCGATAAACTGATATAGAGAACTATGGCTAACAAAATTAAGGCCCATTTCCTATAGTTGTCTACTATTTTTTGACTGAGTCGATTGTATTTGTTCAGCAAAATTCAGTCTGTACGGTGAGGCACATAACACAACTGGAGAGATGATAACCAAATCAGCACTGATGCTCATTTAAATCAGATGAGGGGAATTTATTTTAAAAACATTAAACACGGGCTGTGCAAGTTTGAATAACAGCCATTTGAGAATGGCATGTGAATAGGTTTTGAATGTAATTTAATAGCCTAAAAGCCTAGATTGCGAAGATGCCATCTAGGCTACTTGTAATTTTTAGGGCTGAGGACAAGGCGAAAATGCACAAGATGGCGCTTTGCGGCCAACTGCAGAACCATCCGGACACAATTGGACGTCCATAGTACACACCGCTATGAGTTCTTCACTAGCGCAGCTAATCGCTGGCACAGCAGTATAAAATGTACCTACTTTTGATTTAATGGTTTTTAAATCCTGAATAAAAGCATTAAATTTTGCAGGACTTGCACTAAAACCAGCCTCAGCACACGCGCTCAAGCCACCTTCTATGGGCACAATACCTTGCTTCGGGCTGTAAACTGTAAAAGTATCTACAGCACCACTGGCGATACCATAGCCAACAACTTGGCGAATAGCGCGTAAAGCCGCACCATCTAGTGCACCGCCAATACTGCCTATATTGATATTAACAGCGCGGTTTGCAGGCTTTGCGGGTGTCACCGCCACTGCGGGTAACGTCACAACTAACAAAGCGCCCACCGCGATACTATTCACTAATTTTTTCATTACAATCTCCCTTAATAAGCACTAAATGCGTATATTTAAATGGTAAATACGTCTATAAAACGTAAGTATAGCTAATTTAAATCATTAAGAAATACAACTGAATTTTTCGAAAGCAGGCACTGGAGTAATCGATAGGGCCTTCGCAAAAGGCTCGTATGCTAAATGGTGGATTTTTTGGACGGGTAAAACAGATAGCATCACGTTTAGGCAGGATGCTATCTGTTGTCGGTTAATACTTTAAATATAACGGCCTAGTTACCTTGGCCTTAGACTTTATGATAAATATCCGCACCTTCTTCTAAAAACTGCTTGGATTTCTCATCCATGCCCAGCTTCAACGCTTCATTTTCATCAGCGATGCCTTTTGCAGTGGCGTAATCCCGTACGTCTTGGCTGATTTTCATTGAGCAAAAATGCGGCCCACACATAGAGCAAAAGTGCGCTACTTTGGCTGAATCTTTAGGCAGCGTTTCATCATGGAATTCACGGGCTTTTTCAGGGTCCAGACCGATATTAAACTGATCTTCCCAACGGAACTCAAAGCGAGCTTTGGACATCGCGTTATCACGCGCCTGTGCGCCAGGATGGCCTTTGGCCAAATCAGCGGCGTGGGCAGCAATTTTATACGTCACGATACCTTCACGGACATCTTGTTTGTTAGGCAAGCCCAAATGTTCTTTTTGGGTGACATAACACAGCATCGCGCAGCCGTACCAACCAATATTGGCCGCACCAATAGCCGAGGTAATATGATCGTAACCTGGGGCAATATCGGTGGTCAGCGGGCCTAATGTGTAAAACGGTGCTTCACCACACACTTCCAACTGCTTTTCCATGTTGACTTTAATCATGTGCAATGGCACATGGCCAGGGCCTTCAATCATGGTTTGTACGTCATGCTTCCAGGCGATTTTGGTCAATTCTCCCAGCGTTTCCAATTCACCGAATTGCGCGGCATCGTTGGCATCATAAATAGAACCCGGGCGTAAACCATCTCCTAAAGAGAACGACACGTCATAAGCTTTCATGATTTCGCAAATTTCTTCAAAATGCGTGTACAAGAAACTTTCGGTATGATGCGCCAAACACCATTTCGCCATAATAGAACCGCCACGCGACACAATACCGGTCATACGCTTTGCGGTTAATGGCACATGATGCAAGCGCACACCGGCATGGATGGTAAAGTAATCCACGCCCTGCTCAGCTTGTTCAATTAAAGTGTCGCGGTACATTTCCCAGGTCAGCTCTTCGGCTTTGCCATTCACTTTTTCCAATGCCTGATAAATTGGCACAGTACCAATCGGTACGGGAGAATTACGCAAGATCCATTCACGGGTTTCGTGGATATTTTTGCCGGTCGACAAATCCATAATGGTATCGCCGCCCCAGCGTATGCCCCAGAGCATTTTTTCCACCTCTTCATCAATGGATGACGTTACCGCAGAATTGCCCAAATTGCCGTTAATTTTCACCAAAAAATTACGGCCGATAATCATCGGTTCTAATTCAGGGTGATTGATATTGGCCGGAATAATCGCGCGGCCTCTGGCGACTTCATCGCGCACAAATTCAGCGGTGATGGCATCAGGAATCGCTGCACCAAACGATTGACCTGGATGCTGACCTTTCCATAAATCACGCATCAATTCCATATTTTGGTTTTCGCGGATAGCAATATATTCCATTTCTGGGGTAATGATGCCTTTCCGCGCGTAGTGCATTTGCGATACGTTGTGGCCAGATTTAGCACGACGCGGCTGGACGATATGCTCAAAACGCAGATGCGCTGTCGCCTTATCTTCCAAGCGCTGACGACCAAAATCAGAACTGGGGCCACTCAGCAATTCAGTGTCATTACGTTCCAAAATCCACGCGGAACGTACAGAACCCAAACCTTTTTTTAAATCGATAGCCACATTAGGGTCAGTATAGACACCGGAAGTATCGTAAACATAGAGTGGTGGGTTTTTCTCTGTGCCAAAATGCACAGGGGTATCCGACAAGGTAATTTTACGCATAGGCACCTGAATGTCAGGACGGTTGCCTTGTACATAAATTTTTTCTGATGCAGGATAAGAATCGATTTTTACACTACTGGATTCAGTAGCTTTTACTTCTTTAATGACAGCGCTCATGTTTATCTCCAACAATAAAACAATAAGGCGCAGGAACTTGTGGCTTTCCTACGCCGGTACTAACCGGGGTCAGGTTCAAAGGGTTTCTCTCAGCCTCAAAACACCTCATGAAGCACCCCTAGCCTTTACGGATATATGGCTAAATTAAAGGAAAACAACAACAATTGCAAGGCACATCAAACCTTTCCTATCCGCAATCGACGCAGCACGCTACAAAAACAAACCTAACTTCCTGTAAGCAATATAAACTTGCCGTAATGCCAATTTTCACTAAACTTAACAAAAAACTCAGCGTCTTAATCTAGAATTAAAGAAAGCAATTAGTTTTATTTACGATTTTGTTTTTTATTTTAAAAACATCATCCTAGATGGACGCTGAAATACAAAATTTAGCATATTGAACAATGCTTTTTTTAATGAGCAATGCTAGAATCCCACCCATACAAACTGAGAAGATTGAGCGAATGTCGACAGGCGATCAAACAACAGCTTACAACCCCCCTGTTTTAGAATTCAAAAGTGGATCATTTTCTGTGCCCACTTTAATTTTATCAGGTAATGATTTACATCTGATTGAGCAACAGCTCCAAGAAAAAATAAAACTGGCGCCTGAATTTTTTAAAAACTCGCCAGTAGTCATTGACTTAAAAGAAATTACCAAACAAAATATTGCTCTTGATGTCGCCGCCATTACAGAAATAACCCGAAAATATGGTTTGCTACCTATCGGTATACGGGGAGGCAGTCAACAACAAAACAAAGATTCTTTAGAATTACGCATCCCTGTTTATTCCAATAGCAACCGCACAACCGGCACAGAAGCTCAAAAACCCACACCGGCTGCAGCAGCGGATATTAGCCCCAAAAAAGACGCTCCACCCACGGCCATGGTTATTACACAGCCTATCCGTTCTGGCCAACGTATTTATTCACACGGTGATCTGGTTATTTTGGCACAAGTGAGTGCGGGCGCGGAAATTTTGGCTGAAGGCAATATTCACGTTTACGGCTCATTACGAGGCCGTGCATTGGCCGGCGTACAAGGCAATACCCATGCGCGTATCTTCTGTACTCATTTACAGGCAGAACTGATCTCTATTGCCGGAAATTACAAAATTAGCGAAGATTTAGGCAAAGGATTTTACAACAAACCCGTACATATTTACCTAAAAGACTATACTCTAGTCATTAAAGAACTTTAAAACCCATTCCGTATTACTTGGAGGAACACCCGTTGGCAAGAATTATAGTAGTAACATCAGGCAAAGGCGGTGTAGGTAAAACTACCACCAGTGCAGCAATCGCCATGGGCTTAGCCAAAAAAGGCCACAAAACTGCCGTCATCGATTTTGATGTGGGCTTGCGTAACCTAGACTTAATCATGGGCTGCGAGCGCCGTGTTGTCTATGACTTTATCAATGTCGTCAACGGGGAAGCGACCCTTAACCAAGCTTTAATTAAAGACAAAAACTGTGGCCAACTTTATATCTTGCCTGCGTCACAAACACGCGACAAAGATGCGCTCAGCAAAGAAGGCGTCGAAAAAGTTTTAGATGAATTATCCAAAACTTTCAAATATATCGTTTGTGACTCGCCAGCCGGCATTGAAAAAGGTGCTCATTTGGCGATGTATTTTGCTGATGACGCGTTTGTGGTTACCAACCCTGAAGTTTCTTCAGTACGAGACTCAGACCGTATGCTGGGATTAATGTCTAGCAAATCCCGTCGTGCCGAACAAAACCTTGAACCCATAAAAGAATATCTGTTGTTGTCCCGCTACTCCCCTGAAAGAGTCAAATTAGGCGAAATGTTGAGCGTAGATGATGTTCAGGAAATTTTGTCTTTACATCTGCTCGGTGTTATTCCGGAATCGAAATCAGTTTTAAATGCCTCAAATGCGGGCATACCCATTATTCTTGATGAGAAAAGTGACGCAGGACAAGCCTACGCCGATATAGTTGCGCGTTATTTGGGCGAAGAAAAGCCGCATCGATTTATCGAAGATAAAAAAGGATTTTTTGGAAAGCTTTTCGGAGGTAAATAATGAGTTTGCTGGATTATTTTAAAACGTCTAAGACCAGTTCAGCATCTCTAGCCAAGGAGAGGCTGCAAATTTTGGTCGCCCATGAGCGTACATCAAAACATCAACCTTCTTATCTTCCTGAGTTGCAAGACGAACTACTGAATGTTATCCGTAAATATACCAATGTAAGTCAGGATGCCATTTTTATCAACTTTGAGCAGGATGAGCACCAGGAAACTTTAGAACTTAATATCATGTTACCGGAAGATGGCGGCAAAAAATCTTAAATTTTGCTTCAAGCAATCTTTGTCAAAGGATTTAAAACTCAAGGCCAGGAAAACTTTAAAAAGCTCCCGCACCCCATTTCTCTGGGTATAAGCTAATGGACGTCTCTGTGCCGCACAATCACATTGGACGATGAGTTCTTAAACTGTTCGACCAAACTCTCTACCAGATAAACAGAGCGATGCTGCCCTCCCGTACAGCCTATGGCGACAGTAAGGTAGCTTCGCCCTTCCATTTCAAAGCGGGGAATCCAACGTGACAGGAAAGAGCTGATATCTTTAAGCAGCTCTTCTACCAGCGTCTGATCTTTAAGAAAATCGATAACGGGCTGATCTTTTCCTGAAAACATGCGCAACTCAGGAATCCAATACGGATTAGGTAAACTGCGTGCATCAAACACAAAATCCGCATCTAACGGCACACCATTCTTAAAACCAAACGATTGGAACTGCAAAGAAATATGTTGAATATTGCGCTCACCAATCTGTTCTCGGATCAGTTCACGTAATTGGTGATAGTGGGTACGACTGGTATCAATCACGACACTGGCATGCCTAGAAACAGGACTCAGCATCTCTTTTTCAATTTTTATCGCTTCTGTTAACGGTATTTTGGCATCTGTGAGCGGATGCTTTCGCCGTGTTTCACTGTATCGCTTTAAAAGCGCATACTCATCAGCCTGCATGAAAATAATTTCGCAGTGGATACCTTTGCTGCGTATCAAGTTTAAGCAGTCGGAAAAATTGGCCAAACTAGCGCTTTGATTCCTGGCATCAATACCAATAGCCGTTTTCGCATAAGTCTTGCTGTCTGCCAACATGACATCGTTGATAAAATCTTCCAGCAATAACACCGGTAAATTATCAATGCAGTAATAGCCACAGTCTTCTAAAGTATCTAAAGCAATACTTTTACCTGACCCGGAAAGACCACTAACAATTAAGAGCTTCATATTTTTTTGAAGAGGGCTCAAGACACTAAGCATCTTGAGCCCTGCACTATTTAAGAATATTAACGATGACTTCCGGTTTTTTCTTTATGCCGGGTAATCTGACGATCTAATTTATCCACCATTTCATCAATAGCGGCGTACATATCTTCTTGGTGATCTTCGGCAAATATTTTAGCGCCGCTAAGTTGCAGAGTAGCCTCTGCTTTTTGAACCAACTTTTCTACACTCAAGATAACATGCACATCAGTAACATTATCGAAATGACGCGCTAATTTTTCAAATTTCCCGTCAACATAAACTTTCAAAGATTCGGTTACTTCAAGATGATGGCCTGTAATGCTAACTTGCATGGAATATTCTCCTTTATATTAATGAATTGAGACGCATTTAAGACTACAAAATACGCTTTCTCTCGTTGGATGGAGCAATTAACATCGCCTCGCGATATTTTGCAATCGTTCTCCTAGCCACGTTAATGCCTTTTTCTTGTAATAATTTCGCCATCTTATCATCGCTTAAGGGCTTTACTGGACTTTCGTTGCTCACTAGCTCCTTAATAATAGCCCTAATAGCTGTAGATGAGCACTCTCCCCCTTCTTCAGTTGAAACATGACTGGAGAAAAAGTATTTAAATTCTACTATACCATTTGGGGTATGCATGAATTTTTGTGTCGTTACTCTGGAAATTGTCGATTCATGCAGTGCCAACTCATCAGCAATCACTTTCAATACCATCGGTTTCATGGCGATGGAACCGTTTTCAAGAAAATCCTGCTGCCTTGCCACAATGCTACGAGCAACACGCAGCAGCGTATCGTTACGGCTGTGTAAACTTTTAATAAACCACCGTGCTTCTTGCAAATGGTCTTTCATACACGTATTGTCTTTACTGTTATCGGCTCGTTTAATGAGGGTGGAATAGAAAGGATTAACCCGCAGCTTAGGGGCTATTTCAGGATTAAGGCTTACCTGCCAAACACCTTGGTGCTTAACAACATACACATCCGGAATCACATATTCAGAATCAGATTCATGTATCTTGGCGCCCGGCTTAGGATCCAGGCTTCTGATCAAGGCCACGACGACATTTAACTGGCGTTCATTCAAGCGGGTAGCCGCCATCAATTTGGTACGATCTTGGCTGGCCAATAAATTCAAGTATTGCGATACAACCAGCAATGCTTCCGTTTTATAAGGCGTTATATCGGAGCATTGCAATAGCTGCAAACGCAAGCAATCGCTCAAATCAAGTGCCGCCACACCGTTAGGATCAAATTGTTGTATCCTGTGCAAAACAGCATTGACTTCATCAAGCTCAATATCATCCATTTGGCTTTGTAAACCCTGATAAATTTCATCAGGAGAGGCCATTAAATAACCATCTTTATCAATGGAATCAATAATAGCCATTGCAATAGCATGATCGCGTTCTGAAAACCGTGTTAGCGCTAACTGCCACAACAAATGTTCATGTAAGGTGGCTGCGCAACTGCGCTGCGATTCAAACTCAATAGTTTCGGCATTATTATTGCCGGCTTCAAAAGCTTGCTCATAGGTATCTTCCCAAGAAGAATCGACTGGCAACTCATCAGGAATATCCATTTGCCCACCTTCACCGGTAAGCAGAGTGTCTGGATTCTCAGCTTTAACCTGATCCGACATTCCCATCTGAAACGTGTTGTCATCCTCTTCGATTTCCAACATCATGTTGGAATCAAGTGCTTGTTGAATTTCCTGCTGCAAATCCAAAGTCGACATCTGCAACAATTTGATCGCCTGCTGGAGTTGCGGCGTCATGGTCAGCTGTTGACCCAAGCGTAGATGTAGGGATTGTTTCATTATGTTATCAGTATGTTTAACGCTTTCAACTTAAAGACTAAAGTTATTACCCAAGTACACTTTGCGCACTTCCTCGTTAGCGACAATGGCGCTAGCCCCACCTTCAGCAATAACTTTACCATTGTTGATGATATAGGCTCTATCGCAAATAGCCAAGGTTTCTCTAACATTATGCTCAGTAATCAATACACCAATGCCGCGTTCTTTCAGATGCTGTATGATTTTTTTTATATCTTCTACCGATATGGGATCAACGCCGGCAAAAGGCTCATCCAGCAGTATAAACTGGGGATGCGTTGCCAAGGCTCTGGCGATTTCAACGCGCCGTCGCTCACCACCGGATAAACTCAATGCCAACTGATGTCGTAAGTGCGAAATATGAAATTCTTCCAGCAACTCTTCAATTGCCAATTCAATCTGACCCTCATTTAAATCAGAACGAATTTGCATTACCGCCCGTAAATTATCGGCCACCGTTAGTTTTCGAAATACCGAAGGTTCCTGCGGCAAATAACCAATGCCATTAGCTGACCTGATGTGCATCGGATAATGAGTAATTATAGTCTCATTCAGCAAAATTTCACCGGCATCTGCTTTAATTAGTCCTACCAGCATGTAAAAAGCAGTGGTTTTTCCGGCACCATTAGGACCTAATAAGCCCACCACCTCGCCGGTATCAATCTGCAAAGAAATGCCATCAACAACATTGCGCTTGTTGTAAGCCTTAACTAATTGTGTTGCAGCAAGTCTTGTCGTCACTTAGGGAGCCGGTTTCTCTTGAGCTTTATCTGGCGTTTTATCTTTATCTTTGGGCTGCAAAACAACATGTACCCGCTTGGAATCAGATGACTTTTCTCCGGCTTTAACAACGGCATTTTTGCTGTCATATTCAATGATTTTACTGGAATAAGCGCCAGTACCCTGCCAAACAGTGGCTTCATCAATTAAAACCAATAGATTTTTCTTTGGATAATATTCGCCGGTTAAAGCTTCACCGGTAATGTCTTTACTACCCACATTAGGGGTTTGTCTAAACTTTGCCCGGTTACCGGTAAATACCAGCTTTTCGGCATCGCCATCCTTAAAATAAACCACCAACTTATCAGAGTTAACGTGAATACTACCCTGTATGGAAATCACATTGCCGGTATAAATACTGGTCGCGGTCTTGTCATCATAGGTCGCAGTATTCGAGTCAATCGTTATGGGTTGATCAGAATCAGTTTCTAGGGCGTTGACATTATTACCATAAAATCCATTACATAAAATAATGCTGAAAAAAATGGCTAGCTTATTATTTTGTCTCATATTTTCCCCGCACTTTGGCGAGCAATTCCACACGTATTGGTTCAATATAACTTAGTTTCATGCCCTTACCGGTGGTACGTTGCGGCAAGCTGATTAACTCCGCCCAATCGGCTGTTTCGGCATAACTGATTTCTGGGTTTACTTTTAGATTCGACGTATTAATCGTCAAGGGAGTAACACCTTCGGCCTTGACTCTGTCAACAACTGCCTTGCCATTTAAAAACACTGTTTTGCCATCGGCAGAAACAACACCTGTTTCTGATTGAATCACCCACGGCGGCGCTTTGGCATTATAGAAAGACATCACCGGCTTATCGAGATGTATCGTCCCATCGTCCTTGTAATGCACCATCTTATCCGCCAATAACTTGGTTTTTAATTCGCCGGTTTCGGCCATTTCCCATTTTGTATAGCCGCTGCTGAAATAATCTGCGCTATGCATTACTCCTTCCTGAGGAGTGATGGAGTCAATTATCGTTAATTTAACCAACCACCAACTTAACAACGCAATGACGGCGACAATGACATAATTGTATCTGCCTTCCAAATAGCTCATTTCAAATACTGGCTCAACACATCGTCAAAACGGCCTTGCGCCTGCATGATGAAATCACACACTTCCCGCACTGCACCCAATCCGCCAGACAACGTAGTGCACCAATCCGCCCGTTGCCTAACAGCAAAATTAGCGTCATGTACCGCAATAGCCAGACCTACTCGGCTCATAATGGGCAAATCCAGTAAATCATCACCTACGTGGGCAATTTGTTCCGGCATTATGCCTGTTTTTTCAATAATTTCATCTAATGCGGCAATTTTATTTTCAAAACCCTGGTAGACATGCTCAATACCCAAACTTTGCATGCGTAAGGCGACTGAGTTGGATTTTCGGCCAGAAATCACCGCGACTTCCACGCCAGTTTGCCGTAACAGCTTAATGCCATGACCATCGCGTGCATGAAAGCATTTGTATTCATTGCCTTGATTATCAAAAAACAAGCGGCCATCGGTTAATACGCCGTCTACATCCAAAATCAGCAATTTCAGTTGTTTGGCTTTTTCAAGCACGCTGTCTGACACCTTTATCGAATCATCCATTGTCATCATCAAATAATACCTGCTCGAATTAAATCGTGCATGTTTAACGCCCCTACCGCGCGTTGCTCTTCATCCACAACAATTAACGCATTGATTTTTTTACGTTCCATAATCTGCATAGCTTCCGCCGCCAAAATATCCGCACTGATAACAGCACAATCAGCAGTCATCACTTGTGCAATCGTGGTTTGATGAATATCCAGGCTTTTTGCCAACATACGCCGTAAGTCACCGTCGGTAAAGATACCCACCATTCGATGTTCAGTATCAACAATCGCCGTCATGCCCAGCTTTTTCTCGGTCATTTCCAGCAACGCGGTACTGATCAACGCCGACACCGGCACAACTGGAATATGATGACCAACGTGCATAATATCACTAACCCTGAGCAATAGTCGCTTACCCAGGCTGCCGCCAGGATGCGACAGCGCAAAATCATCGCGGGTAAAGCCACGCGCTTCCAGCAAGGAGACGGCTAGAGCATCACCCATTACTAACGCAGCTGTGGTACTGGAGGTCGGCGCAAGCCCCAATGGACAAGCTTCTTGCGCCACACTGACATTGATATGCACAGTGGCTTCTTGAGCCAGTGTTGATAACGGATTGCCGGTCATAGCAATCAAGGGAACACCCAGGCGTTTGATAATGGGCAGAATTTTGACAATTTCTTCGGTCTCGCCGGAATTGGACAGCGCCAGCACCACATCCTGCTGAGTTATCATGCCCAGATCGCCGTGGCTGGCCTCGCCTGGATGCACAAAAAACGCCGGTGTGCCGGTGCTGGCCAAGGTAGCGGCAATTTTGCCAGCAATATGGCCAGACTTGCCCATGCCGGTCACCACCACCCGTCCTGAGCACTTGAACATCAACTTGCAAGCAGTGACAAATTCAGCATTAATACGCTCTGCCAGCGCCGCTACCGCTTGGGTTTCCACCTGGATTACCGCCAAGCCTAAGGCGCGGAGTTTATCGTCGTGTAATTTCATATCCCTGATCGATTATCCTTTAATTCGGCTGCATTAATCCCAACGGTCATCCCTAACCTGCACTTTACCCTTTTCTATGCGTACCGGAAAGCAATCGATATCTTCGTAAGCGGGGGCACACAATACCTTGCCGGTTTTGACGCAAAAACGTGCGCCGTGCCTTGGACACACAATGACATCACCTTCCAGTTCACCACTGGCAATCTCTGCCCTGTCATGGCTACACACATCTTCTATGGCATAAAATTCGCCATCAACTTTAAAGACAGCGACTTCCGTACCGTCAACATCTACAACGACATGTTCGCCATTGGCCAAGGCATTTTCAGCCACCGCATCTACCCAATCAGACATCAATCACCCTTTAAAATAAACATCATAACGTAATAATTTGCCATGATAACTTTCATTCGGCTTACCGCCTAAGGCTTCGGCATCGTCGGGGCTTTTAACCACCACCCGTTTGCCAGTTGCCTGTAACGCCCTCGCGAACAATTGTTCTTTGTCTTGGTCGTCACCCAATAAATCACGCAATACGGTCATGGATTTTTTAGCCAAGGCGGATTTTTTGCGTTTAGGGGGGAACATGGGATCAAGATAGATGCAATCTGGCGCATTGTCCAGATTTGCCAGCAAATCGATAGCATTACCAGTGAATAGCTGTGGCGGCTGTAATTGCAAGCGTTGCATCCAATCCAGCTGCGCCAAGCGGATAAAGCCATCAGTCAGTAATTCTGCCATGATGGGCGACCGCTCCATACACGTCACGTTATAACCCATGCGAAAAATATGCAGGCTATCTTGCCCCCAGCCTGTTGTCGCATCAATAACGGTTTTGGTTTTTCGCCCCACCGCTTGCGCCAACGCACCGTCTTTAGGTGCAGGCCAGGAACGTTGCTCGCCTGGGCGGGGTTCAATCTCTACGGTTAAGCCGCCTTTTTTTAGCAGCTCTTTATCGAGTAGTTTTAGGCAACTGTCGCGCCAGGTTAGGAAAAAATCTTCCGCCTTGAAAGGATCATCAGCGTATTTTAATGGCACAGCAAGACGGCCTGCCAATTGCTGGAAAACTGCCAAGTCGCCGTTACCCTCGTACAAAACCGCTAATTTACCCTGATACGGTGAGCCCTCACCCATTTATTCAGTGGAGATGGCTTGCGTTTCATTCTTTAACGCCGCATCCAAGGTGTGCCAAGCCAAGGTCGCACATTTAACCCGTGCCGGATATTCGCGTACACCGGCCAAAACGGCTAGTTTTCCCACCGCTTCCAAATTGATATGTTCTTCTTTTCCGGTAGTCATTTCGTGGAACAGCTTAAACAAAGCATCCGCTTCAGCTTCGGTTTTATCTTTAATAATCTCTGTCATCAAGGACACCGATGCAGTTGAGATGGCACAGCCAGAACCTTGAAAACTGGCATCGGTGATTTTATCGCCGTCCATTTTTAAGAATAGCGTCAGGCGGTCGCCACATAAGGGATTAAAGCCGTCCACCTTGCGGTCAGCATTGTCCATGACGCGAAAATTGCGCGGGTTACGGTTGTGGTCGAATATGACTTCCTGGTAGAGGTCGCGTAGGTCTTCAAACATTAGGAATTCTCTTTAAGTTTTAAATAGCGCTGTGATGCTTTATTGTATTAAGCTCATTACGTTAGCCAAACATCGCAATCAAATTTTCAATACCCGCCGTCAACACATCAATCTCTTGCCTAGTATTATACATGGCAAACGAAGCTCTGGCCGTCGCCGGTACGCTATAAAAATCCATGACCGGCATAGCACAATGATGCCCTGCCCTAATAGCAATCCCCAAGCTGTCCAGCATCGTACCAATATCATGCGGATGAATCCGATCTAGCACAAAAGATAAGATCGCTCCTTTTTCCGCTGCTTCACCAATAATTCTAAGGCCTTTTATCTGGCCGGCCTTTTCGGTGGCATAAGCCAGTAATTCCGCTTCATAAGCCGCAATTGCCTCCATACCGATATCATTCAGATAATCAATAGCCGCACCCAAGCCGATCACATCGGCAATACTGGGCGTACCGGCCTCAAACTTATGCGGTAAACCAGCATACTGGCTTTTTTCAAAGGTCACGGTCTTGATCATATCACCACCACCTTGGTACGGCGGCATGGCTTCCAGCAACGCCTGCTTGCCGTACATAACACCGATGCCAGACGGCCCGTACAACTTATGGCCAGAGAACACATAAAAATCGCAATCCAGCGCCTGCACATCCACGGCCATATGTGGAATTGCCTGTGCGCCATCCAGCATCACCGGAATACCTTTGGCGTGGGCGGCATCAATCATCTGCTTGACCGGATTAACCGTGCCCAACGCATTGGACATGTGGACGACAGCCACCAGCTTGGTCTTGTCATTCAATAAAGCTTCGAAAGCTTCGTAGATCAGCTCGCCTTGCAGGTTCATCGGTGCGACTTTCAGCACTGCGCCGGTTTGCTCGCACAACATTTGCCAAGGCACAATATTGGAATGATGTTCCATTGCGGTAATGACAATCTCATCACCGGCTTTAATATTAGCCCTGCCATAGGTTTGGGCAATCAGGTTGACGGCTTCGGTTGCACCGCGCACAAAGATGACTTCCTTGCTACTTGCGGCGTTGATAAAGCGCTGTACTTTTTCCCGTGCCGCCTCAAACTTGTCGGTCGCCCGTACACTTAATGTATGCACACCGCGATGGATATTGGCGTAATCGTGTCTGTACACGTTGCTGATGGCATCGATAACGGCATTGGGCTTTTGGCAGCTGGCGGCGTTGTCGAGATAGACCAAGTCTTTACCACGGATTTTTTCCGCTAAAATCGGAAAATCGGCACGAATTTTTGCTACAGGGAATGTTGTCATAGTTTGATTATTGTGTTTTTGATAGGTTGCTTATTCGTGAGCAACGCATTATATTTACCATTGATTCTAATTAGATTTGCTTACACTTATGGCTACTGTTAATCCTACCAAACACCTAACCAACCTTGATGAATGGCAAAGAATGGGCGAAGCTAATATTTTCCCCCCCAATAGCCACATTGAACTTATTGATGGAGAAATTTTAGAAATGGCACCGATAGGCTTTAATCATGCTGGACATATTAATCGCCTAGTAAAATTGTTAACCAAATTAATTCCTGATGAGGTTATTACCAGCGTGCAAAATCCGCTCCAACTCGGCGACTTGTCTGAACCAGAGCCTGATTTCATGCTGCTAAAGCCCAATGCCGATTATTATTCTTCGCGTCATCCGGTTGCCAATGATGTCCTGTTATTAATCGAAGTCGCTGACAGCTCGTTCAAATTTGACCAAACCCACAAGCTGCGCTTGTACGCATTGCATAATGTCCCCGAATACTGGTTGCTAAACCTAAACGATAGCTGTTTGGAGGTTTACCGCAAGCCACACGGTGAAGTGTATGCCGAAAAAACCACGCTCTACAGCGGCGACGTCATTACCTTGTCGCAATTGCCGAACCTCAGCATTCAGGTCGCAAATATTCTATAGGCACAAAAATTTCACCTTTAACCTTGTACCCTGAACCTAACTACAACCAATCCTTCTCTACCCCTTCCTGCGGAAACCGTACCAACACTTGCTCCAACACCTTATCATGCAGGCTTTTGATCTTGATCTTATCGACCATCTCATTAGCAAAAGCAAAAGTCAGCATATTACGGGCAGTCTCTTCATCCACACTGCGCGATTGCAGATAGAAAATCGATTTCTCATCCAACTGCCCAACCGTCACCCCATGTCCACATTTGACATCATCAGCGTATATTTCCAGTTGCGGCTTGGTATCGGCTTCTGCATCATCTGACAGCAACAGGTTTCGGTTGTTCATTTGCGAATCAGTTTTTTGCGCGTCTTCAGCCACAATCACTCGACCTTGAAACACACCTTTTGCGCGGTCATCTAACACGCCTTTATACATTTCCCGACTAATTGCATAAGGCTTTAAGTGATTGATGCGGGTGTGGTTATCAATATGCTGGCGTTTTATGCCCAGATACAAACCGTTCAACTCGCACTCGGAGGCTTGATCCAAATCGGTATGAATATCGCTACGTGCCAATAAGCCACCAAAGGCAAAGTTATGGTGGGTAAAACGGGCATCTTTGGCTTGCTTAATATACGTACCGCCAAAATGATAGGCTTTTTCAGATTCGACCTGCATTTTAGTCAGCGTTAAATGGGCATTTGAGCCAACAAACACTTCAGTCACCGCTGAGGTTAAATACGCGTTGTCTGTACCGACAAATGTCTCTATAACTTGCGCTTCTGCCATGCCATCTACAATAATGAGATTGCGCATAGTCGCCATCGCATCAGTTTCAGTGACAATATGCACTATCTGTATAGGCTTAGCTAAAATCTGTTTGGCTGGCACATGCACTAACACGCCATCGGTAAACCAGGCAGTATTGAAGGCAACCAGACTGTGTTCGTTATTTTTTACCACCTGACCCAAATGGGTTTCAAGCAGAGACGCAAGCTTTTGTGTTTCTCCCAACGCAACCGCCATGCTGGTAACGGTGACGCCAGCAGGTAATCTATCAAGCCGTGAATGCTGTGCGGAAAAATGGCCATTAATCAGTACAATTGACCAAGCATCATCCAGTTGCTGCGCTTTTAGTGCTTCAGTATCGGTTTGACTGATTGATGGGTTTAGCGATGGCGCAAATAACTTTTTTTCCAGTACAGAAACATTGGTATAACGCCATTCTTCTTCGCGTGGAGAGGGGAAGCCGTTTGCAGAAAATTTGGCCAAGGCATCTTTTCTTAACTGCTGCAACCACGACAAGGATTGCCCTGGCAAAGTCGGTGCTAGCGTGTCATATTCGGCCACATAACGGCTGGTAGTTACTGCATTCATTACGCTGCCACCTGGCCTTCTAGCCAACTGTAACCTTTTTCTTCCAGTTCCAAGGCCAATTCGGGGCCACCGGACTTAACAATCCTGCCGTTGGCCAGCACATGCACATAATCCGGCTTGATATAATCGAGCAGGCGTTGGTAATGGGTAATCATCAAAAAGCCACGGTCGTTGGAGCGCAGTGAGTTGACACCATCGGCGACCACTTTCAAAGCATCAATATCCAGACCGGAATCGGTTTCATCCAATATGCATAACTTGGGTTCCAAAATGGCCATTTGCAGGATTTCATTACGCTTTTTTTCGCCACCGGAAAAACCTTCGTTAACGGCACGATAGAGGAATTTCTCGTTCATCTCCAGCAGCTTTACCTTGTGCTTGACCAAGGTCAGAAAATCCATCGCATCCACTTCCGACAAGCCATGATGCTTACGGACGGCATTTAACGCTGCTTTCAACAAATAAATATTGCTGACACCGGGGATTTCCACCGGATACTGGAAGGCCAGGAATACGCCTTCACGGGCGCGGATTTCGGGGGGCATGTCCAGCAAATCTTTGCCTTGGTAAGTTACTGAACCACCGGTCACTTCGTAACCGGCCTTACCTGACAAGACGTGCGACAAGGTGCTTTTACCGGAACCATTCGGCCCCATGATGGCATGGATTTCGCCAGCTTTGATTTCAAGGTTGATACCTTTAAGAATTTGTTTGTCGCCAACGTTGACGGTTAAATTTTTAATACTGAGCATGTAATTTCCAATTGTTTTGTAATTGCTTAAAACGGTGTAAATTAAATATTAGACATAGATAAAAAGGTGGTATCGCATGTAAGATAGTTATTCTGTTTCCGAACGCTGCCAAGCTGATTTTCTAATCTCTTCTAAAGTTCTCGGCTCGCCTTTCCAAAGACCGTACAACTCATTTGGATCAACCGTTTTATCACCTAATTGTTATAGCTGGTGATGGCTGATTCGCGGCTTTATAACGAGCCGTTAGGAATGCCGCAAAATCGGCTATTTTTCGTTGAGCTTCCGGCGGTAATTGGGTTATTTCATTGACAAGTTGCGGATTCATTAGTATTTCCTCTTAATTCTCTGGGCTTCCTTGCGTCAGCCCAACCTACAATACTGAAATTTATCATAGTTTTTAGTGGATTTAGCTACCTGCATTTTTTAAAATATTGATTAATTGTTTTTTAAAATTGTCATGTTCCAGTACGTAAAGATTTAAGTTAACAGATGCAAGAATGGCTTCCTTTACACTCTCATTATTATTTTTCTTATACTTATCAGTTTTCATCTGATGATTTATAAAATCTTCAACATTGTTCTTATCATATATATTTTTGAATAAAAACCTATTATTTACATCATCAATAATATCTAACATATCGAAAGGTATTTCAATAGACCTTAACTTTTCAGCCTGAAATATACTAATCATTGCTGTATTTGCGCTCATCAATGCTGTTAATGCTGCTACTTTTACCTGTTTTTCTTGTGCATCAGATGATACTTTCAAAAGCTTTCTGGTTTCTTCTAATTCCCTTTTTTGCAACTCATAAGTTTTAGCTATTAAATAAAATGCAAATGCGGCAATAACAGGATTAAGTATTCCACCAAAATAATCGCCGAATGTCCCCCAAACTTCATTTTTATCTGATAAACCATAATGAAACTTAAAGAAATAAAAACTAACGACAATTAAAACTATTATGCCGACGATGATTACAACTACTTTTGTATTTACGTTATCATTTGAATCATCTTCGTTCTTTTGATTCGGGTTTTCAGGAAAATCATTGCTCATTTTTTTAACCAACCGACCCTTCCAAACTCAACCCCAACAACGCCTGCGCCTCAACTGCAAACTCCATCGGCAATTCCTTAAACACTTCCTTGCAAAAACCATTCACAATCATCGATACCGCATCTTCCGCCGATAAGCCACGTTGCTGACAAAAAAACAACTGATCTTCACTGATTTTAGAGGTGGTCGCCTCATGCTCCACCTGCGCCGACGGCTGCCTGACCTCAATATACGGAAAAGTGTGCGCCCCACATTTATCACCCACCAACAAAGAATCACACTGGGTATAATTACGGGCATTCTCCGCACTCTTTAATACCTTCACCAAACCGCGATAAGTATTCTGTGCCTTACCCGCCGAAATCCCCTTCGATACAATCGTACTGCGGGTATTTTTGCCGATATGGATCATCTTGGTGCCGGTATCGGCTTGCTGATAATTATTTGTCAGCGCCACAGAATAGAATTCACCAATCGCATTATCACCGGTCAAAATACAGCTGGGGTATTTCCAGGTAATCGCCGAACCGGTTTCCACCTGCGTCCATGACACCTTGGAATTATCGCCACGGCAATCCGCTCGCTTGGTGACAAAATTGTAAATACCGCCCAAACCGTTCTTGTCGCCGGGATACCAATTTTGCACGGTGGAATATTTAATGGTCGCATCTTTCAGCGCGATTAATTCCACCACCGCCGCATGCAGCTGATTTTCATCGCGCATCGGTGCAGTACAGCCTTCAAGATACGACACATGACTGCCTTCATCGGCAATAATCAAAGTACGTTCAAACTGTCCGGTGTTGGCAGCATTGATGCGGAAATAGGTGGACAATTCCATCGGGCAGCGCACGCCTTTGGGGATATACACAAACGAGCCGTCGGTAAACACCGCCGCATTCAAGGCGGCAAAATAATTGTCGGTATGCGGCACAACCGAGCCAAGATACTGTTTGATCAATTCGGGATGGTCACGCAAGGCCTCGGAAATCGGGCAGAAAATAACCCCGACATCTTTCAGCTTACCCTTAAACGTGGTCGCCACTGACACGCTGTCAAACACCGCATCCACCGCCACACCCGCCAAACGCTCCTGCTCATCCAACGGAATGCCGAGCTTTTTGTAGGCTTCCAAGACTTGCGGGTCGATTTCATCCAAACTTTTCGGGCCGTCTTCCTTACGTTTGGGCGCAGAATAATAGCTGATCGCCTGATAATCAATCGGCTCAATCTTGAGAAACTGCCACTTAGGCGGGGTCATGGTCTGCCAATGCCGAAACGCTTTCAGGCGGTATTCCAGCATAAACTCCGGCTCGTTTTTGACTTTAGACAACTTATGAATCACCGCTTCATCCAGGCCGACCGGAAAAGTATCGGTTTCCAGTTCCGTCACAAAACCCTGCTTGTAACCTTGGTTGATCAGATTGTTAATTTCTTGCGTACTGGCTGACATACAAAACTCTCTCTAATGTGGCGGGGATAATCAAGCTTACGGCGGGATTATCGACCCAGCTCTCGGTATAAACTGGCGACGGGGATATGAAATTCTTCGGGCAGTACGGCAGTTCGGGTCATATCCGCTAAAGATACGGACTCCAGGGCTTTTTGGATGGTCTGGTTAATCACGCTCCAGTTACCGCGAATCTCGCACCCAGAAGATTGCTCACAACCCTCATGGGATATACTGCATTCGGTCAGAGCTATAGGCCCTTCCATCGCGGCGATCACATCGGCAACCGTGATGCTGACGGGTTCCCTAGCCAACACATAGCCGCCTTTGGCACCGCGTGTGGACACCAACACCTTGCCATTCAGCAACAACTTCAGTATTTTGCTGACCGTCGGCAACGCAATGCCGGTTGTGGTCGCAATCTCCATTGCTGCGTGTATTTCCGCCTTATCTTTAGCCATAGCACTTAACATAACAATGGCATAGTCCGTTAACTTACTGATGCGTAACATGCCCTACCTCTGATTAATGTGGACTATTTTAGTCCTATTTAAATCCATGGTAAAGTAATCTTGTTATAAGCCATCAAACTAAAATTTTATGATGCATAAAATAAAAGATATTTAAAGCAAGACAACTAAAAACAAGCTGGTATATTGTTATGGATAATCGAGCAATAAAACACTGTGCTCCCTTTCTCTGAGGGAGGAGGTTGGAATGAGGGCAATCAAATGAATCATTACCACTACAGCCCTATACAATTTAAACTATTTCTAGTTTTAAGGACATTACCCACATGTATGAGTTCCACGCAAAAATTATTTGATCTAAATCAGTTACATTTTGATAATCGCTTTATCCGCGAATTACCCGCTGATCCAGAAATTACCAACACGCGCCGCCAAGTTGTGGGGGCTTGCTACTCTCGCGTTGTGCCTACCCCAGTTACCAGACCACAGAATATTGCTTATAGCCGAGAAGTCGCTGAGTTACTGGATTTATCCGATGAAGCTTGCAAATCCGAGCTTTTCGCACAAGTCTTTGCCGGCAACCAACTTATTTCAGGCATGGAATCTTACGCCACTTGCTACGGCGGCCATCAATTTGGTAATTGGGCAGGACAACTGGGTGATGGTCGCGCTATTAATTTAGGCGAAATTATTAATCAACGCGGTGAGCGCTGGGCGCTGCAACTCAAAGGCGCAGGCCCCACGCCGTATTCCCGCACTGCCGACGGCTTAGCGGTATTGCGATCTTCAATACGTGAGTTTTTGTGTAGCGAAGCCATGTACCATTTAGGCGTACCCACTACCCGCGCATTGAGCCTAACGTTAACCGGTGAATCAGTGCTGCGCGATATGTTCTATAACGGCAATCCGAAAACGGAGCCTGGTGCGGTCGTGTGTCGTGTTGCGCCCTCGTTTACCCGTTTTGGGCATTTCCAGCTCTGCACTGCCAGGCAAGATATTAGCCTGTTAAAACAACTGGCCGATTACACCATCCGTACCGATTTTCCACATTTAGATACTAGCGCACCAGACGTTTATAGCCAGTGGTTTAGTGAGATTTGTATTAAAACTGCTGAGATGATTGTGCATTGGCAACGCGTGGGTTTTGTACATGGCGTTATGAACACCGATAATATGTCAATATTGGGATTGACCATCGATTATGGCCCGTATGGATGGCTGGAAAACTATGATCCCAACTGGACGCCAAACACCACCGATGCCCGAGATCATCGTTATCGCTATGGCCATCAGCCACAAATCGCTTTCTGGAATCTTACCCAATTGGCGAATGCCATCTATCCGCTAATTGAAGCCATAGAACCGCTGCAAGATGCCTTAAACGCTTACGTGAAGGCATTTGAAAAAGGCTGGCAAGCGATGATGGCTGCTAAATTAGGTTTGCCGAACTACCAAGCCGAAACTGATGATGACCTCAGTGCCGATCTGCTTAAGCTTTTAGAGCAGAATGAAACCGACATGACTATATTTTTTCGTCAGCTTGCTTACCTTAAAACTGATACCGATTTTTTGAATAAAACCGACAATGAGTTATTAGCGCCCCTTTTTTCTAGCTACTATGCCCCCGAGCAACTAAGTTCCGCATACATAGCGCATATGGGCGATTGGCTACGCCGGTACATACAACGGGCGCGGGATAATCCATTTAATGATGATGACCGTAAAATAGCCATGCATGCCGTCAATCCGAAATATGTGCTACGAAATTATTTAGCTCAGTTGGCTATTGATAAAGCGGAACAAGGCGAATTTTCTATGGTTAATGAACTGCTAGAACTGTTGCGCAAGCCCTATGATGAACAACCAGAGCATGAAGCTTTTGCGGCCAAGCGCCCGGATTGGGCAAGAGAACGGGCAGGATGCTCTATGTTGTCGTGCAGTTCTTAATCAGTACTGGGCGGAGTATTTGAGAAGAACTGCACTTCGCCAAACTCAGCGCTAGCGGTATCCAATAATGACAGTTTCCGCGCCGCGCTCAGCAATATGCACACAAATTTTTCCGGTATTTTCTGTGCTGTAACCAACCGGTGTAAGTAGCAACATTGCAAAAAAACACCTGATTTTCATGCTCAAACCTAAGCGAGTTGATTAATTGGCATTTAACGATAACTGGCTGGTTATCGCCTTGTCTTTGCGCTCTGGATTAACTACTGTATCCAAAATATAAATACGTTCATTGGGTATGCCTGTCTTTTGCACCAAATATTTAGCGATGGCTTCGGCGCGGTCGGTAGCCAAATCTTTTAAACGTCTGAGATCGGGTTCTATGGATTCTGACAGTTTCTTTTTGGCAAAGGCATAAAAATCGGCATCTTCATTACCAATCAGTTTTGGCGTACCAAAAAGGGATATTTTGCCCAGTTGAGGATATTGCTCAATGAACACATCTCTTAGTAAACGGTTATAGTCATCAGCAGACAGATAAACATATTCCGATAAGGTTTTTTTACTGCTGCCCTTATTAACTTCATTAGCCCTAAGACCTTTTAGTCGGGCATGTAAAGCATCTTCGCGCAACATAGGCCAATCCTGTTCCTGAAATGCCGCACCTTTGATTTCAATATTTAAACTAGCCCGTTCTTTAAGTGCTTTAGCGATATTATCCAGTTTTTTCATCTCTTCAGGCATTAAAATGTCGGTGCCTGGCGCAAAGCTAACCATACTTAAATCGGCATTACTGCTACCGGCTAACCCGGCTATCGCATTAAAAGGCGAAGCAATAACTTTAGTCAGCAGATTAAGGAAAGCATCGCCTAGAATTTTACTGATACTGAACTTAGGATCTTCTAGGCTACCGGTAAGCGGCACATCAATTTTTATTTTGCCACTGGAATCTTTTAATAGGGCTACGGCCAATTTTAAAGGTAAAGACACCGCATTGGGATTTTCAACTTTTTCACCCAGTTCAAGCTGGTCGATTAAAATATTGTTCGCGGCAACCAACTGCTTATTTTCGATGGCATATTCCAGCCCCAGCGTTAACTTGCCTTTTTCGACTTTATAGCCGGCAAATTGCACCATGTAAGGCGATACCAACGGCATGGGCATGCCATCAAATTTCATTTTAATATCAAAATTACCCAAGTAAGGACTGATTGAACCCTTGATGTTTACCGGCGATAATTCAAAAGTGTTACCTTCCAAAGCAAGCGTCATTTTAGAAACTCGTTCTGAAGAAATACCGCTAGCTCCACCGTTAAGATTTTTAATGGGTGCGGAAAATGGCAGAATCAAGGAAAAATCCGAAAAGTCGGATGCGCCATCGATGATTTTAACGGTATTTAATTTGAAATAAGGCTGTTTACGGGGGTTTATATCAGCTTTATCCAGGGTTTTTTTAGTGGCAACTTCTATTTTTTTACCCTCTGAAATCAGTATATCTTTAAAATTTACCGTTTTGTCCTTTCTAATCGTCACCCTAGCATACGGTTTATTCATAATTAAAGCGTCGGCAATATAACGATTGCCCAGTACATCCGCATCAATATTTTTTAAACTCACATTCTCCCATTTTACAAAATCTTTATTAACCAGCTGATCACGCGTTAACAGCTTGGCAATATTGGTATTGCCTTTAAATTTAACATCCATAGTGTCGGTTTTTTTAGCCAGCGCGAGCTTGCCATCGACATTAAAATTACCTTCAATAATGTCCAACCGGGCAAATTTATCGACATAAGGCTGAAACTTTTCCAAAGCGATATCAGTGACCGCTACCTTTAACTGGGTAGAAAAAGGCTGTATTGTTGCATTGCCGTCCACTTTTATAGATCCGGTTTTATTAATGCCCACACTCAACTGCAATGGCAATGCAACGCCGGTTTTATTAGTAAAGTTTTTTAACTGCACATCAATAGGTCTGGCACTCATCGTAACGGGCTTTGCTAAGCTTTTATCTTCAAAGTCCACACCAAAATCTGTTAGTGCAAGTTTGTCGACTTTGATTTTCCAAGACGAGTCAGATTGTGCTTTAACCACAGCAACAGGTTTGGATTCACGGCGTGGCGTGCTATGTTTAGGCGTTACGAATAAAGTTTGATAGTTAATGGTTTTATCGGCATTAAGCCAGGCTTTAAAATCAGCATTTTTTCCGCTCACCGATTCCAAGACCAGCTCTTTGTTTTTAAGATTAACGCCTAAGCCACTGAACCCAAAAGCACTGATTTTAGCCAGGGTCGTTTTGTGGTCGGTATCATCCAACTGTAGTTTTTGCAATGCGCCACTGCCTTTGCTGGCAACAAAATTAAAGCCGTTATCTTTATTATCGGTTTTATAGGCAGCCTCTAACGCAATTTCAGTTGTTTTAAGCAGGATAGGCGCGATATCCATACCCGAAAGCTGGATATTCCGGCTGGATATTTTGGTTTTATTGGCAGCCACTTGCCAGATTTTATCCGCAAAATTAAACTGCATATCGGTTTCATGGCTAAAACTGGGTATTTTTACCGCCATTTTATGTTGGCCACTGTCTTTAAAATCAAAATTGCTGATATCCAGCTTGGCTTTATTGACATTTACCTGCAAGCCTTTGTCGTTCTGGCTATATTTAATATCGGTTTGATGGCTAAAGATCGGAATGTTAATTAACCTTTTATTAGCGCCTTGTTCTTCAATATGGATATCACGTACATCCAATTTGTCTTTATTGCTGGTTATTTGCAAATTATTGTCGGTTTGATGATATTGAATATCCGCTTCGTGGCTAATAACCGGAATTTCAATACGCCGGATTGTGTCACCGTGCTGGTCAAAACTCAGATCGCGTATCTCAATGTTACTTTTAGCGGTGCTGATGTCTAAGCTTTTATCCGTTTTATTAAGCTTAAAATCGGTTTTCTGTGACAAGCTAGATACTTTAATGATTTTCTTATCAGCGCCTTGTTGTGCAAAATACAGCTCGCGCACCGCCATTTTATCTTTGCTAGTGGTCACTTGCAGCACGTTTTCGACCTTGCTGACAACGATATTAGCTTCGTGGGTAATGTCGAGAATTTTTAGCAACAGCGCCGTCTGGCCTTTTTGTTCGTACTGAAAGTCCTGAATGGCTAATTTGAGTTTATCGGTATTAAGCTTTAAATGATTTTTTGTCTGGTCAATGCTGTAATCAGCAGCCAAGGTTAAGCTTGGAATATTAATAACGATAGGGTTCGGGACTTTTTTAGAAAACTTCACATCACGCAGATCAAGCTTGCTCTTGCTGAGCGTCAGCTTTAAGCTGTCTTTGATGTAATTGAGTTTATAATCAGCACTGAACAGCTCATAGCCTTGTAAATCAAAAGCGGGTTTGTTGGGCAACGCTAGCGCCAGCAGAACGGGTAATTTAATTTTATCGAGCTTAATTTGCCCATGCGATGCAATCGGGTTAACGCCAATTTCACCTTTCCACTCCAATTTGCCACCCGAATTTAAAACCAGTGTAATACCCAGTTTAGATTCATGATCGGCATGGGTAGTAAAGTTATCAATATTAAGATTAATAGGATTAATTTTTTCTTGGACGGATTTATCCAGATGATGATCTTCCCAAAACACCTTGCCATCAATAATGGCTATTTTGTTAATATTGACCGGAAAAATTTTGCTGTCCGACTTTTTCTTTTCGGGTTTATTTTTGGAAATGTCGGCAAAATTAAAGCCGTCGTTTTTTAATCGGGCAATATGGACAAACGGCTTGGTTAACGTGACTTCTTCTATGGCTAATGCTTTTAGTTTAATGGATTGCCAGGCGTTAATTTTGGTGGCGAAACTGTCGAAGCTGACAAAGGGCGAGCCATTTTTTTCTTGTATGTTGAAGCCTTGCAAACGACATCGCAAATTAAACGGATTAAAGGCAATTTTAGCAATGGATGCTTTCCTGCCGGTTTGCTGGTGAATAATATCCGGCAATTTTGCCGTGAGGATTTTGGGGAGTATCACAAAACCCATTAACCCATAGAGCGCAACCACTGCAATAATAATGGCAAAAATCTTGATGATTTTAGATGCTATGCTTGGAATTTCCATACTACCTCGCCCCACCTTGATCATTTGAATAACTGATATTACAGATTGTCTACGAAAACCAAAAGTAGGCGCTTTTAAGCGGTACGAAAGACACGAAAAAGCTTAGCTAGCTGGTTTTGATTGAGCCAATATTACCCATGAGACCTCATCCGCTTTTAAATACCTGCACCACCTGCAAACAAAAAAGGCAGCCTCTCCGTGTTGAGAAGCCGCCTTTTTACATTAGCCTTATACAGCCATCTTATAAATCGAGATAGCCAGTTTCTTCATGCAATACAGTATCAAGCCCTTGCACTTCTTCGTCCACAGTCACACGCAATCCGATAAGCTTGTCCAAACACTTTAAAATAACGTAACTGAACAATGCACTCCAAACAATGGTAACAACAACGGCCAGCGCTTGCACACCCACTTGATGCGCTATAGTGACGCCTTCCGCCAAACCTAAACCTCCCAAACTGCTGGCGGCAAATACGCCTGTCAACAAAGACCCGGTGATACCGCCAATACCGTGGACGGGAAATACATCGAGCGAGTCATCGATTATTAACTTGCGTTTAACAATTTGTGTGGCGTAAAAACACACGATGCCTGCGGTAACGCCTATTACTAATGCACCGATCGGCCCTACAAAACCTGAAGCCGGTGTTATCGTGCCTAATCCTGCCACCATACCGGTCACAATACCTAATACACTAGGCTTGCCATAGCGCAGCCATTCAATAAACATCCAGGTTAAAGCGCCGGAAGCTGCGCCAATATGGGTCGCCAACATGGCCATACCAGCGCGTCCGTCTGACGTTAACGCACTACCGGCATTAAAACCAAACCAACCTACCCATAACATACCTGCACCTGTCACCACCATTGTCATGTTATGGGGTGGCATGGCAGTAGTCGGAAAACCTTTTCTTTTACCGATAACTAAGGCAGACACCAATGCAGCAACGCCCGCATTAACATGGATAACAATGCCGCCAGCAAAATCCATCGCACCCAAATCGGCTAACCAACCACCACCCCAAATCCAATGGCAAACCGGCACATACACAATCATTAACCATAACCCACTGAACCACAACATCGCCGAAAACTTCATCCGTTCGGCAAACGCGCCAACAATCAAGGCGGGCGTGATAATAGCGAAGGTCATTTGAAACATAAAGTACACACTTTCAGGGATGTCGCCTGTTAATGAGCCTGTAGTTATACCGGGCAAAAATACTTTTGCCGCACCACCAATATATTTTTGCAGCTCGCCACCATTGGCAAAAATAAAGCTGTAACCGCCTGCCAGCCAAAGTATAGACACCAAGCAGGTGATAGCAAAACATTGCATAAGTACCGACAAGACGTTTTTACTGCGCACCAACCCCGCATAAAATAACGATAAACCTGGAATAGTCATAAACAACACCAGGGTTGTCGATGTTAAAATCCAGGCAGTATTAGCCTGATTTAATTCTGCCGCCTGTGCAAATTCTGGCAGCAAAAACAAGCTCACTAAAAGCTTAGAGTTTATTTTTGACATGATTTTATTATAATTATTGTAGGGGACGTTAAATGGCATCCTCGCCTGTTTCGCCAGTTCTGATACGGACAATTTGTTCCAAGTTGGTTACAAATATTTTACCATCGCCAATTTTTCCGGTGCTGGCAGCGTTAACAATGGCTTCAATGGCTTTATCCACCATGTGATCGGCAATTGCAATTTCCAGCTTAACCTTGGGCAAAAAATCGACTACATATTCCGCCCCTCTGTACAGCTCGGTGTGGCCTTTTTGTCGGCCAAAACCTTTAACTTCAGTTGCCGTTACACCGGCAATGCCAATCTCAGATAACGCTTCGCGCACATCATCCATTTTGAATGGTTTGATGATAGCCGTGATTATCTTCATAATTTATCTCCCAGTATTGAACCAAATGCCTACCGGCAAGTTTGCAATAATACACTGTATTAATCAACAGGAAATTAACCGTATTTAAACAATTGCACCGCGTTAAGCCTTAAATTGGCACGATTTTTCAATAATCTTGTTCTGGGAAACGAGTTTTAATATAAGACCTTGGCGGAACCGCGCGTCATAGTTATTGCAGTGACGATGACTGTGTAAAAAAAAATGACAGCTGGTCAATACCTCTCTGTATAGAAGCTATAACCTATTTTTACATAGACTAAATTTGCCGATTTATGGGTATACCCTGAAATTATTAAAATTAAATGATTCACTTATCAATTGGTTACAATTAACAACGTTCAAAGTATTTATTTTGTATTTTTTATGATACTTTTGTCAGAATAATTTACGTTATTGTTGGCGAGCTTTATTGTCACTTGGTTATTTCTTTATTAAAACAGGCCGTTAGAAATATAATTTTTATATGGCAAATAAGTTGCTAGGTAATTGTATTACTGATATTTTTAAAATTTGAGAAGGTATTATCTAGAATTTTTAAAAAAGTATATTTTAAAATATCCCGCACCCGCCCCTCACATTATGCCTAGAGATAAAAGGCATCCATGTGGCTCATAAAGTTTCAAATTTGGGAGAAGCCCTTGTCTACAAAGCACAGATTTCAAGATACTAAAGATGCCGTTACGGCCAAAGACGACGCCAGTGCATTAAAGCCAAAAGTCGTGTCACAAAGCGACAAACGCTTGATGGAGCTTACCGAAAGCATTCAGCTCGCAGAGCAAATTGAAATTTTTCAAGGCACTGCGTTGTTTGTTGATAAAGACAGTGGGGAGTTTATAGGCCCAATTGCCGAAGGTACTATGGGGATTATTCTCTATGCAGGCTCGGCCAAAAAGATTAAAGAAGATGGCTTAAACAGTGCCGATGCGATTCGTATTCCACGTTTGCTGCAACTGGATGAACTGTTAAATTTCCATATCGCAGAAATTTCCTATCATGAAGGCATACAAGCCGAAAAAGCCGCCGATCTTTCGGGATTAGGGGGTGCAAAATGTATGCTACGCCCTGGAAAACCGAATTATCATGCCACCATTCCTGGCGGCGATCGCAGCCCGTGCTATGTCGGCTTTTACTTGTCGCCTAATGCAAAATACAGCTTGGCACTGGTATCAGAAAAACAGGCATGGCCGCTGGAATTTGCCAATTATTTACATCAGGTAGGTTATGAACCCAAAGATCTATACGCGGAAATTGATCGTTTTACCAGTCTGGATATTGAAAATCGCGCGGTAGACAGAAGTGATACCTTAGAAACCTTGTTATACCTGCCCGACTTACGTAAACGTAAACAAAAAAACCGAAAAGCCCACGAAGAAGCAGAAATTAATGCTCAAAAATCAGCCAGCAAATTACGTAGCCTAGGACGCAGTATTATAGAAGAAGCTTATACCCGCAAAGATGTTGGAGGCTGGTGGTTTAATCTGCCGATTTGTCTTTATAGCTGGATGACTTCGGATATGGAACGCTTACTGACCGGCTTACTGGACGATGACACCACCGCTCCCCCTGATCCTGGCGCTGAAAACAGCCCCATGTCCGATGCAAGGTTATTATCAAGCTGGCGCCCCATTACCTGGCTGTCATTAGCACGGACGCTCACTTTAGGCTTAAGCGCATTACATACCAAAGGTTTGATACACGGTGATCCTCGCCCTGCTAACATCATGGCCAAATTATCGGAAGAAGATGTGCTGCTGCCCGATCACTTTCGTTGGATCGACGTAGGCTTAGGCTACGGCCATGTGTCGTCAAACTCAACCGAACCCGATGGACGCGTAACGCAAACACCACCAGCGCCTTTAGGCGGTGGACGCGTAACGCCTTTCTACGCACCGGAACGGGTTGAATCCGTAGAGTTTGAAGATGCGGATATGGTGCGCTTATCCAAACGCAGCGATGGTTATTACAAACTGGAATTTCTCTGGAAACGCCGCACTTACGAAGAACCGGTATCTTTATTGCTTAAAGATGCGCGCGGCAAACCATTGCGCGAATTAGGCAAGCTTGGCAAAGGCGACCGCATTCAATTGCGCGAATTTATTTTTGATGTTGAACGCGTAGAAGCCAACCATGTTGTGGTATCGCGAATTTATGAAGTGGTGCTGGATCGGGTATTGATTGAACACAAAGAAACCGAAAATGAAGCCAGTATCATCAGCAAGCTGCAAAATGTTGCCATTTCCCGGTATCGTGTATTCAAACAATGGAGTCAGGCTACCGATATTTTTGGGCTGGGCATTTTAGTCCTGTACATGTTTTTTATCCGTGGCTTATATTTAAGAAAACAGTATCTCAACAAAGAAAGCCCGTCCAGTAATCACAGTGAATTCTATTTAGAAAAGTCCAGCCGAGAGCGTATTTTTCATGAGTTATCCACCTTAATTCGCAGCCAAATTTTTCTCAACGGCTTTATTGCCGCCATCAAAGAACGCGGTAAATACGCTAACAAAAGTCAGCTTTGGCAAAAAGATGTGCTCATGCCTTTAGCGCATGACTATAAACGCGAAGATTTTACTGCCAAGGCTAATCCGGCCCATCCGGAACGCATCCAACAAATTGTCGATCATGTACTGACCATGGATGCCAACTTTACCACGGTGTTAATGGGCGCTAACCGTAACAATGGCTTGTTTGTTTTGATCATTTATTTTTGCCTGTCTTGTGTATGGCGGCGTGATGAAGTATCTGACTTACTGGCATCAGATTTCCCTTTTGAACCGTATTGCGATTCACGGGAAATTATTACCGATAAAGAAGGCCGCTCTAAACCTGCACGTAGAGCCAGAGAAGATTTGGAATTGCTGTGCGAACTCATTAATGCCGCACAGATCAATGAAGACATCAGCAGTGATGAATTAGGCAACTATTCTTCGGAGGTTATTTTGCGCTCTCGTAATGACCAAATGCAAATTGCCCTGGAAAACGCCCAAAAATCCAAGCGCGAAGTGCAAGACAAAGAAGCTAAAATCAGCAGCCTGGAAAAATTATTAGCGGATTTTGAAGCCTCAATGCGCATAAAAGACAGCAGTCTTGATGAATTTAAAGAACAAACGGAAAAATTTCAACAAGACCAACAAAAACAAAAAGACAGAATCCGCGAAGAAGAAAAGAAAGCCCGCCATTTGGAAACTGAGAATAAACGCCTGCAAGACATGCTGACGCGCTCACAAGAGCAATTAAATCGCAGTATTTTCCGTATTTTTAAAAATGACTCTAATACCAAGCCCCAAAAATGATAAGCATCAACGGTCTATTTTAACAGTAGCTTTTTGGAGGTTCCACAGCTTGATTTCCTACGAATAACTTACCCCACAGAGACGCAAAATCTTGCGTCTCTACATTAATTTAACAGCAGGAATGGGATGTATTATTCTCTATAAATCACCGTTAATTATGTAATCTGATATTTTAAAATACTTTCCATCCATCAATTCCCCTTTTTTAAAGGGGGGGCGAATAGATACTATTTTATTGAGAATTATGAATTACGCAATCAGCCAAATGTAAGTTATAATGACACCAGAAAGAGTCGGTTGAGCAGTCGCTATTGCTATCGCAAGATAACGGTAGAGGAAAGTCCGGGCTCCAATGGGCAGGGTGCCAGGTAATACCTGGGAAGCGTGAGCTTACGGCAAGTGCCACAGAAAATAAACCGCCTAGCCTCTGAATTTTTTGTCTATTTGTGTTTAAACACAAGATAGATAATTCAGGGGCTGGGTAAGGGTGAAAAGGTGCGGTAAGAGCGCACCGCGCAACTGGTAACAGCGGTGGCATGGTAAACCCCACCCGGAGCAAGATCAAATAGAGGGACAGACGCGTGGCCCGCGCGGTTCCTGGGTAGATTGCTTGAGCCGAAGGGTGACTTTCGGCCTAGATGAATGGCTGCTCGCGACAAAACCCGGCTTATAGACTGACTCTTTCTTTTATTTCTTTCCGTTAAACATTACTCCCCATTCACAAGGCGGGGTTAAACTTCTCACCGCGACATATCTGTCACCCTTAACTTTTACGCGGATCACAAACCCCTTTCCTCACGAACTCATCGTTTTTGCAAAAAGATTACAGCGCTATAAAAATAATTTGATAATTGTACAGAAAACCTGAAATAATTGACCCTATTAGGCGCGATTTTATGGGGTAGTTATGCACTGGATATTGATTGGTATCGGATTAATTGTTTTACGCCTTACCGAACCCATGTTTGGCATGTTTTTAAGTGAAATCAGTTGGTTTGTTTTTTCTGGGCTATTCATTTATCTTGGTTTTGCACTAAACAACCTACAAACAGCTATTCGAGAATTACAAATAAGGCAACGCGAATTGCTGCTGGAATTAAAAAGAGTCTCAAAAACCACGCGGCGTGCTGTACAAACTCTGGATTATAACTTCGGCCACGAATCTTCAAATGCAGCCCAAGCCAATACCTGGCTTGAAACTGATGATGGCAGCCAAGATATGTTTTTCTCTGAAATAGCCGATACGCTTAATGAGGATGAATGGGAGGATTGGTTAGCTGACGAGCCGGGTGAAGTGCCTAATATTTATAAAGAAGCACAAGCAACATCCAGTCCCCATACCACTCATTCAAAAACTGATCAAGCCTTTGTAGAGACCGATGAGTCACCGAGAAAAAATAAAGAGCATGATCCGTTAAATTAATAGGCGACTTGTCAACTGAACATGAGAGATCAAAACACATTATCCCGCGCATTATCCAAAATAGCCGTCACCGCCGGATGCTTAAGTTGCCTACGTACCGTAATTGCGTAAAAACGCTCTTTGACCGCCGCAATTCTCCCCACCACTTCCACCACATACTGGCGTTGAATTTCCGCCTCAACCGTGGTGGGCGCAACAAACAGCCCCATGCCGCCTTTGCCAAAGGTTTTTATTAACGCGCTGTCCTCAATTTCGGCCTGAATGTTGGGTCGGATGCTTTCGCTGTCAAACCACTGGTCTAAAGATCGGCGCAGTGCCGTATTGCTGGTGGGCAGCAAAAACGGCGCGCCACTTAAAGAACGCGGAAAATTGGGGCGATAAATGGCTGCCAATTCAGCAGTTGCAAACACCGTCACCGAAGACTCACCCAATAGATGGTTGAATACATTGGCATTGCTGTTAGAGGTAAGCGGTGTATCGGACAGCACCAGATCAATACTTTGCAGTGACACATCAGTCAACAAACGTTCCACCTTATCTTCATAACAGAAAATTTGCACAGGTTCCGGCAGTTGGAACACCGGCTGCATCAACCGATAAACCACCAATTTGGGCAACGCATCGGCAATACCAATACTTAAGCGTAATGCCCTGCCAGTCGGCAAGCCTTTTAAGGTATTGCCCAACTCACGCCCTAAAGCAAAAATCTCCTCAGCATAATGAAAAACAATGCGTCCGGTATCGGTCAATTGCAGTTTACGGCCTTGTTTATAGAATAATTTTTCGCCTATCGCCTGCTCAAATACTGTCAACTGCCCACTGATGGTCGGCTGGGCGAGATGCAGCTTTTCACAAGCCGCAGTAATGCTGCCTTCGGTGACGACATGCCAGAAATAAAACAGATGTTGATAATTGATGCGCTGCATAGTAGGCCAATAGTTCGTAATTTACGATAGTATTCTTCTAAACATTCTATTTTTCAATAAATAAATGACCGTGTACACTGTTATCAAGTCATTTAACTACCAGGACATGTCATGCAAAAGTTACTACAAGGCCTGCAACATTATCAAACCACGGTTTTCGGCTCACAACGCGAATTGTTCGAACGCCTGTCGGAAGGCCAAACACCGGAGGTTTTGTTCATTACCTGTTCCGACTCACGCATTAACCCCAACTTACTCACCCAAACCGAGCCTGGCGAATTATTCATCTTACGCAATGCCGGTAATTTGGTGCCACCTTACGGGGCATTGCAAGGCGGCGAGGCGGCGACGATTGAATTTGCTGTCGCAGGCTTGGGTGTTAAAGATATTATCGTCTGTGGCCACAGCCATTGCGGCGCCATGAAAGGCCTGCTTGCGCCGCCTGCACAAACCGACTTTCCCGCCTTAAGCCAATGGCTGCACCATGCAGAATCCACTCGCCGTATTGTGCGTGATAAATATGCCCATCTGGGCGATGCGGCATTACTCAATGTGGCTACCCAAGAAAACGTGCTGATGCAGATGGAAAACCTACGCACCCATCCTGTGGTTGCATCGGGTCTATCGCAAGGTACAATTAAATTACACGGCTGGGTTTATAAGATTGAAACCGGTGAAGTGTTTGGCTACGACCCACAGATATGCCAATTTAAGTTGCTGACCGAACAACGTGCCGCTTTGTCGTTACCTGAGCGCCCGTTTGTGGCCTTAGAAATTTAAATCGCTAACCTTACAAAGATAATCCACTATGACAACCTCCTATAACGACAACGACTTAAGCCGTTCAAACCGCCTTTTGGGCTCGGTATTAACGCGGGTTTTGAACGATCAAACCCACCCTGAAATTAGCGCCACCGTTGATCAACTGCAAAACCGCTTTGCCGGTTGGGTGAGCGATGGTAATACCAGCAAACTGAACCAATTACGCACCAGTATAGAAAAGCTGAATGTAGATGCGATCAGCGGCGTGGTGCGAGTGTTTAACCATTATTTCAGCTTACTCAATATCGTCGAGGAATCCTACTATTTGGACTTACGGCGGCGACAAGCCGAGCAAGGTGGGCATTATTGGCCCAACTCCTTCCATGACACCTTGTTGGCGCTCAAAGATTCAGGGGTGACGGCGGATAAGCTCCAGTTGCTGCTGGATGAATTGCTGTATTTGCCGGTAATGACCGCACACCCCACCGAAGCCAAGCGCCGCACAGTAAAAAATGCCTTACGTAATGTGTTTGTCACCCACGAATCACTAAGCGATAAACGCCTGAAAGGCTATCTGCGTAAAGAAGGCCTTGAGCGTTTGCAAGCACAAATTCAACTGCTGTGGAAAACTGACGAAGTGCGTGGGCGAAAAATGACCGTCGTCGATGAAATTGATGCGGGCTTGTTTTATTTTCCGCTGTCGCTGTTCCAGGCCACCGCACGCGTGTACCGCAATTTTGAACGCTCGTTGGTTGATGTGTATGGCGAAGACATTGCGGCTACCCTGCGTATCCCCAGCTTTTTGCAATACGGTAGCTGGATAGGCGGCGACCGTGACGGCAACCCCAATGTCACCCCAGAAACCACCGTGCTGGCCTTACGCTTACAGGCACAAACCGTGTTGCAAGAATACATACGGCGGCTGGAGGTTTTGCACGGCGAATATTCGCATTCCTATGGTTTTTGTGAGCCATCAGATGATTTTATCAACAGTCTGACAGCAGACCGTAGCAAATTGGGGGCGTTGATTATTGAGCTGGAAAAACCCTATTTGCAAGAACCTTACCGGCACAAACTGGCACTCATGAAATACCGCATGGGGCGCAGCTTAACCCAGGTACAACAACGTCTGCGTGGCGAGTCGGTATTGCCCGATAACTACGGTTATGCCAATGTAGCCGAGTTTCTGGCGGATTTACATTTAATAGACACCGCGCTACGTAGCCACGGTGATACCGACATCGCCAACTTGGAACTGCACGATTTAATCCGCCTGACCGAAACCTTTGGCTTTCATCTGATGCAGCTGGATGTCCGGCAAGAATCCACCCGCCACAGTGACGCGGTTGCTGATATTTTACAGGCCTCGTTGGGGCTGGATTATAGCGCCCTGGATGAAAACCAGCGTCTGGCCTTGCTCAGTGAAGCCATCGCCACGCCTGGCGGCTTGCTATACGACAGTGCCAACCTATCGGCTGCTACCCGTGAAACCCTGGCCAGTTTTGAGGTGATGGCGATGATGCGCCGGGAAATTGCTGCCGGTTGTTTTGGGAAATACGTCATTTCCATGACCCATGCCGCCAGCCATATTATGGAAGTGATGCTGCTGGCGGCACAAAATGGCTTAGTCGGGCGTTTGGGCGGACGTTGGTATTGCCACATCGGGGTCAGTCCGTTATTTGAAACCATTGATGACTTAAACCGCATTGACAACGTGCTGAGCCAATTGTTTGACACCCCGACCTACCGTGAATTATTGCGCGTATCGGGTGACCGCCAAGAAATCATGCTCGGTTATTCAGACTCCTGCAAAGACGGCGGTATTTTGGCTTCCGCGTGGGGACTGTCGCAAGCACAGCGTAAAATTATCGCCCTGGCTGAGCCACGCGGTATTAAATGCCTGTTGTTTCATGGCCGTGGCGGTACAGTCGGGCGTGGCGGCGGCCCTACCCATGAAGCCATTTTGGCGCAGCCGCCCGACACGGTGCGCGGGCAAATCAAATTTACCGAGCAAGGCGAAGTGTTGTTTTACCGCTATAACAACATGGAAACCGCCATCTACGAACTGACGATGGGTATTACCGGACTGATGAAAGCCAGCCTCAGCCTGGTGCAACCGGTGCGTCGTGATGAGCCTGAACATTTGGCCATCATGGATGATCTGGCGCACATTGGCGAGCAAAGTTACCGTGACCTGACCGAACGCACCCCAGGATTTTTAGATTATTTTTACGAAGCCACACCGGTGGGGGAAATCGGCCAGCTTAATATTGGCTCGCGGCCTTCGCACCGCAAAAAGCAGGATCGCTCTAAAAATTCGGTACGCGCGATAGGCTGGGTATTCGCTTGGGCGCAATCTCGTCAGACGTTTCCGGCTTGGTATGGCATTGGTTTCAGCTTGGCGACTTGGTGTGCAGGCAAACCAGAACGCTTGGCCACCTTACAAACCATGTACCGTGACTGGCCGTTTTTCCGCAATTTATTGAGCAATGCCCAAATGGCACTGAGCAAATCTGATATGGGCATTGCCAAAGAATATGCCAGCTTGTGTGTTGACCCTGACACAGGCCAGCGTATTTATGGCCTGATTGCCAGTGAGCATCAACGCTGCGTGGAATGGATTTTAGCCATTGCCAACACCAAGCAATTACTGGCGGAAAATCCGGTTTTAGCCAGCTCCTTGCACCGCCGTGATGCTTATTTAGGGCCGCTCAATTACTTGCAAGTGTTTTTGTTACGCCAGGCACGGTCTGTGGATTTTGAAAACACTGAGGATAATCCTTGGTTGAAGCCCTTGTTACGGAGCATCAATGCCATTGCAGCAGGAATGAGAAATACCGGTTAATAACAAGGGAAGCCTCATGAATTTGACGCACTTAAAACAGTTGGAAGCTGAAAGCATCTTTATTATACGGGAAGTGGCCGCCTGTTTTGAGAAGCCGTGCCTGTTTTACTCCATTGGTAAAGATTCGACAGTCATGCTGCACCTGGCCAGAAAAGCTTTTTGGCCCGGCAATCTGCCTTTTACCTTATTGCATATCGATACTACCTGGGAGTTTGCCGAAATGGCACGTTTTCGGGACAACCTGATTACCAGTTTGGGGCTTAAGCTAATAGTCCACATCAACCAGGAAGCGCTGGCAGCGGTCATACACCCTATCGAATCAGGTTCGGTCAAGTATAACGACCTGATGAAAACCGAAGCATTGAAACAAGCCGTGAATCAGTACAGTTTTGATGCGGCCCTGGGTGGCGCACGCCGTGATGAGGAAAAGTCGCGCGCCAAAGAAAGGGTGTTTTCGGTTAGGGATGCCAACCACCAGTGGAACCCAAAGCAACAACGGCCTGAACTGTGGCAAATTTATAATGCCCAAATTGACCGTGGCGAATCGGTCAGGGTTTTTCCGCTCTCCAATTGGACTGAACTGGACGTTTGGCAATATATCCTGCTGGAAAATCTTGATCTGGTGCCACTGTACTTTTCAGCGCAACGGCTAAGCTGGATTGACGAAAGTAGCGGGCAGATTCTGGCCTTGGATGACGGGCGGATGCTGCCGCATTTAAACCACAACGAACGTAACAGCCTGAAAGAGCGCCAAATTCGTTTCCGTACTTTGGGCTGTTATCCCCAAACCGGCGCTATAGAAAGTAATGCCACTTGCGTCCAGGACATTATCGCTGAAATGTTGGTCACCCGACAAAGCGAAAGACAAGGACGGCTCCTGGATCAGGATCAGGCCGGTTCTATGGAAAAGAAGAAACGGGAAGGCTATTTTTAAAACCTGATGAGGGTTAAAACAATGATCAAAGCAACGTTGTCTAAAGCTGCACAATGGACTGATGCCACACTGATCGGTCAGGATGCTGAATTTAATGGCATAGCGATTGATTCTAGGCTTGTAGAACCGGGTTCACTGTTCGTGGCGCTTAAAGGCTACCGGCATGATGGGCATGATTATATTGAAGATGCAAAATCAAGGGGGGCTAGTGCTGCATTAGTCAGTCGGCTTGTGGCCACGCAGTTACCCTTATTGCTTGCAAAAGACGTTGTGCAGGGATTAGGACAGTTGGCCACGGTTTGGCAGCAGCTATACGGGTTACTTGTTATAGGTGTTTTGGGGAGCAATGGCAAGACCACAGTTAAGGAAATGGTCACCACCATTTTGCAATGCCACTATGGGGATACCGCCGTATTGGCAACGCAGGGCAATCAGAATAATGAACTGGGAGTGCCCCTAAATTTGCTAAGGCTTAATGCCAGCCATCGGGCCGCCGTCATAGAAATGGGTGCCAATAGCCATGGGGAAATCACCCGCCTTGGCAATATTGCCCAACCTGATATTGCAATAATTACCAATGCCGGATTAGACCATGTTGCAGGGTTTGGTGGGGTAGAGGGTGCGGCAAGGGCTAACGGCGAAATTTTTGCAACCATGGAGGGCAACGGTATCGCTATCCTCAACGGTGACGATCCATGCCAACCTATTTGGCATAGCCAGTTGGGCAAACGGCATTGCCTACAATTTGGCCTTAACCCTGGCGCAGATGTGCGCGGTTATTGGCAGCCTACGCCCACTGGCGGTCAACTGTCTATTGATTCACCTTGGGGGAGAACCCAATGTCACTTGAATCTAATGGGGCAGCATAATGCCCTGAATGCCTTAGCAGCGGTATCTGCATGCTTGGTTTTGGATGTGGGGCTAAACACGATTGCCGCCAGTTTGGAGTCTATTAGCCCCATCAAAGGAAGGTTGAAGCCCCAATTATCGGTTAGTGGCGCCCTTATTATTGATGATACCTACAATGCAAACCCCTCCTCGCTGCTGGCGGCATTAGAAGCATTGTCTTCTTTGTCGGGTAAAAAAATTTTGGTTTTAGGTGATATGGCTGAACTCGGCGATGCGGCCGAATCCTGGCATACTCAGGCAGGCTACGCCGCTCGTTCTGCGGGTGTTGAATGCTTATTGGCTGTAGGCGATCTTGCCCGTTTTGCTACCAACAGTTTTGGGCAAGGCGCAAGTCATTTCGCCAATAATCAAGCGCTTTTCAAAGTAATGCTGCAACAACTGGGACCTGGCATTAATGTTTTGATTAAGGGTTCTCGGTGTATGGAATTAGAAAATGTTGTTGAAAATATTTTACAGTGTTCAAGTTAATAAAACGAAATTCATAGCAGAAGTGATATGGGTATTTCATGGGGCGGACTACCAAGACTACTTGAGGTATAGGACGGGCTGATTCAATATGAAAGTGTAAATATCAAATATGGATTGCCTGCGATTAAAACAAACGATGAAGAATCGTGGGGCAATTCATTGAACTTCAATAGAACAACGGGGGATTAATGGCTAATTTGATTCGGCGCGGACTGTTCGTAACAGGCACTGACACGGGTGTCGGCAAGACCCGCATTTCCGCAAACATCGCGCATCATCTCAACCAACGCGGCTTGGTTGTGCGCCCACGCAAACCGGTGGAGTCCGGTTGCCTGCGTGGCGAAAACGACCTTATCCCTGCCGATGCCATTACTCTGCAGGTTGCCGCTGGCAGCGATGAGCAGTTGGCTCACATTTGCCCTTACCGGTTTGAATCGGCTTTATCGCCGGAAAGGGCGGCAAATCTGGCCGGTCAAACCCTGACACTCGGTGATGTTACTGCCGTTTGCCGCCAAGGGGTGGTAGATTCCGATTTCTTACTGGTTGAAGGTGCTGGCGGATTCTATTCGCCCTTGGCTTCGGGAGTACTGAATGCTGATCTTGCCGTAGCTCTGTCCTTACCGGTGTTACTGATCGCTCCGGATCGGTTGGGTGTCATCAGCCAAACTTTACTTGCTGTGGAAGCGATCAAACGTCGGGGCCTGACGTTGGCGGCGGTCATTTTAAATCAGGTTACAACGGATATTGATCCGCAAATGGATAACGCGACAGAGCTTTCCCGCTGGCTGGGTGAGCTGGTTATTGTGACCAGTTACTACGTAGCCGATAGTACCGAACCCGCTTGGTTGTTACCTTGCCCTCGGCTGATAAATTTGGTTGATCGTCTGGTAGGTGGTTGTGAAAATCCTGTCAGATAACGTCTACCAGCATCGGCACGGCCACTTCCTACGGGGGCATCAAGGAACAGGCTGTAAACCTGAACTCCCTGTGTTCAGGTCGGAGAATTTTCATTTTTGCGGAGAGTTTTAATTGACCGTTGAAACTTAAGCAAGCTATTAAGGAGTTAGATAGGCCGATATATTAAATACCAATAAACCCCTTTGTTTAAGCAATCAATCCTTCCACAACTGCGAGGAGTTTATCATGAAGACAGCTAGCACATCCAGAAAATGGCTAAATAAGTATCCCTATGATTTATGGCAACAAATAGGCATCAAAATACTCCATAGCTTACTGGTAGGTTTTGCCTTGCTGATGTTTGGCCACGACCTATTATTTACACTGGGGCATTTTTTGCATGTATTGGTGTCAATAATAGAATGGGGGTTAGAACATCTACTTGAGTGGTTATTTAAGGTATCGCCAAGACAGGCCGAAATTATGACCTTTTGGCTAGGCTTCACGATGTTGGCCGGCTTGGCTTGGCCGATTCCACGTAGAGCCTATAAGGTTTTAAAAAACACCTATAGCCGCTGGCTAGCCCAGCCAAAATCGGATAAATACATGACGCTCATCCAATTTCTTGTGATAGGCTCAGTGTTGGCTTTGTTTTCTTAAATGGATTCAAATAGCCTATCGAAAAAAAACTGATCGGATAAAATCAAAAACTTAACTGTATTTTTATGGCATCTACACATAACCCATTAAACCGGCTGAAATTGCTCATTAACATTGAGCAACACGACATTAAGACCTTGCTGGCTTTCGGTGTTGGTATTGGCCTGATGTCCCTGGCCACGCCGGTTGCTGTGCAAGCGTTGGTTAATACTATCTCGTTTGGCGCTTTGTTCCAGCCATTGATAGTGTTGACCTTGATTTTGTTTGTTTTGGTTGGATTTAGCAATTTTCTGGTTGGTTTGCAATTTTACGTGATTGATATGCTACAACGCCGCTTATTCGTGCGTTTATTTGGCGAGGCGGCTTTCAACTTGCAACAAGCGTCTTACAGCCTACGTGACAAACAACATTTGCCCGAATTGGCCAACCGCTTTCTCGATGTTGTCACCTTGCAGAAAACTGCGGCTGTGTTGCTGATGGAAACCTTGGGTTATTTTTTGCAGACCCTCATTGGCATGGTGTTATTGGCGTTTTACCATCCTTTATTGTTAGCATTTGACTTATTCCTAATTGCCGCCATCGTGTTCATCTTGTTTGTATTAGGCAAAAATGGCATTAATGCCGCTATTGAGCAATCTAAAGCCAAGTACGATGCCCTGGCCTGGTTAGAAAATTTAGCGGCTAACCCGATGCTAGGCAAAACCGAGCAAGGCCAAGCATTTTTAAAACAACAAACCAATGGCATCGCACTAACTTATTTAGAAGCCTCCGCTAAACATTTTCGCATTTTATCGCGGCAAAATACCGGCGCCCTCATCCTGCATACTCTGGCCAATACGCTGCTATTAGGCATGGGAGGCTGGATGGTCATTGAACGCCAGTTAAGCCTCGGCCAACTGATCGCCGCTGAATTGGTGGTAAACGTTATGATCTATGGCTTGACCCGCTTAGGCAAAACACTGGATAATTTTTATGAAATGGTTGCCAGTACCGACAAAATCAACTATTTGCTCGAACTCCCCCAGGACTCAGTAACAGGCATTACACCACAAAACAAAGCTTCGCCTTACCAAGTGGATGTCGTTGACTTATCCCTGCCGCTCAATACCGATTATGATGCGTTAATTGACTTCAACCTGCATTTGGTATCGGGTGAACAACTAGCCATTACCGAAGGTGCAGATAAAAGCAGCCTATTTGATACCTTATATGGTTTGCGGATTCCCCTGACAGGCCATGTGTGTTTAGATCAGCAAGATTTACGCGACCTCAACCTCAGACAGCTACGCAACACGATTGCATTGGTGCGCGAACCAGAAATTTTGGAAGAATCTGTCCTGGACAACGTGCAATTAGGGCGTGATTTACCTGTACAGGCGCTAAAACAGGCATTGGAAAATGTTGGTTTACTCGATGACATTTTATTATTGCCGGAAGGATTGAACACCCGATTATCTATTCATGGCAAGCCTTTAACCAACGAACAAACTTTACGGTTGACCTTAGCCCGCGCCATTGTCGGCAACCCTAGGCTCTTATTACTGGATAATGTGCTTGACCGCATTGATAGCCGCGTGCTTCCTAGCCTTTTGGCCGTGTTATTTACTAAACAGGCTTCTTGGACCTTAATTGTTACCAGCCATGAACCTAAAGTGATTAACCTGTGTAATAGGCGCGGTAAAATCGTCAAGGGTGTTTTTGTAGAAAACCCAACCACAATTGTGGGCTAGCCAACAATGATTCTACCCGAAACACAACTCAGTGCTTTAGATAAGGCCACCACTTGGCCGCTGGCTGGTAAAATTGCTCGTTCATTACTGGTATTATTTTTATTACTGTTAATTTTCTTGATGTTAACGCCTTGGCAACAAAACGTACGGGGTTATGGGCGAGTGATTGCCTTTATTCCTTACGAACGACAACAATTTATTGATGCTCCCATTGAAGGGCGGATTGCTCATTGGCTTGTTACCGAAGGTACACGGGTAAAAAAAGGTCAGGTGTTGGCCCAAATGCTCGATAATGACCCGCATTTTTTGCAACGAATTGAAGCTGAGAAAAAAGTAGTCTTAGAACGCCAAGCAGCCGTTGACCGACGCCTACAAACATTACAAGTTCAATTGCGTATGGCAGAACTGGCTAGGCCACAAGCCTTGTCAGCGGCGGACTCGCGCATATTGATGGCGCGTGAACGCAATAAAGCTGCACAACAAGCTTTGGCAGCAGCAAATGCGGCACAAAAAACTTCCGCACTTAACTTAGTACGTCAACAACGTTTGTTCAGCAAAGGCCTAGCTTCCAAACGCACCTTAGAATTAGCCGAACTGGAAAAAGCCCAGCGCGAAACCGAATATGAACGTGCAAAAGCCAGCTTGCAAGCCGCCAACAGTGAAATAGACGCACTCAGTTCCGATGCTGGCAAATTAGGCAACGACACCACCTCGGCTATCGAAAAAAGCCGTTCTGAACTCAATAAAGCGATAGAAGATCAAAATTACGTTAAAGCCGAATTACTCAAGCTGGAAACCCGGTTAGCACGCCAAATGACCCAAACCATTGTTGCCCCTAGAGAAGGGACCATCTTGCGGCTTTTAACCAATCCGGGCGCAGAACTCATTAAAGCGGGCCAAGCGTTGGCCATTTTAGTGCCCGATAGCCAGGAAAGGGCTGTCGAACTGTGGTTAGATGGCAATGATTTACCTTTGGTGGTCAAAAACAGCCATGTCCGTTTGCAATTTGAAGGCTATCCTGCTGTTCAATTTGGCGGTTGGCCTGAGTTTTCTATTGGTTCTTTTGGCGGCCAAGTTACCTTAATTGATTCGACTGATGATGGTAAAGGCCATTTCCGCGTTCTGGTTTCACCTGATAAAAACGATATAGCCTGGCCCGAACCTCGTTTTTTACGCCAAGGGGTACGAGTCAATGGTTGGGTGCTATTGGGGCAAGTAACGTTAGGCTATGAATTATGGCGTATTTTTAATGGTTTCCCCCCCTTGGTCTTGCCAGAGCCTACAGCACCAGAAAAAGTGAAGGACGACAAATCCAGCCTAAAGGGGGGATAAAAAAAGTGATGATGACTAATCAAGTTGCCTTATTGGTATTTTTATTGCTTCCGGCCGCTCTTTATGCAAAAGTCCAAACCTTAGTGCTGGACGATGTGCTAAGTGCTGCCGAAAAATCTTTCCCTGCGTTGCTAGCTACTGAACAACGGCGGATGGTAACGGAAGGTGATTATATTTCGGCTCAAGGGGCGTTTGATACGGTCGTAAAATCACAAAACCGTTGGTCTGTCATTGGTTTATACGAAAATCAAAACTATGATGTCAGTGTAGAGCAGCCTACCCCTTACTGGGGAACCACGTTTTTTGGTGGTTGGCGTCGTGGTACAGGTGATTACCCTATTTATGACGGCAAAAATATTACCGCAACTGATGGTGAGCTCCGCGCTGGCGTTAATGTACCCTTATGGCGTAACCGTGAGATTGACCGCCGCCGCGCAGGATTAAAGCAAGCTGAATTAGCGCAACTAATTGCTGGCCATGATGTTGACCAAGCCTTGCTAGATATCCGGAGGCAAGCAGCATACCGTTATTGGGATTGGGTATTAGCTGGGCAACGGTTGCTGATCGCAGAGCATTTATTGAAAATAGCCGAAGAACGTAATTCTGGCATTTTAGAACGAGTAGCTGCTGGTGATATTCCACAATTTGAAGCACTGGATAATCAACGTGCCATCATTGAACGCCAAGAGCGGCGTGTAGCCGCACAACGCATGCTGGAACAGAGCGCTATTCAACTATCGTTATATTGGCGTGATGAAAAAGGTGAGCCACAAATGCCCACAACTGAGCAATTGCCCAAAGACTTTCCCAAAGAGCCTGTTGTCGATGCCGATTACCACAAAGCATGGGTACATGCACAAACGCAGCGCCCTGAATTGAAACGCTTAGATGTTCAAGCCAAGCAAACTGAAACTGAATTAGAGCTGCAAAAAAACCAACAGGCACCAGCAGTAGATTTATCTGTCGTAGGTTCAGTCGATAATGGCAAAGGTAAATCTGGTCTAAACCGTGATGAACTGTATGTCGGCTTAAATTTCGATTTCCCTTTACAACAACGAGCAGCCAAAGGTAAAGCGCAAGCCGCTGCCGCCAATTTACAGCGGTTAAAGTGGGAAACTAATTTGGCAGAAAACCGCATTGCTGCAGATATTAAAGATGCCTTATCACGTCTTGCTGCATCACGTCAGCGGCTAAGTTTGATTAAAGAACAACAAAAAACGGCGGAAGAGCTTGAAAATGGTGAGCGGGAACGCTTTGATTTAGGCGCAAGCAATATTTTATTTGTTAACATGCGTGAATTAGCCACTGGTGATGCAGCTATTATGGCCATTGAAGCTTCGAGCAACTTGTTCAAAGCACATGCAGATTACCTGGCGGCATTAGGAACGCATACCGTGGTTAAATAAAAAATGACCAGAATTTTTTTGTTATTAATGAAAGACGCTGCGCATTTGATTACCAATAAAGACGAACACCCCAATTTTTTTGCACGATACCTTAATGTGGCGCTTATTAACACAAAACAGCACACACCAGAAACCTGTCATATACCGATTTAATAAGACCCTACCCGATTAACGTTACTAAATCGTTTAAATTATTGTCCCAGCTAAATTGAGTTTTAACAAAGTCACGGTTATTTAAAGAAAGAGTAATTTCAGGTTTGCTGAGCAAGGCGTTTATGTGCTCAATCATAATCTCTGCTTCATCAGAAACCGATACAGACAACGTCAAATCATAAGCAATACCTTCCATTGCCGCTGAGGTCGCCACTACATGTTTAGCCATAGACATGGCCTCTAATACTTTGTTTTGAATGCCCCTGGCAATCCTTAACGGGGCAATAGCAAGCTTCGCGTAAGCAAGGTATGGCCTGACATCCGGCACCGCACCCGTGACAACCACATGACTGCTCGCCAAATCCAGAACTTCTTGGGCTGGCTTAGATCCGACGATATAAAATTTGGCAGCTGGATGACTTTTAATGACCTGTGAAAAAACTTGTTCAACAAACCATTTCACCGCATCGATATTCGCCCAGTAGTCCATTGCGCCAGTAAAAACCAATATTTGCGCGCTCTCATTATTTGAGTAAGGTGAGTCAAAATCATGTTCTTGAGAAAAATAGTCCACATTAACACCATTGTTGATATGCGAAATCTTCTCGCTAACAGCGGGTGCTAATTTTTTAAATAAACCAGCTTCCTGCTCCGATACAAAAAAGCTGGCTTTAGCTCTGGCTGCCAATGCTTGTTCGTAATCAAACAGGTATTTGGCTTCGCGCTGATATATCCATTTGGCTATCCCGTGTTTTTTTTCTGCATACTGGCGCCATTTATCAGAATCAATATCGACAAAATCCACCACCATTTCAACATTATGTGCAGGCTTTATAAACTGCCCCATCACCGATGAGAACAGTAGCACTTTTTCAATGCCATGAGTTTTTACGGTACTGTCTACCCACTCTTGCATAGCTTGATTACGATAATACGGCAAACTTAGCGCATCACCTGTGAATAATCCTGTCGCACTGCCTAGTTTGGCGCGTAGGGCATTTAAAGGCTGATAACAGGTGCTCGTACACAACGCATCCACTTTATCGGTGTATTGCCAGTCGTTAGCATCGTCTATAAATGTGCCTAGATGTACGATATAAAGCGTTGATAAGTGCTTTAAAAAATGAAACGAGCGAATTTTATCGCCTTTGTTGGGCGGGTATGGGATACGGTGGACTAGGAAAAGTAGGTCTTTCATAAGAAAAGCTATTGATACTCATAGATAGTTAAGTTAATGTTTAAAAACAATATTATGCAAAACCACATCATTAATTCAGGTTTTAAAAATAATTTATTTTTTCGAATCCATACAGGTTTCTGAGCAAATCAATAGGAAAACAATAATCAATGACAAAGAAAATACATTTTTTGCGATCGATATAAATTAGGTTAGCGTGCCAATCCCCAAGAAGCGAATCATTAGACTCCTCAATCAATAAATCCGATTTTATCACCTCTATTTCTTTCTGGAGTTTGCCGATACATTTAATCAGTAGCATATAACTCCCAGAGAGAACTTCAAAATCAACTGCTCGTTTTTTGCATCGGCTGCATTTTCTTGAGTGCCATTACTTCTAGAAATTGCTCAAAATCTGACTCTTTTTCGAGCTTCATATCAATATGCGATTGATAGGATTGTTGGTCTGGCCCCCAATCAAAATAGATTCCAGTATTTGGTTCAGACAATTTAGCCGCTTGTGCGTCACTGATTGCTAAATGTATAGATGCCATTTCATGAAAAGTTGATCTGCCCACCAACTTCGCAAATACAATCAATTTATATGAACCTGAAAGAAAGGCGAAATTAGTCCCGTCCTCCGGCAGTAAAAAGTGATGATCATAAGAAACGCCTTCTTGGGGTATATAAAGACCACTTCCTCGTTTTAAGTCACCTTTATTTCCGTATACCCATATGTTGAAGTTTTGTTTCGATTCGTTGCGTTGCAATGAAATATGGAGGCTTTCCAAAACTTGACCTCGCTTAGCGGTGCTATATAGAAGTGCGCGTAAGTATACTTTGTTTTTCTTACTATCAAAGCGAGAACCATCAGGACCAAAAAACACGACAGCTGGTTGGGTAATCACCAATTTACCTTTGCGAAACAAAGTAAGCCAGGCTGTCACAATTGAAACAAGCAGTGCCAAACAGGAAAACACCAAACTGATTATATACAATTCTTGCGGCAAGCTACGATCTCCATGTTGTGACTCAAAAAACCATTACCCCAAATCTTTAGATAAAAACGGCCCCACAAACTGGCTAACCGGCAACGGCAACTTTTTCCAGGCTGCAATAAACAGCTGGTACTTAGGGTTTAAAGGATTAATATCCGGCAGAGTTTTAGATTTAACCAGATAGAATTCATAAAACAACGGCTCGGGCACAAAGCCCCAATTTTTCTTAAAGCTGTACGAACCGGTACCGATTTTGCTGCGGCCAAAATCGAACACTTTAATGCCCTTTCCTACCGCACGGCGCATCACTTCCCAGTACATAAAATCATTGCCCTTCACATCCCGCGCCAACGCCGTACCGCCGCCGTAATAAGGCAATACTTCATCCTTGTAATAAAAATTCATCACACTGCCGACCAACTGGCCATTAAGCTCAACGCTTAATACTTCACATTGCTCGCCAAATACTTCTTTTAAAATTTTAAAGTATATTTTAGAAAAAACTGGCGTACCTAAATTGCGCACACTTTCTGAATACGCTTGGTACAGCCTGTCAACATTGACATCAACAGTGCTGGTAAGGCCTGAATCAATAGCTTTTCTCACCATTGCCCGCTGCTTTCTGGGAATAGCCAGCATGTTTTTTTCTACATCAGCATCCAGTATTTTTCTAAAAGTCACGTATAAATCTTTGTGTGGCCGCTCCGGTGTTTTTTGCGTTCTGTTGCGCATCTCCAGGCAATCAACACCCAGTTGTTCAGCCAACCGACAGGCTTCTTGATCTAACGCTGAATAGGTCTGCTCATCTTTAGCGACAATACCGCCATATACACAAAACGCCGACGACACCAACTGATTACCAAACAGCAGGCTATTAACATGCACCAACGGCAAAATACCGGTAATTTCACCGTCGTGTTCGCTATACAGAAAATAGGTTTTATGACCAAAAGCCGTTTCGATAACCTCTTTCCATCCCGACAGATGGAAAAACGTGGCTTCATCTGTCGTATTAACAAAATCATCCCAACGGGCGTAGTCAGAAACATCCAATGTTTTAATCATGCGTAGAAATCCCTTTTAGTGCGTCAATTGCTGGTTTTATTTTAGAAAAACGTTTTGCATGGTATCCCATTTAAAATCGGTAAGCAGTTGTGTGATTCTACCTTCCATTTTATTGAGGTTAAGATAATGACGGAATTTGGACTTGGCACTTAAACCTTGTTGTTTAGGCTGTTCAGGATCAATTTCCCAAGGATGAAAATAGAAAATACCCGATTGCTGCTCGTTGTTATTTACCCGTTGAAAGGCCCATTTTGACAGTGCGTACGGATAAAATCTAAAAAAGCCACCGCCACCACAAGGCCAGTTTTTACCACCCAGCGTTAAGGTAGTAATGGGGATTTCTTTAAAGTCCTGGCCAGCGATAGGTTCAAACATAAAACGCGATGCTTCCGGCATACCGTATAAATCATGCTTAACCGGGTAAATACTGGAGCTATATTTAAAACCCTCTCCCAGCAACACATCCAAGGCCCACAAGTTTTTAGCACCGATGGAGTAAGTGGGCGCACGGTAGCCAATAACCTGCACTCCGCCAATATCTTCCAGAATTTTTTTAGCCCTGACAATATCTTCACGAAACTGATCGGGCGTTTGCTCAGTAACCCGCTTATGCGCATAACCATGACACGCCAGCTCATGATTTTCTGCGACAATACGCTTGATCAGTTCCGGATAACGCTCAGCGACCCAACCTAAAGTAAAAAAAGTGGCTTTAATATTTTTGCTGGCAAACAAATCCAATATTCTGTGGGTGTTATTTTCTACGCGATGCGGCAGGCTATCCCATTGGCTTTTTTCAATGTAAGCCTCTAAAGCTGCCACCTGAAAATAATCTTCGACATCGACGGTCATGGCATTTATTTTTTGCATTGCCAGCCCATCTTGTTGCCCCATAAATTTTGAATCGCCATTTAACGATGCCCTTTATTCGCTAATATCATCGTAAACATCACCCATTTCAAGCTGGATAAGGATGGCTTTACGTAACAATGAGCGTTCTTTGTTCAAAACAGTTTTCAAATTAACCACTGTTTTTTCCAAAGCAGCAATTCTTTCTTCCAACTGGGGAGAAAGTGTATCCGAATGATTTAGGCTCAATGATGCAGATAAAGCTACAACATCATGAAATTCATCAGTCACAATAGAGGCTTCTTCCTCAATATCGGCAATCACTTTATTAACCGCATTTAAGCCAATAACCGATAATTCATCCAGATAGCCAAACAGCAAGACCCGATCACACAGGGTATTGATGCGTCTTGGAATACCTTGGGTATAAGTACAAATGGCATTAAAAACGTCTTCTTCGAATTGTGGCGTTTGTTGCCAGCCGGCTTTTTCAAGACGAAACAGGATGTAACTTTTAGTTTCCTCTTCTTCCAGGGGTTTCAATTGGTAGGTAGCAACGATGCGCTGTCTTAATTGCTCCATTTCTGGTAAAAACAGCGTTTCACCCAATTGCAACTGGCCAATCAGAAAGGTCTGGAACAAGGCTTTGCCGGACATTTCAAAGTTAGACAACATACGCAATTCTTCCAATGAATCTTTGGGCAGATTTTGCGCCTCATCGACAATCATGAGTACTCTTTTGCCTTCAACCGCTTGTTGAATAAAGAAGCGTTCAATACGGGTCAGCAAAGTGGCCTTATCTTCGCCATCATAAGGCAAACCAAAAGTTGCCGAAATAATCTTCAGTAAATCATCTGCGCCAACCTGTGATGACACCATAATCCCTATGGTGATGTCATCACTGTTTAAGCTATTGACCAACTCCTTAACCAGCATGGTCTTACCGGTACCGGGTTTTCCCGTTACCACTACAAAGCCTTCGCCTTGCGTTAATCCATAGCGCATATAAGCCAGTGCGCGTTTGTGTACCGCACTGTTAAAGAAAAAGTCACTGTCCGCATTTAGCTGAAAGGGTTTTTTACTGAGGTTATAAAAACCGTCATACATAATTAAAATCTCATAAATAGGTTGGCTGTTACGCGGTTTTCTTGATAATCGTTTTTAGGTAAATCCGATGTTTGCTTTAAATGGTTAAACTCCAATCTGCCATTAAGTCGGCTGGTAATGCTTTGGTTTAGCCCTACGGCAAAATCATAACGATTATCATGCGATTGAGACAGAGCAGACTGTGGATCATTTCTATCAATCTGCTGCCACTGGGGACGTAAATAAGCACTGGTCTTACGGGCAAACTGCCAATTCCAGGTTGCATTCACACCACTGACATGTTCGGTATATTTGCTTGTTTGAAAGGTTCTATTCTGCTTAAACGCATTAATGCTAATTGAACTCTTGCCGGTGTAAAAAGACGCCGCCAGATTCCAGCTTTCTCTCACAATAACCTCATTAGTTAAAGGTACGGTAGTGGTTGGAATACCCGTTAAATTTGGATCAGGTTGCAAGACTGGAGAATTATCGTTGTTGTCGTTATTCACACCACCGCTAAAATTACGATTGCTCAAAATATCCTGACCGGTCAGGGTATCGTTATTGTGCATTAATGACCATCTGGATCGTCGCGTTCTGTAGTTCAATGCCGTCTGCCAAGTGGTGCCCGAATTTGTGCCTATTGTATTGTGCCGTAATGTGGTTAACCAACTCAGGCGCTGCATGGGCGAAATATTAACTGTAATATAGCTGTTATTGCCGCCACCAGCTTCTACCCAGTAATGCCTGCTGAGTGTCCAACGGCCACCTAACGTATAAAAAAAGCCATTTTGATTACTGTTTGTTTGCGAAGTGAAGCGATTGGCGCTTTGGCCTACCGTCGCAAACAAACTAAAATGCTTATCCATGTATGTTCTTAATGTTGCGTGCGAATTTTGAAAAGTCACATCATCAGCACCAGCTCGATAACTTTGCGCATTACTAAAACCTGCCGTCCAGCTAATCCGTTTAAATTTGCTGCCGCTATTCAGCTGAACTATTTCAGCAATGCTTACGGAATCAGCAATAGTACCGTTAGCATTATTGGCATTACCATTCGTGCTGCCACTCGCACCTGAAGAGAAGCTATCAGCGTTAACCCGCACACTGCCGTTGGCATAATGACCAAAACTCGGTAGCCAGGTCGGCGAAATACCCACCGAACTTACCGTCGTGGTATCCGCTCTGCTTCCTGATATATTATCGCTAACCAAACGATTATTATTAATATTTTGCTGACTAATTGAAGCCCTGGAATTCACAAACAGCCGATTTTGCGACAATACATTATGGGCATTAAACTGTAACTGGTGCGCCAGGCTGTAATCACCATCACCGTGGGCATTGTACAAATTTTGCATATTATAGTAGAGGTTAAGATTAGACTTACCTGCCCGCCAAACAATAAAGGCTGCTGGACTTAGCGAAGTAACCAGCGCACTTTTAGCTTTATCTGATGACGCTAAGGTGATGTTGTCCGAGTAAATTTCCTGCAATTGAATACTAGGCGTTAAATGCCAGTTTTGCGCATAAACCTGTCCGTGATAAAAAAAAATATACGTAACACAGCTATTAATGAAAAATGTATTTTTCTTGAGCATTCTAGACTTTTCTCGATTTCAATTGCTCAAAACACACACCGCATATTTTCATTATTCATTAACTACAAATAGATTAAAACTAGCAATAGGGTTTAGGGCTACCACTTAAGACGGGACAGTTTAAAAAATCCGTTCGTGGTGAGCTTGTCGAACCATGAACAACAACCCCTTCGACAAGGTCGTCTTAAATTGATAGCCGAGTTTAGTGTGCATATTGTCCATAAGCATAATAACTGCCATCCATATGGCCTTGTGATTTGTTAAAAACCGCCAGCACCACATCACACGGCGCCAGTTTACTCACCGATTCCATCACCATGCTTTGTAACGTTGATTCGGCTTCAATCACCAATACGACCTGCCCTACCAGTTTGGCGAGCACTTCGCCTTGCGTGGCTGCCAACAACGGTGGCGAATCAAATATCACCATCCTGTTAGGATAGCGGGTACTTAACTCCTGCGCCAAAAGACTCATTTTGTTACTTGAAAGCAGTTCGGTTGAGTATTTATGCTTTTTTCCTGCCGGAACGACACTAAGCCCCGGCATATTGGTTGCCAACACAATCTCTGAAAAACTCATATCCGGAGATTCCAGATATTCAATCAAACCCGGTGAAGATTTAATGCCTAATGTTTTCGACACTGACGGCCTGGCCACGTCAGCGTCAATCAATAAGACGTTTTTGTCACGTTCATTAGCAATACTTAACGCAAGATTAATCGCCGTAAATGTTTTGCCTTCACCGGGCACACTGCTGGTCACCAAAATCAAATTAGATCGCTCTATGCCTAAACTGCTTTTACCAAAGGCATTACTGACTAACGGCCTTTTAATGTTACGGTATTCTTCTATAGTCTGGGTATTGATGTCATCCGGCGTTACAAAGCCCAGCTCGGCTAATCGCTTCCAGTCAATTTCCACCACTTCAGATGGATGAAGATCATGGCTATTTTTTTCATAGCTGTTGCCTGTAAAAGCCTGATTTACTGGACGCGGCCTATCCGTATTTCTGAATGTAGTTCTGGAAAAATCTGTAGCGACATTGGCTTCTCGCCCTTGATCTTTAGCTTTATTTAATGCTTTTTCAATGATACTCATCGCGCGCCTCTAGAAAAACGTCAGGTAATACTCTGCAAGAGCTTGGAAAGACTAAAAAACCTTATATCCATCATTTCAATAGCCATAAAACTAACATACATAACCACCAATCCCACCCCGGCAAAACCGTACCGAATCCTGTCTTTTTTATACTTATCCAACTTATCGCCGGTGATTTTTAAAGACACGCTACCTAGCACCGGAAGCCCTGTTAACTGCCTAAGCTGCAAAGTCGACATAATCGTCGGCCTAATAAAATACAATAATAAAGCTAAGCCCAAGCCACAAATGCTGCCACCCAGCAAAATAGCTGAAAACAATAATTCCCGGTGTGGCGAAGACGACTTAAGCGGTTTATTGGGGGCATCAGCAATTTTAAATTTCAATGCCTCTGCCTGATTATCAACCTTTTCGGACATTTTTGCCTGTTCCCTACTTTCCAGTAACTTTTCATAGTTACTTTTTATAGAGTCGTAATCACGATTTAGGTTTTTTAACTCGGTTTCTACCGTCAACCGAGAATTCAACTCATTGTCAATCTTATTAACCCGCAGTTGTAACTCCTTAACCCGAGATTGAGACGATGCTACTTCTGCCTCGGCTTCATTCAGCGAAACCTGAATGGTTTGTATATAAGGATTTGCCATCACACTCGGTGTAATCAACGGGTTTTCTGGTGACTCAACTTTCTGTTCATGTTGTTTGCGCTGCTTCATCAAGGCAATGGTTTTATTAATCGATACAATTTCAGGGTGTCTTTCTGTATATCGAACCAGCAATTCTTTTTTTCGCGTTGTTAGCACTCCAATCGTCGTATCTTCTTCTGACAAATGTTGATCTTGTTGAAGATCCGTTACGCTCCAATCGGCATCCGATTCCTTAATCTTATTCATCTGCTGCAATAGCACATCCCGACGCGACAGAGTTTCGTTCAATTTCATTTTAGCATCGGCCAATAAACCGGAAATGTTTTGCACTTGCGTAATCTGATCGCCACCCTCACCCGGCAACAAACCATAGTTGGCCCGCTTAAAGTTTTCTCTGGCTTTTTCTGCATTGCGTAAACGCGTTTCATAATCACGAATTTGTTCTTCTATAAATTTTTTCGCAACGTCTGCACCTGAAATTGTAGATTTGTGGGTTTGTTCGGAAAAAACCGTCAATACTGCCTGTACAACATTTTTTGCCACATCCGGATCAAGCGCTTCGTACTTGATACTAAAAATATCATCCCCGCCGCCATTAATTTGAATATCCTTTTTCAACCGGGCAATCATGGCTTGTCGCTGTGCTTCGGTTTGCACGGTTTTACCCAGATCTGACAATTTAATAATTTCCTCGAGATTAGATTGCGTAAACATGAGCAATTGCATAACCCGCAGCAGTCCACGCACATCAGATTGAATAGTCATGCCTTGCAGCAAAGGTTGCAGCATTGTTCTGGTTTCAACATGCACCCTGGCCTCGGAGGTATATTTATTGGGCATAGCCAATACAAACAACCAGCCAAGCAGGCAAACCATCCAGGCGACCACGATGCCATGCCACTTGTACTTTAATGCGCCCTTTGCATAATAGATAATTTCGGAAATTTGCTCTTGCATATATTTTGTTGCCTTTCTTAAATCATCCTGTTATTTCTTTTACAGCTCAACCGCTAAAAAAATGCTTCCGGAATGATAATAATATCGCCTGGAAGAATTTTTACGTTGGCAGATAAATCAGCATCATCGATTAAATCGTTAATTCTAATACCAAAGTGCTGTGATTCACCGTCAATTTTACGAATAATACTGGCTCTGTTGCCATCGGCATATTGCCCTAAACCACCCACTTGTATCATCAGATCCAGCAATGTCATATCTTTTTTATAGGGGAGCGCCTTCGCAGAAAATCCACCGCCACCACCCGAAAATCCACCGCTACTGCCAATACCGCCGCCGCTACTTAAGCCAATACCACCGCCAAAGCCACCACTACTGCCACCGCCACCGCTTAATTGACCGATAATTCTGATTTGCTGAGAATAAACACCCTCAAAGCCACTGACCATAATAACAACTTGAGGATCTCGCACATACTTTGATAACTCTTTTTCCATCACCCGAGCCAGCTGAGAGGGTGTTTTACCGCTAGCCAATAAATCTTCGGCTAAAGGAATGGTTATTTTTCCATCAGGTCTTACGGTGGCTGTGGTTGATATATCTGGATTGCCCCAAACAAAAATACTGATACTGTCGCCAGGCCCAATAATATAAGTATAGTCAGTAGGAATAACGGCGTCTTCTTCTTCGCTCAATTGCGGATAACCGCAAGCTGTAATCAACACAACAATAAGCAGGGGTAAAACCCGTTTTATAATATTTAAAAAACTCACCCAAGATACCTCAGTTATTTGAATACACTATATTCTTACTTGATACGGAAAATATATTAACCCGCCAGGGAGATAGATCTAATAAATCTCCCCTAAGCTCTCTTTTTCAAAGAGGGGGACAGAAGGTGTACAATACACCCAGAAAATTAATGGCCTCTGGTTTTAGCAATCAATTGATCCAACAAAATTTTTGTTTCTTTCTGTTCAGGAAAGTTGCCATTTTTATTCACTAAATCTAAAGCCTGTTGCAACTCCGCAATAGCACTACCATTATTGTCGCTATTGGCATAGGCAACGCCTAAGTGGTATCGAAACACCGGCACATCCGGTAGACTGGTAATGACTTCCTGCAATATCGTAACGCCTTCGTTTACTTTGCCTTGTTTAATCAAAGCCCACGCATAAGTATCTCGGTAATAGGCTTGATCTGAATCTTTAAAACGTTCGGTCAATTGAACCGCTTTTTTCAGCATTTCCGCACTAGAATACTGATCCGTTAATAATACCGCCAAACTGTTAATCACCCCATTCAGGTTAGGATTTCTTGCCAACAACCCCTCATATATCGAAACAGCCAAATCATTGTCACCTTGCTGCTGATAGAAGTCAGCCAAAGATAAAGATAGCCTAATTGCGTCAGGATTGTGATTCAATCCTTCTTGAAAAGCCGAAAGTGCAGCCACTTTATCATTCTGAGCGGCTTTAAGCTTGGCCAATATAATATAGGCCTGAGGCACTTTAGCGTTGTTTTTTATTAGTTTTGTTAAAATATCCACGCCTTCCGACATTTTTTTCTCCCGCAATAATAAATCTGCCAGCAGAAGACTAATTGAGGCATTATCGGGAGTTTTAGCATGCAAGTCATGTAGCACAATGATCATGTCATTGCGCTTATTTAGCTTCTCAAAACAACTCGCCATATTATCCAGCGTGTCTTGATTGCCAGGAAACTTGATGAGCAAAGCTCTATACAGGTCTATCGCTTTGTGGCACTCACCTTCAGCCTGAAAAATTTGTGCCTTTAAATACCGAGCCACATCAACCGCTAATGGATTCGTTAACTCCGAAATTTTCTGTACCGCTATTTTCGCACCCTCAAGATCCTTATCCAATAGGCTAGCACTCGCCAATTTTTCAAGAAACGCCAGATTATTGCCTTGATATTTAACGGCGGTTGTCGCCATGTCTTTAGCTAATTTTATTTTTTTTTCGGACAGCGCCTTGTCATAAAGATAATCAAGTGCCTGCCCATTAATGGGGTTAATTTTTAGAGCGCTTTCAAAATATTGACTAGCATTTTTCTGATCATTAGTCGCAACATACGTTTGCCCAAGCAATAACAAGGCTTCTTCCAGCTCGGGCTGATTCAACAACACCTTTCTTAACAACTCCATCGCTTTATCATATTGTTTGCTGACTAAAAATATTCTCGCCTGCAACACTTTGGCATCATTATAATTTGAATTATCTTGTAAAATTTCGCCGATTAGACGTTCCGCCTCTTTTAAATCGTGTACTTCAAAAGCTATTTTTGCCAGCAAGGTTTTTGCAGAAAGCCCTACAGAACTGTCATCTTCCAAAGCAACAACTTGATTCAGTATTTTCCTGGCTTCATCGAGATGATTGCGTGTAATCGTCCACGTTGCCAGCTCAAGTAATCTGCGTGGGGCATCCTTGAAATGGGCTATATACTGATGCAAATGCTCTATTACTTTATCCGGAGCAGTATCACTTAAAAAATCAAGTAACAATAACCTCGGCTTAGTAATGTTGGGTGCTAGCGCTATTAACTCACCCAATAAGGCTTCAGCTTCTTGTTTTTTACCCACTTGGGTATAAAGTTTTGCTAAAGTAATTTTATAGTCCTGATTTTCAGGGTATAAAACCGTCAAATTTTGATAATCCACCAGTACAGCCGGCATATCTTGGGCTTTGGCATGCAATTGAATTTTAAAAAAATGTAAATCAATATTTTTAGGATCTACTGCCAATGCTTCATCAACCAAAGCCAGCGCCTTATCCGATTCACCTTTTTCGCTATAAATAAGCGCTTTCAATGATAAGGCATCAATAAATTTTGGATTTTTCTGCAATATGTTGTTAATAAGCGCTAAAGCCTCCTCCTGTTTTTTCTTGCGAATAAAAACAGAAGCCTTCAGCGCCAGTGCATCCAAATTTTGACTGGCCTCCTTCAAAATAATTTCGGCCTGTTCCAAGGCAGCATCAGGTTCACCAAAAGGCAATAGCAGCTTGCCTAATTTTAAACGCGCTTGAGTATTTTTAGGCTCAAGCTCAACAACTTTTAACAAGTTTTCCCGCATTGCTTTGTATTGATGATTCCTTTCATCCAGCAAAGCCAGGTAATAATAGGTTTCAGCAGTATTTTTATCTGACTGACTAGACGTTTTCAGTTCAAGTTTGGCTTTTTCATAATCGCCCTGTTTAAAATACTCAACACCACGCTGCAAATGCTCTTTAGGATCACCTTTATTACAGGCAACCGACAGCCATAATGTCGAAAATAGCACAGCAGCTGTCGACAACCTGTTGTTACGATAAAAACCAATCATTCTAATCAATCACCAAAAATTTAGTCTATTGTAGCTATCTTTATGTAAAATTTTAGGGATGCACGTCATCATTCTGTCATCGTATAGCTCTAACAGTTAGATACGTCGTACACTCTGGATACTAATCAGTATAGTCAACTTATCTATTATACTGTTTAAATTTTTACCATTCTTGTTATACGCCAATGTTTTGTTCGCGCTATTAAAACGCTTAAAACGCAATTAAAATGATTTTATAATCATGCACATGTCATTTTTGTATCCAAAAATAGTGTGATAAAGCAAATTACCCCAAAACTAAGCCATCTATCTCATTTCATCTGAACTGAACTTGGTAAAGTACAAAAAGATCGTATTCAATAAAGCTTATTCAAAAACGCATAAAATACGCACTGCTGGCGATTTTAATAGAGTATCTCGGGTATCATTGTGCCACTAAACCAACATCGCGAGTATAACAAACAAGTGATTAAGCAAAAATTAAAGTGGCCATTAGCAATAGCGCTGGGAATTGCACTCATCGGTGCTGCTTATTATGGCAAATCTTATTTTCTTCAATCCAAACAAAGCATTCCCGTCAATCCATCTGATAAACGCACTAAAGGTGTAATCGCTGCCGTGGCAACGCCTGCAACCCAACAAGATGTGCCGGTGTATTTAACCGGGTTAGGCACGGTCACGGGCTTACAGACGGTTACGATAAGATCAAGAATTGATGGTGAATTAGTCAAAATATATTTTAAAGAAGGCCAAATGGTCCGCGCTGGTACGTTGCTGGCGCACATTGATGCGCGTGCATTTAAAGTACAAGTCCTGCAAGCCGAAGGCCAGTTAAAACGTGATATTGCGTTATTAAAAAATGCCCAAACCGATTTCACCCGCTATAAGACCTTATTGCAGCAAGACTCTATTTCAGCGCAGCAAACGGCAACACAAGAATCCCTGGTAAAACAATACCAAGGCACAGTAGCGGTTGATCAAGCCGTGCTTGATAACGCCAAACTGCAATTAAGCTATACCCAAATTACCGCACCGATCAGTGGTCGTTTAGGCTTGCGCTTAATTGACCAAGGTAACATTATCCATGCCAATGATGCTACTGCCCTGGTGGTTATAACTCAAACCCAACCCATTAACGTAATCTTTACGATACCAGAAGATGCTTTACCCGCCGTTATGCAGCAACGCCAACTTAACAAACAATTAAAAGTAGAAGCGTACGACCGCAGTGGCAACAAAAAACTGACACAAGGTTATTTAACGGCTATTGATAACCAAATTGATATCAATACCGGTACTGTAAAACTAAAAAGCCAGTTTGATAATAAAGATGGCGTGTTATTTTCCAACCAGTTTGTCAATGTCAAAATGTTGATAAATATCTTAAATTCAGTAATAACCGTTCCTGCCGCCGCCATTCAAAACGGGGTATCCGGATCGTTTGTGTATGTGGTCAAAGATGACCAGACCGTTACTGTGCGCAACGTAAAACTGGGCGCAGTGAATGGCGAGCAAGTGGTTATTGAAACCGGCCTTACTGCGGATGAATTAGTCATTGTCGATGGCGTTGATAAATTACGTGATGGTACGCAGGTTAAATTGATTAACCGCGATGTACCCAGTTCCAATCCGCTTGAATTTCAAAAAGATCAGACGCAAACCCGTCCTATAAAACAGTTATGAATCCATCGCGGCTGTTTATTTTACGTCCGGTTGCCACATCTTTATTGATGTTAGCCTTATTACTGCTGGGTCTTTTTGCTTACCGGCAATTGCCTATTTCAGCGTTGCCGCAAGTGGACTACCCCACTATGCAAGTGGTCACACTGTATCCTGGCGCGAGTCAGGATGTGATGGCAACGCTGATTACCTCACCTTTGGAACGAAATCTGGGCGAATTGCCCGGCCTCAAGCAAATGACCTCCACCAGCTCAGGAGGCGCGTCCGTTATTGTCTTACAATTTGCCTTGAATTTAAATCTCGACATCGCGGAACAAGAAGTACAAGCGGCCATTAATGCAACCAGCACCTTGTTGCCCGCTGACTTACCCAAACCGCCCATATACAGCAAAGTCAATCCTGCCGATGCGCCCATCATGACGTTGGCCGTCAGCTCCAAAACGTTACCGCTTTATAAAGTGGAAGACTTGGTCGACACCCGTTTAGCGCAAAAATTGGCGCAATTGTCGGGTGTCGGTTTAGTGACTATCAGTGGTGGCCAGCGTCCTGCGGTTAGAATTCAGGCTAATCCCGTTGCGTTATCGGCTTATAACTTAAGCCTGGAAGACATACGTTTGGCTATTAGTAATGCCAATGTTAACCAACCCAAAGGCATGTTTGATGGTAAAAACCGTGCCGCCATTATTGATGCCAATGATTCTTTACGTTCTGCAAAAGAATATGCGGCTTTAATTATTGCTTATAAAAATGCCAGACCTATCAGTTTATCCGATGTCGCCGACGTTAAAGATGATGTCGAAAATAGTCGCTTGGCAGCCTGGGCTAATGGCAAGCCGACGATTATCGTCAATGTGCAACGTCAACCGGGCAGCAATGTGATCGAAGTGGTTGACCGCATTAAACAGCTATTGCCGCAAGCACTGGCTGCCCTGCCTGCCGGATTAGATGTGGTGGTATTATCAGATAGAACCACGACCATCCGTGCTTCGGTAAACGCCGTAGAACATGAACTCATGCTGGCACTAGGCTTGGTAGTTTTGGTCATGTTCCTGTTTTTACGTAATCTATCCGCCACCATGATTCCGGCTGTTGTCGTTCCCCTGTCGTTGATTGGTACGTTTGCAGTGATGTATTTAACCGGTTTTAGCATCAATAATCTTACTTTAATGGCCTTAACCATCGCCGCCGGTTTTGTGGTGGATGATGCAATTGTCGTGATCGAAAACATTACCCGCTATATCGAAGCAGGCGAATCTCCCTTGCAAGCAGCACTGAAAGGTTCTCAGCAAATTGCTTTTACCATATTATCACTTACGGTATCTTTAATTGCGGTACTGATACCGTTGTTATTTATGGGTGATGTGGTGGGGCGATTATTTCGCGAGTTTGCCATAACTTTATCCGTCGCTATTTTGATTTCTGCTGTTATTTCATTAACACTAACCCCGATGATGTGCGCGCGCATGTTACATGCGGTAGATGAAAAGCAAGCCGGATGGTTCTACCGGGTGAGTGGCCGTTTTCTGGATGGCATGACGACAGCTTACGGCAAAATGCTAAATGTCGCGTTAGGCTTTCAGGGCATTATCTTATTAGTCGCATTTTTAACGATGTTGCTGACCGCCGTGCTCTATCTGGCTATCCCAAAAGGCTTTTTCCCGGTGCAAGATACCGGTGTTATCCAAGGTATTTCCGAAGCCTCACAAGACATCTCCTTTGTCGCTATGGCAGGGCGGCAGCAGGCTTTAGCGCAAGTCATTTTAAATGATCCGGCGGTAGAAAGCGTATCTTCCTTAATTGGCGTAGATGGCACTAATGCAACCTTAAATAGTGGCCGACTTTTGATTAATTTAAAGCCGCTGGCTGAACGTAACCTGACCGTCACCCAAATAATTCAGCGCCTGCAACCCAAACTGGATGAAGTACAAGGCATAACGCTGTACATGCAACCCTTGCAAGACTTAACGATTGAAAACAAGGTTAGCCGCACCCAGTACCAATTTACAGTAAACTCCGCCGATACCGATGAATTAAATGAATGGACAACGCGCATTGTAGATCGCCTTGCCCAGTTGCCGGAATTGGCAGATGTAGCCAGTGATAGCCAAAATAATGGCTTACAAGCATTCATTAAGGTAGATCGTAACAGCGCTAGCCGTCTGGGCGTTAGCATGGCCGATATCGATAATGCCTTGTACAACGCTTTTGGGCAGCGTCTGGTGTCGACCATGTTTACCCAGGCAAATCAGTATCGGGTGGTTTTGGAGGTCAAGCCGGAATATCGTAGCGATATAGCGAACTTGGCTGCGGTACGGATTCCTTCCAGCAACGGTACGCAAGTGCCGTTATTATCCATGGCAACGGTAACTGAACGCTTAGCGCCGTTGGCTGTCAACCGTCTGGATCAGTTTCCTGCATCAACCGTTTCTTTTAATTTAGCACCGGGTGCGTTTTTGGGCCCTGCTGTTGAGTCTATCGAAAAAGCCATACAATCAATGGAATTACCAAAAAGCGTACAAATTGATTACCAGGGCGCTACCCAGGCATTTAACGCGTCACTCAGCAATACCTTATGGTTGATTGTCGCTGCGATTGTGACCGTGTACATTGTCTTGGGCGTGCTGTATGAAAGCTTTATCCATCCGGTGACTATATTATCGACGTTGCCATCAGCGGGTGTGGGTGCATTACTCGCCCTTAGGCTATCGGATAATGATTTAAATATTATTGCGATTATTGGCATTATTTTGTTGATTGGCATCGTTAAAAAAAACGCCATCATGATGATCGATTTTGCTCTGGAAGCTGAACGTCACCAAGGTTTGCCAGCACGCGAGGCAATTTATCAGGCCTGTTTACTGCGTTTTCGACCCATTATGATGACCACGATGGCCGCCCTGCTCAGCGCATTGCCGCTCATGTTGGGTACTGATGTGGGCTATGAGTTGCGTCATCCATTGGGCATTACCATGGCAGGCGGTTTGATTGTCTGTCAAGTGCTGACTTTGTTTACCACGCCAGTGATCTATTTGGCGTTTGATCGCCTGAGTCAACGCTTTACTAAAAGCACAGCTTAGGGGGCATCTTGAATATTTCGGCTGCTTGTATCAACAGACCCGTTGCCACAACCCTCTTAAGCCTGGGTGTTGCCTTGGCGGGTATTCTGGCTTTTTTTCAGTTGCCGGTCGCCCCATTGCCACAAATTGATTTCCCTACTATTTCAGTGCAGGCCACCTTACTGGGTGCTAATCCTGAAACCATGGCGGCAACCGTAGCTACCCCCCTCGAACGATCATTAGGTACTATTGCCGGTATTACCGAAATGACATCCTCCAGCTCGTTGGGTTCTACCAATATTTCCTTACAATTCGATCTTTCCCGTGATATAGACGGTGCGGCGCGGGATGTTCAAGCCGCCATTAACGCCGCCAGCACCTTGTTACCCAGCAACCTTCGCAGTCGTCCCAGTTATCGCAAGATTAATCCCGCCGATACGCCGATTATGATACTGGCCTTAACCTCAAAAACGCTGTCACGAATACAGATGTACGATGTGGCAGCCACCTTGCTGGAGCAAAAAATCGCGCAAATTGACGGTATTGGCCAAGTCACCATTACCGGCAGTTCGTTGCCAGCGGTTAGGTTGGAACTTAACCCTAATACCTTGGCACGCTATGGCCTGGGGCTTACTGATGTGCGTAATGCCATTACCTCCGCTAATGTTAACCGACCTAAAGGCAGCCTGGAAAATGTCCAACGGCGCTGGCAAATCGCCAACAATGATCAAGCCAAAACCGCCCATGATTATCAGCCGTTAATTATTAGTTACCGCAATGGCGCCGCCATCCGAGTATCTGATGTGGGTAGCGCTATCGATTCGGCTGAAGATTTGAGTTATGCCGGATTTTTTAATAGCCAACCTGCCGTGTTATTGGTACTAAACAAACAATCTGGCGCTAATATTATTGAGACGGTAGATAAAGTAACGGCATTAATACCGCAGTTAAAAGCCTCTATGCCCAGGGCAATTGATCTGTCGGTGGCCATGGATCGTTCGGGTACCATTCGGGTTTCTTTGCACGAAGTGGAACGCAGCCTGCTGATTGCCATTGGCTTGGTCATTATTGCCGTGCTGGTGTTTTTACGCAATTGGCGCTCAGCCATGATCCCTATCATCACCGTACCGCTGTCATTGCTGGGCACTTTTGCTGTGATGTATTTGTGCCATTACAGTCTGGATAATTTGTCTTTAATGGCGTTAACGGTCGCGACCGGCTTTGTGGTTGATGATGCCATTGTGGTGTTGGAAAATAGCGCACGCCATATAGAACAAGGCGTACCGCCTAAGCAAGCAGCGTTAAAAGCCACCCAGGAAGTCGGCTTTACCGTGCTGTCTATGAGTTTGTCTTTGATAGCGGTTTTTTTACCTATTTTACTGATGGGCGGCATTGTGGGACGCATGTTCCAGGAGTTTGCCGTCACTTTATCGACGGCGGTTATTGTCTCGTTAATCGTTGCGTTAACTACGACACCGATGTTGTGTGCCTTATTATTAAAACCTCATAGCAACACACAATCTGATCAACCTCATCAAACCAATGAAAGCTGGTTTAACCGTGTAACAAAGCATTACGGAAGCTCATTACGATGGGCACTACGGCATCGTTTACTGGTATTGCTATTGTTAGCGGTGACCATAGCCTGCAATATTTATCTTTATATCGCAGTGCCTAAAGGATTTTTCCCGACCCAGGATACCGGGCGTTTAACTGGCTTTATTCAAGCGGATCAAACCATATCATCAAGAGCCATGCAAAAAAAACTGCTGAGTTTTGTAGAAAAAGTCGGCGAAGATCCTGATATTGATAATGTATTGGGATTCACCGGCGGTCGTGGCGGAGGCCGCGCCAGCAATAGCGGACAAATGTTTGTCATTCTAAAATCTCTGGAACAACGGCAACTCAATATCGACCAGCTACAAGAACGCCTGCGCAATAGTTTATCGGCAATGCCGGGAGCCAAATTAACCTTACAACCTGCCCAGGAGTTACGCGTAGGCGGGCGAAGTTCCTCTGCCATGTTTGAGTACACCTTACAAGCTGAAGAACTGTCGGATTTACGTATCTGGACACCACAAATTATTCAGGCGCTTAGCCAACGGCCTGAACTTGCTGACGTCAATACTCAGCAACAAGACAAAGGCCAGCAAATTTCATTGCAAATAGACAGACAGGCGGCCGCTCGTTTAGGCGTTACTCAGGCTTTAATTGATTCAACCTTAAACGATGCTTTCGGACAACGGCAGGTATCTGTCATTTATAACCCGCTTAACCAATACAGGGTGGTCATGGAAGTTGCGCCAGAATATGCGCAAAGTCCCGAAGCTCTAAAAACCCTGTATGTCAGTGGGCCGCCTAGCTTAGCCCAACCCGAAGGTGCACAGGTTCCTCTGTCTGCTTTTGCCCATTTTGCCACCACTAATGCCGCACTCTCTGTTAATCATCAAGGGCAGTTTCCGGCATCAACGTTATCCTTTAATTTAAAACCCGGTGTTTCTTTATCTAATGCGACTCAAGTTATTCAAGAAGTATTAGGGCAATTGGCTGTGCCAGATTCTGTACGGGGCAGTTTTCAGGGCACTGCCAAAGCCTTTCAAGAATCATTAAACAGCCAGCCGTGGTTGGTACTGGCAGCATTGTTGGCTATTTATATCGTACTGGGCATTTTGTACGAAAGCTATCTGCACCCGTTAACTATTCTTTCAACGCTGCCTTCAGCGGGTGTTGGTGCCATTTTAGCGTTGATGTTTTGTCATACCGAGTTCAGCATTATTGCTTTAATTGGGGTGATTTTGCTGATTGGTATTGTTAAAAAGAATGCCATCATGATGATTGATTTTGCCCTGGATGCTGAACGCACGCACGCTATGCCAGCTGATGAAGCCATTTACCAAGCGTGCTTATTACGCTTTAGGCCCATTATGATGACTACATTTGCAGCACTATTAGCTGCTTTACCCTTGGCATTAGGCACTGGCTATGGCTCGGAATTGCGCAGGCCATTAGGTATAGCCATTGTGGGTGGCCTTATGTTTAGTCAAATCTTAACGCTGTACACCACGCCGGTTATCTATTTGTATATTGATGGTTTTCAGTCCTGGTGTCGTCGTGTATTGCCCCGCAGCTCTTCAAATTTATTTCATAAGCCATGAAAAATGCTGCCTTGAAAGCTATACCTCTAAATAATAGGCATCATGAAATTAAGGAAAAGAAGGATAAATACCTTTCTCATCCACCCCATTCACGCTTTTGGGTTTTAATCCTTATGATGACGTTAAGCTCATGTACTGTCGGGCCAAATTATCAGCGCCCTGCCCCTAATGCCGACATTACCCAGTTTAAAGAAAACCAAGATTGGAAGCTGGCGCAGCCCAGTGATGATAAGCTACCCAGCAAATGGTGGCTGCTTTTTAATGATCCGTATTTAAATACTTTAGTAACACAAGTAAGTATTAATAACCAATTATTAGCGCAAGCTGAAGCACAATTTAGGCAAGCACAAGCCTTGGTGCAAGGTGCAAAATCAGCGTATTATCCTGTCATTAACGCGAATGCTTCTGTAAACCGGTTTAAAGCCGCGTCGGGGCAAAGTGTCGCGGTAGCGGGTGTTAGAACCTTATTTAATACTGCATTAAGTATCGCCTGGGAGCCTGATTTATGGGGCAGTGTGCGCAGACAAGTGGAAAGCAATCAGGCCAGTGCCCAGGCCAATTTTGCCACTTTACAAGCACTGCGTTTATCAACACAAGCCACACTGGTGCAAAACTATTTTCAATTACAGGCACTGGATGCCCAAAAAGCAATTTTGGATGACACCAGCGTCATTTATACCCAAACGTTAAAAGTCACTCAAAACCGCTATGCGGTAGGTGTTGCGGCCAAATCTGATGTTATACAGGCACAAACCCAGCTCGAAGCGCTCACGGCGCAAGCCATTGATCTTGGCGTGCAACGCGCCCAACTGGAACACGCTATTGCGTTATTAATGGGAAAAACACCGGCAGGACTTCATATTGCCCCGCTAGCACTTACTTCCCAACTGCCTGATATTCCGCTGACTGTGCCCTCGCAGTTGTTAGAGCGCCGCCCTGATATTGCTGCGGCGGAACGTCAGATTGCCGCCGCCAATGCGCAAATTGGTGTGGCTAAAGCTGCCTATTTTCCAACCGTTAACTTATCAGCTACCAACGGTTTTCAAGCAGGAACATTATCTAATTTATTTACTACAGCCGTGCGTTATTGGGCATTAGGGCCTGCGGCTTTTGCCTTGCCTTTATTTGATGGCGGCGCGCGTGGCGCACAAATGGCGGCAAACATTGCTGTTTATGATGACAGTGTCGCCGCTTACCGCCAAACCGTGCTGACAAGCTTTCAAGAGGTTGAAGATCAGCTGGCTGCTTTGCGTATTTTAAATCAGGAAATTGAAGTTCAGGGCAGAGCGGCAAACTTGGCCCAACAAGCCTTAGCTTTAAAAAGCAACCAGTTTCAGGCAGGAACCGTCAGTTATCTTGAAGTGATGACGGCCCAAGTGATAGCACTCAATAATAAGCTAACCGTGCTTATCTTGTTCGGGCAGCGTTTGGATGCCTGTGTTTTACTCATTAAAGCGCTGGGCGGTGGTTGGCAGGATAGCGAAATACCGAGCCGGGATAAAATTGGCGGTAAAGCTAAATGGTCGCAGTTTTTGCCGATTCCCATACGCTAAACTATTTGGATCAGGTATCATTGCAGTTCAATAAAATCCATGAGCAGTGACGATGACTTACCCCAATGATTTTTTTATCTTATCAAACCAGTTGATAGAAGCCGGGCGATTTATTGACAATAAAGGTTGGGTGCCAGCCACAAGCGGAAATTTTTCTGCGCGGCTGGCCGATGACACTATTGCTATTACGGTTTCCGGAACGCACAAAGGCTGCTTACAGCAAAGCGATATCATGTTGATTGATAGCGAGGCTCAGTCTTTAGATGGTAAAAAGCCCTCCGCAGAAGCCGTATTGCACACTGCGCTTTATAAGCGTTATCCTGATATTCAATCTATTCTGCATCCCCATTCCATGAATGCCACGCTGGCATCACGTATTTTTAAAACAGAAGTGGTGTTGCAAGATTATGAATTGTTAAAAGCTTTACCAGGTATTGATACGCATGAAGCTCGGATTATTGTACCGATTTTTGCTAACGATCAAAATATTCCACGCCTGTCTGAACAGGTCGATCGTTACATAGACCAACACGGGGACATTCATGCTTATATCATTGCAGGGCACGGTCTTTATACATGGAGTGATTCGGTAATGCACACTCTACATCTACTTGAAGCGTTGGATTTTCTATTGGGTTGCGAACTAAGTCTACACGGAGTAAAAATATGAGCCTATTAACGATTTATGCAAATAACCAGCCTGAACACGGTGAGTCTTACCGGGATTTTTCCTCGATTGAGCAACAACTTAAGGCTATTGGCGTACAGTTTGAACGTTGGCAAGCCGATTGTAACTTAACGCCAGATGCCAGTCAGGATGATATATTAGCGGCTTATCAAGAACCTATCGAACGTTTAAAAACTCAGTATGGTTTTAAATCCGTTGATATTATCAATTTGAATGCCGACCACCCTGAAAAAACCACGCTACGGCAAAAATTTTTAGCCGAACACATTCACAGTGATTTTGAAGTGCGTTTTTTTATTGACGGCTGTGGGCTGTTTTCCTTGCATGTAGGTGACAAGGTATATGCGGTGTTATGTGAGAAAGGTGATTTAATCAGCGTGCCGGCAAATACTAAACATTGGTTTGACATGGGTGAAAACCCCAGCTTTAAATGTATTCGTTTGTTCACTACAACGGAAGGCTGGGTTGCTGATTTCACCGATAATGACATTGCCAAAGCCTTTCCTACCCTTGACCAAACCGTGGCGGCACTGCCATGATTAAAGCCATTGTTACCGATATTGAAGGCACCACGTCATCCATTTCATTTGTTAAGGATGTGTTATTTCCTTACGCGCGAACCCATATCCCAGAGTTTGTACGCCAGCATCAAGATGAGCCAGAAATTCAGTCTTTATTACAAGATGTGCGTGATAGCGTAGCCATGCAATTAACCTTAGATCAAACGATTGCCCAATTGATTACCTGGATAGACGAAGACAAAAAAGTAACGCCGCTCAAAGCTTTGCAAGGTTTGATATGGGAAGAAGGTTACCAACTGGGCGCTTTTGTAGGCCATATTTATCCCGATGTGGTAGAAAATCTACGTGCATGGAAAGCCAGTGGCATTGATCTGTATGTTTATTCGTCGGGTTCGGTACACGCACAAAAGCTATTGTTTGGCCATACCGAACAGGGTGATTTAACGCCGCTGTTTTCAGGTTATTTTGATACCCGCATCGGAGCCAAACAAGACCCTGGTGCTTATAGCCACATAGCGGATCAAATTGGCAACTCGCCGACTAACATTTTATTTTTATCCGATATTAAGAGCGAACTAGATGCCGCACGTAGCGCAGGGTTTCAAACACTATGGTTGGTTAGGGATGGTTTGATTGAACCCCAAGCCGAACATCGTCAGGTAAAGGATTTTAATCAGATGGGTGATTTAAACGGATGAGCGTAGAGATGCAAGATTTGCATCTCTACATTACCGCAACTGATATCGACCCACCAAAACCCAGCTTTTAATTGAGTTTGGTATAACGCAATTGAAACTGTAAAACCGCACATGAACCCAATACTGCCAGCAAACAGGAAATACCCAGCAATATAAAAGTTTCACCGTAACTGAAAAACAGCATCTTGAATGCATCCTGGTAAAGCGCGGAAAGCGTCTCGACAGATTGCTTTAAAATCAGCATCATGATGGTCACAATAAACCACGCCATCACCCCGGATAACAAACCTATCCAAAAGCCACTGTATAAAAACGGCCTCTGAATAAAGCTATTGGTAGCACCCACTAATTTAGCGATCACAATTTCGTCGCGGCGATTATGTACTTCCAGTCGAATGGTATTGCCGGTCACAAATATCACCGCAATCCCTAGCATTAACCCTAATAAAGTCGTCCCTCGTTTGGCAATAGCGACAATAGATTGCAAACGCTTAACCCATTGCATATCCATCTGCGCCAAATCTACTTCAGGAGAACGTTTTAAGTCGTCAAATAAAGCCACTAAGCTTTGCTCATCTTCTAAAGTATCTTTGGGCAATACTTGAATAACAATAGGCAACGGGTTAACTTCCAAGGCATTAATGGCAGAACCAAAACCGCTGTAGGTTTCAAATTCGGCTAAGCCTTGCTCTTTGCTAATCACTTTAACCGATTGAACATTCGCATTGTCTTTGATGCTATCTGCAAATTTACTGGCATAGGCATCAGATACATCGTCTTTAAGAAATAAGGAAATCTGATTACTGTCTTCTAAGCTGCCGGTTAACTGCTGTAAATTAACCACTAACATATAAAAACCACCTGCCAGCGAAATGGTAATCGCCAGCACTATTATGGTCACGATTGAAGCAAAAGGCGATGCCACCATACGTCCCAGACTGGAAAACAATGCGTGCGCATGTTGATCGCGGTAAGCTTCCACTTTACTAAAAAAACCGCCACGTGATGCCGTGTTCTTGCGATTATCCGGTTTGGTTTGAGACTTATGCTTAGTTGATTTGGCTTGTTTCATAACCTAACTTGCAACCAGTTGCCCGTGATCCAGCGTTAGCACACGATGATTTAATTTTTTAATCAGGAAAAGGTCGTGCGATGCAATCAATACGGTCACACCTACTTGCTGAAAACTTTCAAATAATGTCATGATTTCTGATGACAGTTCCGGATCTAAATTTCCGGTGGGCTCGTCAGCAATAATCAACTGCGGTTTGTTGACCACGGCTCTGGCAATGCCGACGCGTTGTTGTTCCCCGCCTGATAATGCCAACGGATATTTGCGTTCCTTACCCAATAAACCCACTTTATCTAACGACGCCCTCACCCTACGCGCAATTTCTTGATGGCCATAGCCTGCAATTACCAGCGGCAAAGCAATATTATCGAAAACCGTTCTATCTTGTAGCAGCTTATAATCTTGAAAAATAAAACCCATTTTTCGGCGAAGATAGGGTATTTGGCTTTCTTTGACACGGTTCAAACTTTGACCGTCCAATATAATTTGTCCGCGCGTAGAACGCTCTATCACTGCAATCAATTTTAATAATGTACTTTTGCCTGCGCCCGAATGCCCTGTTAAAAAAGCAATTTCACCGCGTTGCAAATGAAAACTGACATCGCGCAGCACATCACCGGTTTCAGGGTAACGTTTGGTTACATGTTCAAATTTTAACATACTGTCATTAGTCTTTAACGAACAGCGCATCTACAAAATTTTCGGCGTTGAAGTCCTGCAAATCATCAATGCCCTCGCCTATGCCAATAAAGCGAATCGGAATACCTATTTGTTTAGCCAAAGCAAACATAACGCCGCCCTTGGCGGTACCATCCAATTTTGTCACGACTAAACCCGTCAATTCCACTGTTTCATTAAATAATCTTGCTTGAGATAAGGCATTTTGCCCGGTTCCAGAGTCTAACACCAATAATACTTCGTGCGGCGCTGTCGCGTCCAATTTTCCGATAATGCGCTTTACTTTTCTCAGCTCTTCCATCAGGTTAGCTTTGGTATGTAATCGCCCGGCAGTATCAGCAATCAATACATCAATACCTTTGGATTGCGCTGATTGTACCGCATCATAAATAACCGATGCCGAATCAGCGCCGGTATGTTGCGCCACAACCTGAATGTTATTACGTTCGCCCCAAACTTGCAATTGTTCAACAGCGGCCGCTCTAAAAGTATCACCCGCTGCCAGCATCACACTGTGCCCTTGAGCTTGCAGGCGTTTTGCCAATTTGCCTATGGTTGTCGTTTTACCCACACCATTAACACCTACCACTAAAATAACAAATGGCCCATCTTGCTGAGGAATATGCAAAGGCTGGCTACACGGTTTAAGTATAGTTAATAATTCGTGCTTTAGTGCTGTTGACAATGCCGCGCCATCGTTAAGCTGTTGACGCTCCAAGGTTTCAGTCAAACGATTAATGATTTTACTGGTGACATCTATGCCAACATCGGCCATGAGCAAACTGGCTTCAATTTCTTCCAGTAAATCACCACTGATTGACTTCGCCCCTATCGGCAAATTGGCCAATATACCGCCCAGTCCAGATCGTGTCTTTTTGAGTTGTGATTTAAGACGTAAATACAGTGATTCCGCACTAGGCGCCACATAAACATCTTGAACGGGAGGATAAGTAAGCGTTTTTTCTACTGTTTTACGTGGCGTAACCTCAACAGGAATGGGTAAAGGTGCTTCTGCAAACCCGTAACGACTATAAAACCCCATAGCAATCAACGGTAGCATCAACAATGCTGCAACCACATTGTGCGCCACCCACAACTCAGGCAAGGCCAATTTTATGCCGATTACACCCAAGCCCATCTGCACAAATAACAGCAAACACAACACTAAACCGGCGCGTCTTATCGGTTTAATATAGTTACCAAATGCGGCCGTCAGCATGATTGCAAAGACAACAATAAAACAGATCAAGCCGCCGATTCTATGCAGGCTGTTTACCGCAACCTGGGCATCAAAAGCAATATCACCGGTGTAGCCCGTCAAAAAACCCTGCACAACATTTAACGCGCCCTGATAATCAGCAATCGGCCACCAAGCGCCATTACATTGCGGAAAACCCACACAAGCAGCTCCACCATGATTGGTAGTTAACCAAGCGCCTAAAGCGATCTGCAAAAATAACAGCCCGCGCGTACACAGTACGAAAAAACTAAAAGTAGGCGAAGTTTTACTGGCTACCAAATTAGGCTGAACGCGTAAATACAGCTTGAATAATGCCCCTAAAACAAGCACAGACAATAGCACATGGCCTGTAACCAGTACTGGCATGGACTGCATTTTCTGCGTCCAAATCCCTAAAGCGACTTGCAAGCCGGTAAAAAACAGCGCAGTAAATGACAACAGCACTGCACTAGCGCGGCAGTGTTTTTGAGTCCATGACAACTGGGTAAGTATTAACGCCACAACGGCTAATACCGACCCTAAATGTTGATGGAGTTTAAGTATTGACAGCGTGCCGATCATTATCGACGGCATAAAATGTGCGCACGAACCCGCTAAAATAATGGATAGCGCTAATAGGATGCCAAACAGCGTAACTTTTCTGTACATATTATTTCCACTAACCTATTTGTGAAATTCGCAGCAAGTGCATGAGATCACTTTTTACTTTATAGGGATCAAATCCCGGTTCGTATTGCATCATGATATTACCCAAAGGATCTATTAAAAACAGCATGCCTTCGGGTATAACACTTTTTCGGATATCGGTCATTTTTTGCCGTAACGCATTACTGGACGTTACCTTGATTAAATCGGATTTTAATGCCGTCTCTTTATTTTCCTGGCCAATTAATCGACTTATCAGCACATCATCTACCGAATTTTCTGGATTCAGTAATGTGGTATACAAAGCATTATCGGTTTTGTAGTCCGCTTCACTTTTAACCCCTTTATCGAGCAATCGCCACAATAGCGACTCTTTGAGCCATAATTGCTTAGCGTCGTCTGGTAAAAGCGCGTCAAATGCGACTACAACACGGCGGGTACGCAGCATATCTTTATTAAGCATTAACTGCAATTGCCGGGTATCCAGTATGGCTTTAAGGCAGACTGCGTTGCAGGTTTTTTGCGGGATGACATTAACAATCAACCAACGGCCGGGCAATTCATTCATTTTTTGTGCGGAAATCGCATCCATCGCGACCCAATCAGTCCGTTCGGTAGTGACCGGTGGCGTGATTAACTGACCTTTATTAGTGGTGTGCGCATTACCCAGCAATTGCACGTTTTTACTTAAGTGCCAGGCTATTGCGAAAGGCACAATACTCATGGCAAAAATAACAATCACCAATAGACGGTTTTTTTTCTGTTGCTTAGTCATTAACTTTTTTAAAACTGTAGCGAATAAATAATACGGTTAGCACTAAAGCCAAGGCAAACCATTGTACGGCATAAGCCGTATGTTGTTCCGGCCGCATGAGGGTAGTTTGTTGCCAGTCTCGTTGGTAACCATTCGGTTGGGTATCAGCCAGTTCAATTTGAAACGGCAAAAGTGGGTAGCCCAAAGTTGCCGATAAAACAGCACTGTCTACCACACCAACCACTGACGGCCAGTTTTTAGAGGGCATTTCAGCACCCGATAATTTTAATCCCACGCCAGGAAAGCTATTAATACGGCCCAGTAGGGTTGTTGGCGTATCGGTCACAGTAATTTGGGGCAACTGCGTTCTATCTTTTAGAGGTATCCAGCCCCTGTTGACCAAAACGGTTTTGTCACTGCCTTCCAGTACAAAAGGTGTCAACACAAAATAACCGACTACGCCTGCATTAATTTGATTATCCAGCAAAAATTGATGGGCGTTATCATAATGTCCGGCAACACTCACTTTGCTATACTTTAAAAGCACTAAATCCACTGGCGTATCAGGTTTTAATACAATAACCTCCGATTGTAACCGTTGTTCTTGCATTTTAAGAAATATCTGCTTTTCTTCAGCGCGATTCAATTGCCAAACACCTAGGGTAATCAGCAATGGCAATACACAACAATACACTAATGTCGGTATTAATTTGAATGTCATTCGTACAGCCATTATAAACCCTCTCTTTGCGGACCAAACCCGTGACAGGATGCGATTGAAACTATTCGTAAATTAACTTAAGGACACTTAACCATTAAATAGAGAGCTTGAATAATGTTAAGAATCAACCACCATTTTTAAAAGTATTGGCAATAGCTTAAGAATCAATGAGAATATCAATAATTCAATAAAAAACTACCCTCAGCATCAATTTATGAAAATTATCGTTATTATTATTTTTATTCTCATCCTCGCCAGCTTGGCAACTGCTTTATTTCATTTGGTTAAACATAAATCAGGTTTAGATTCTGAAAAAATCATGAAAGCCTTAACGCTTAGATCAGGTATTTCTATTTTATTATTTATACTATTGTTTCTGGCTGTGGTCACGGGCTTGGTTAAACCGCATGGCTTAGGTATGCAAATGCACAAACCAGAGTCTTCATCTAGCCCACAAAGACAATAAATGCCCTTTATAATTTTATAAAATCTCCATTTAAAAACATTGACTTATAACAACAAAAATCAGCGCAACCCATTATCCAGCGCAGGTTGCATTGAATTAATATCGGCAAAAAAAAAGCGCTGTCTTGCGGCAGCGCTTTTTAATTTATCGCTAAGTGGATTTTACATCAAATATACAAATATAAATAACCCCAACCAAACTACGTCCACAAAATGCCAATACCACGCGGCGGCTTCAAAGGCAAAATGGTTTTCTGGTGTAAAATGCCCTTTCCAGCTGCGGAACAAAATTACCGATAAAATAATCGCGCCCACACAGACGTGAAAACCGTGAAACCCAGTCAACATAAAAAAGGTAGAGCCGTAAATACCCGTACCCAACGTTAAGCCTTCTGCATAGGCTTCGTGGTATTCCACCGCTTGACACAGCACAAACAGAAAACCCAGGCCAACCGTAGCAACCAATCCCTTAATCAACTGATTGCGGTTTTTTGCCAACAAACCATGATGCGCCCAGGTACAGGTAACGCCACTGCTCAACAGTAATAAAGTGTTCACAAAAGGCAATCCCCACGCGCCCATGGGCTCAAATTCAGCACCAAAAATGCGATTACCTTCTTTATCCAGACCCAGTTGCTCAGGGCCATTAGTCGGCCAAGTCCCTTCAAATAATGGATGCAAAAATTCTTTGGTTGCACCCTCACCCAACCAAGGTACAGATAAGTTACGCGTATACCACAACGTTCCGAAAAATACGGCAAAAAAAGCAACTTCGGAAAAGATAAACCACATCATACCCATACGGTAAGAAATACCGACCTGGGAATTAAAGATGCCCGATTCACTTTCTCTGGATTGCAAGGTAAACCAACCGACCAGCATGACAATAAATATCAAAAAGCCGGTAAGCATTAAAAAAACGCCTACGGATGAGCCATTTAAATAATTTGCAAATCCGGCCACCATGCAAAACAACCCCGCAGTACCAATGACTGGCCAAGTCGCTTTATGCGGAACGTAATATGCGTCTTTTGTAGACATAATCTTCCTCTAATTCTTATCTGTTATATCGAAAAATGTGTATAAGAGCGTAATTTTTTTATATTCTGGGGCTAAACTCGGCTTAACGACGAAACGTATAGGCATGATTTTAGTTTCTCCAGGTTTAAAAGTTTGCTCAATAAAACAAAAACATTGGGTTTTCTGAAAAAAATCGGTGACCGCAACCGGCGACAAACTAGGTTTGGCTTGTGCCAACAACGTTTTATCACCGGTGTTTTGTGCAATAAAATTCATAGTGTAGTATTGGCCAGGATGCACTTTGATCTGCTGGGTTTGCGCACGAAATGTCATCGGAATAGCACCATTCAGTATGGTTTCAAACTCAACCACAACTTCCCTGTCTTTATTGACTGTGTAGACCGTCTCTTTACCGACTGCACGTTTGTCAGCTTCAGATTGAACCACATCAGCACGATCTTTAAGGCCAAGTAAATCAACACACACCCAGTTGTATAGGGGCACTAAAGCATAACCAAAACCAAACATAGCAACGGCAACCAATACCAGAATGCGCAGCAGCTTAGTGTTCTTTTTAGTCAAATTTTCAGTCATAATCAGTGCAAATCCAGTAAGGCGTTTATCTATTGATTAATAGAGCCAGCACACGGACGGACTATTGTGTATTCACAATAATCCGTCCAATAGGTGCTAATGCGGCAAGCTTGATTTAATGACAGGTGGCTCAGTGAAAGTATGGTAAGGCGGGGGGGAGGGTAATGTCCATTCCAAGCCTTCCACGATACCGCCGCCATATTGAAGCGCACCTTCCCAAACTTCATTAGTGGCTTTTTCGCCAGTACCACCGCGCATGCAATCAATAACCACATACAAAAACAGCAATTGGCTAACACCAAAAATAAACGCACCGATACTTGAAATCATATTCCAATCAGCAAATTGCACGGCGTAATCTGGAATTCTGCGCGGCATACCGGCTAACCCCAAGAAATGTTGCGGGAAAAACAAGATATTGACCGATATAGCTGATAACCAAAAATGCAACCTGCCAATCTTCTCGTTGTACATATAGCCGGTCCACTTAGGCAACCAAAAGTACACTGCGGCAATAATCATAAAGATAGAGCCAGGCACTAATACATAATGAAAATGCGCCACGATAAAATAAGTGTCGTGATATTGAAAATCCAGTGGCGCTAACGCCATCATCACACCGGTAAAGCCGCCAATAGTAAACAACACCACAAAAGCTATGGAAAACAGCATGGGCGTTTCAAAGGTCATCGCACCTTCCCACATGGTGGCAATCCAGTTAAATACCTTCACAGCGGTCGGAATAGCAATGGCAATGGTCGCCCACATAAAGAACAGCTCACCCGCAAGCGGCATACCCACCGAAAACATGTGGTGCGCCCAGACTACAAACGACAAAATAGCGATAAAAATAGTCGCACCTACCATAGACAGGTAGCCAAACAAGGGTTTACGTGAGAATACCGGAATAATAGTGGATGCAATACCAAACGTAGGCAGAATCAAAATATACACTTCTGGGTGACCAAAAAACCAGAAAATATGTTGATACAGGACAGGATCACCACCACCGGCCGCACTAAAAAAGCTGGTACCAAAAAACTTATCAGTTAATAACATGGTGACCGCGCCGGCAAACACTGGCATAACGGCAATCAACAAAAAGGCGGTAATCAACCAAGTCCATACAAAAATGGGCATTTGCCACAATGACATGCCGGGAGCGCGCATGTTAGTAATGGTAGCAATAATATTAATGGCGCCCATAATTGAAGAAATACCCAGCAAATGGATAGAAAAAATACCAAAAGGCAGTGCGTCACCGGTTTGCAATATTAAAGGCGGATACATCGTCCAGCCACCACCGAGCCCGCCCATAAACAGAGTGCTAAATAATAAGCAAATCCCTGCAACCAGCATCCAGAAACTCATGTTATTCATGCGCGGCAACGCCATATCCGGCGCACCGATCATCATAGGAATCAACCAGTTGGCCAAGCCAACGAAAGCTGGCATCACCGCCCCGAAGATCATCACCAACGCATGCATGGTGGTCATCGTGTTAAAAAAGGCAGGCTCTACCAGCTGTAAACCCGGCTGAAATAATTCAGCGCGAATAATCATTGCCATACCACCGCCGACAAAAAACATCACCAGTGAAAACAGCAGATATAACGTACCGATATCTTTATGGTTGGTGGTAAATACCCACCTCATAATACCCTTGGCTGGACCATGATGATGGTCATCTTCATGATGAGGATCGTGATGATCGTTCTCATGAGGAGTAATATTATGGTCATCAACTTGATAACCTTTTGCTGAAAAAGCAGACATAATTTATACCTTTAGAATTTTGGATTGAGTCGCTAGCAAGGAGATCATCACTCTGCGCCTGCAGGCAGTGCTATTATCAGCGACTGTATTTCTGACGGCTGTTTAAAATCACCCATTGAATTACCTAAGTTATTACGCGTGTAGGCTAATACTGCCGCAAAATCAAGCGCATTTAAGGTTTTTCCAAAAGCCGGCATAGAGTTTTTGCCATTTAACATTAAATTAATTTGCGCATCAATATCACCATTAACTACAGAACTGCCCGCTAAAGCTGGGAACATAGGCGGCATGCCTTCGCCATGAGCTTGATGACAACCCAGGCAGTTGCTGGCATAAACACCTTCGCCTTTGGCTACTAATTCATCCAACGTTAATTTTGCACTCACATCTACGTTTTCTTTGATATTAGCTTTTTCTTCTGCGTTACTGTCCACACTTTTTTGCGTCGCTTCAGAACTTGGCGCTACAGTTAAAGTGTTTTTATGTTCGCCCACTAACATTTCTTTAATAGCACTCGGTTGAATTTCATCATCCTTTTTATTGCCAAAGCGATCTCTAACGTAGGTAATGACTTCAGCTAATTCATGCGCTGCTAAACGAGGTTGTTTAGCAAATGCCGGCATAATGGGGCCTTTGCCGTTTAAGACAATGTTTGCCAAATCATTAATATCACCCTTAACAATAGTACTCGTCATTAAGGAAGGGCCAACACCGCCGCCGCCATCACGGCCATGGCAACTTTCGCATTTAGCAGAATAAACTAAGCTTCCTTTATAGATTAATTCTTCATGGGTCATATCCGCTACTTCGGCATTACCAGATTTGCAGAATTTTTCTGGATTCAGCTTGGTTTCGCTCCATTTGTCGTAATCCGCTTGCTTCATAGCTATCACCACAACCGGCATAAAACCATGGCCTGCCCCACAAAGTTCGGTACATTGTCCGCGATAAACTGCTGCGACTTTGATTGAATCCCACACCTCATGACAAACGGAGTTTTTATTACTCGACCAAGATTTTTTATCGGTATTCCGCCATGCTTTTAATGTTGCACACATTTCTTTATCGGCTTCAGACCATCGTTCTTTAGGCACTGATTCACAGGTTTCGATGTCACCGGTCATCCATGATTCATTTTCTATATTGGCCCACGCTTCGTTAGTAAAACCTGGATTAGCATCTTTTTTCCAGCCTAAATCAGGCACCCACCAGGAGTGAATAACATCGGCGGCTGTCAGCACAAAACGTATTTTTTTATGGATAGGGATGACTAAAGGTTCGTTAACATTCAGCAAGTAATTGGGGACGGTTAAGGGGTCAATATCCTCATCATCCCGGGCATTTTTACTAGCAACGTCTAACTCGCTATCAAAATGTATATCTTTGGCAGCATCGCCATCTTTACCCAGAATTTTATATTCCCAGTAAAACTGATGCCCGGTCACAATGACCGTCATATCACTGTCTTCAACGTGATACATTTCGCGCATAAGACCGGTTGCAAGCCATCCCATAACAACAATAATTATTGCAGGAATGGTGACCCAAATAACCTCAACTTTGGTATTGTGATAAAACTGTGCGGGTTTATGTCCTTTCGATTTACGATGATGAAAAATCGAATAAAACATAACACCAAATACAGCCACGCCTACGGCGACACAGATCCATAGGATCTGCATGTGCAAGTCATAGACAGCTCGACTGAGCCATGTCACTCCTTTTGGCAAATTAGTGTCGTAATCGTATGCTTGCGCTGTTCCTAGACTTAAAAACGTCAAGATCAGACTTGCAAACAGTTGCTTGGTTTTGTTCACGGAGCAAACTCCTGGTTTAGTAGTTAGAAACTTTAGTGATGGCTATGATATGTTGTTGGGCTGCATAAAAGTACAGCGAAACAGGAGGAAGGGGGCAGGTCTCTCAACAATTATCGCAAATTAAATTTTATATTTTAACTCATTAAGACTGTCTATACCAGTTGGCATCCTCGCTAGTTTAACGCGCAAAAGGCGTATGGCAACTTTAAACAGATGTTTTACAAGGCGTGAGCGTACCTAAAATATTAAACTATCTGTGAGTAGCTTGTTGAAGGCCTTACAATTAATCCAATCAAAAGACAAGTTGCTTAGATAAGTGTTCAAAGTTTTTTTTACTAAAAATCAGGTCACTTTGATTTTTGAATGTTTATCTATCCTTAAATTACTTAAGAAGCTTATCTAACATCACACTTCCCGTATAACAAATGCCATTAGGACGACGTAAAAACTTCGCGTTAGATATGCGCGAACAACCGCAGACGCGAATGAATTCCGCATTATACGCACACGGTATAAATGCGGATAAATCCGCACCTACCCCATTCAGTCAATAATGATTTTTTGAGCAAGCTTAAAAACCGTTCATGGTTAGCATGTCGAACCATGAACTACTCACCCTCCAACAGACTTAGGGCAAACGGGTAATTTACTCTACCTAATCAGAACAAATCATACGACCCCCGTCCTAAAAACTATTTTTTATTTAACAATCAGACTGTTATTAACCATTTTAACGCCTCGCACACGCCTGGCTAACTCTACAGCTCTATTTGCCGCATCAGTCGTATCAACAAAGCCACTTAACTGTACAACACCCTTGTAAGTTTCAACGTCAATCTGCAAAACTTTAAGCCTAGAATCGCCTAAAATTGACGCTTTTACTTTAGTAGTCAATACGGCATCATCAAAAAACTCTCCGGTGCTTTCATGTTTTTTACCACTTGCACAGCCTGTAAGAGACACGCTGATGACTAATACGAAGCTTAATAAAAAAATTGTGATCAATCTTAGTTTATTCATAATATCCCTGCTCTAAAGTCGTCATGAAGACAATGCTGACCCAAAACGTTTTAAAATTTTTACTGCAATAAAATCAATGAAGTGTTTCTTATATTATTGTATTACAACTTCTCTAACACACACTCATCCATAAAAAATAAAGTCTACATCTAAAGTACATTCGCCGTTCGCTGGACGCAGGCGAACAAGCGCACCGCAAGCTTTGACTCCACTCAGTCCGCAACTATCTTGAGAGGATGCGGATATTGATTTTTTGCGAACTAGCTAATATGGCTGCTATCCGTTTTTATTGAACACTCAAAAAACAAAAACACGCGCCTACTATAAAAAATCTGTAGGTACTATATCAACATAGGACAAATGTAATCAACACTGCCGTAACGCAAAAGTTTGTTACATCTTGTAAAAAAATTGTTTGTTTACCCTGTATTTTTTTTGTCTTCATCTATACTTTAAACAAAATCAAATTCAGCAACCTACACTGATAAAAAATACCCGCACTACCTACCCGCAAGCATAAGCGTTGATAAGCTTAATGGGATAATTGATTTTTGTAAACGCTAACCGCTACTCTGTCGCCCTTTAAAAACTAAAAACGGAAAAGTCATGACTCAACTGACGACAAAAAAAGACAACTTGCCCTCTGCTATCGCTGAAAAAAGTTTGCAGAACAACCTCAACCCCTTCTTTTTTGAAAACCTGATTGATGATCTTATTCAAAATACCCAAGACGCAGCCAATTTAGCAGACTTTTACACGCTCAGTAGCCCACTGCCGCAAGCCGTATCAATTATTGATGAGCCGCTTATTTTAAAAATTAACGATGCCGTCGACACATCGGTTTTAAACACTAACCCAGACACGCTGCATTTTTCTTCTGGTTTCAAAGCCACTTACTGTACTAAACAGGTGCCGGAAAAAGATATTTTCCACAAACTCCCCGCGAGTACACCTGGCGAAGAACCTTCCGGCGCCGCTATAGGCGACAAAGGCTTACCCGAAGCGTCTAAAGCGATCATTTTTTTACCGGTTTCTGATACTATCCCCGCAGTCGAAAATGATTTATCGGCTTATACCCCCGACTCAGACAGCAACTACATTCCCGTGCAATACATCGGGTTACCTTCTCAACTTGCACAGATAAGCTAGCTTGCTTAAGACCTTCTGGGTAAAATAAAGCCTCAGCAAGCCCCGTTTCAGGGGCTTGCTTTTTTATCACTATAAGGCAACACCATCATGCGTTTACCCGCCTCAGAACTCGCTCAGGCCATTCGTCACTGCCGTCAATCATTCCAATCGGCAGCACTTTTCAGCTTTTTTATCAATGTATTAATGTTGATGCCCTCCCTGTACATGATGCAAGTGTATGATCGCGTACTGGGCAGCAACAGCATTCCTACGTTAATAATGCTGACATTATTAGCCGTGGTATTGTTTATCACGTTAGGTGCGCTGGAATGGATACGCTCACAAATACTCATCCGCGTCAGCGCGCGCTTTGATTTACTGCTTAACGAACGGCTTTATAGAGTACTGTTTCGACAAGCACTGGTTTCAGGCGGCAAATCCAGCGCCCAACCGTTAAGTGATTTATTGGCATTGCGGCAATTCTTAACCGGCCAAGGCTTGTTTGCCTTCTTTGATGCACCGTGGATACCTGTCTATATCGGCTTACTGTTTTTGTTCCATAACAGTTTTGGCATGGTGGCGATTGGATCGGCCATACTATTAATTTTATTAGCGATCTGGAATGAAAAAGCCACGCATGATGATTTGGAACAGGCCAACCGCGTTTCTGTAGAAAGCGCCAACATTACCTCGCGTAACCTGCGTAATGCAGAAATTGTTCATGCTTTGGGTATGTTACCTGCCCTGTTGTCGCGCTGGAAAGAAAAACAACAAAACCTGATTATTCTACAAGCGCAAGCCAGTAACAAAGCCGGATTAATTTCCGCACTGTCAAAAACCTACCGGCTCACCATACAATCGTTAATTTTGGGCTTGGGCGCTTGGTTAGCGATTGATCGGGAAATCACACCGGGCTTGATGATCGGCGGTTCAATTCTGTTGGGACGTGCGTTAGCGCCTATCGATTTAATGATCGGCAGCTGGAAACAGTTTTTAAGTGCCCGCACCGCTTACGAACGCTTAAATACCTTGCTGGCACAATTTCCACCCGAAACCGAACGTATGCCATTGCCACCGCCCAAAGGCGCATTACGTGCCGAACAAGCAGTTATCGTACCGCCCGGCTCCAGAACGGCTGTCGTTAAAGGCATTAGTTTTGCTATTGATCCGGGCGTATTTGTAGCTTTAATTGGCCCGAGTGCTTCTGGAAAATCCACACTGGCACGGGCACTGCTCGGAATATGGCCGACAGCAAATGGTGCAATACGCTTTGACGGTGCCGAAGTTGCACAGTGGGATCGCGCATTACTGGGGCCTTTTGTGGGTTATTTACCGCAAGATATCGAATTGTTTGATGGCACTATTGCCGACAACATTGCCCGCTTTGGCGATCTGGATTCCGAAAAAGTAGTTGCTGCCGCCAAAGCCACCGGCGTACATGACATGATTTTGCATCTCCCCCAAGGCTATGACACCGAAATTGGCAGCACAGGCGGCGTACTGTCCGCAGGCCAACGGCAACGTATTGGTTTGGCACGGGCACTTTATGGCGACCCCGTGCTGGTGGTTCTGGACGAACCCAATTCCAATTTGGATGAACAAGGCGAAATTGCACTGGGTCAGGCCTTAGCCGGTCTAAAAAAGCGCGGTTGCACCGTCATTGTTATCACCCATCGTATGGGTGTTTTAGGCTTAACCGATCGTATTATGATTTTAAACGACGGTTTATTAGTCATGGACGGCCCTCGCGATGAGGTGCTGGAAAAACTCCAACAACGAGCCCCGCAACAAGTCGCGCAAAGTTAATACAAATGAACCGCCAACCAAATACTGTCAACATCGGGTAATGTCCATTCAACACGGTGTTTGGTATGCGCGGGGATTAATACGTAATCCCCGCTATCCAAATTAATGCGTCTATCATCGGCGTGGTAATGCAGCCGCGCCTGCCCTTGCAATAAAATCACCCATTCATCCCACGCTTGGTCATACCACTGATCCACAGGCGTTATATGCCCTCTGGAAACAATGCGCTCGATACGAACATGCTCGCTACGCAACAGGGTTTCAAACCCTTCTTCAGTTAATTGTTGCGGTATGGCATTAAAAATATTGCTTGCGTTATCCATTATTTGAGCGCCTTCACTAGAATTTTTGTAATTATTCATACCCCTGCCACTATATACCCCTCATCCTAGCCTTCTCCCGAAGGAGAAGGAATTTTAAGGTGGGAGTCTGAATAATTACGAATTTTTTTATACGGTATTTCGGTATGATAAACTTTGCAAAACTTAATTGCATTTTCCATTATTTCTTGATAGATAGGTGATCAAAATGTCCCCATGGTTTAGACGATTTTTAGGGTTGATACTGTTAATTGCTACTGTAGGACTTGCTACATGTCAATCTATGGTTAAGGCCGATACACTGCCACCTCGTTCACCGCTGATAGCTTTTAGTCAGTAATAATATCTTGCAGCGCCATTATTTTACCGAGGTTTAACCGTGCCCGACTTAAATTCGCTACGCAGAAACCCTAAACGGTTTATCAAACAAAGCAAAACCTGGTTTAGCAGCAGCGGGTTACTGCTTTATGTGCTACCTTTCTTATTGATACCAGGAACCCTTAAAGCCTTTGCCAATGGCAATTTATTAGCGATTATTATCAATGTAGGGGGTTACGCTGCGTTTATATTAGCCGCAAAAATGTTGCGAAGAGGCCTGCAAGCTGAAGCGGTTTATCAGGAAAAGCGTGTCACTCGCGCACCTAAGTGGCCGTTAAAAACCTCGGCAGCCGGTATCGTTGCCTTAACCACATTTGTAGTAGCGTGGCTTGGCGCACACCATACGTTTGCGGTCTCGGTTGCGTTTGGCCTGGGGGCTTTATTAGGCATGTATCTACGTTATGGCTTTGATCCACGGACACAAAAAACAGTATTAGGTGATCATGGTTATACCATAGAAGAAATCAGCACGACGATTGAAGCGGCCGAAAATGCCATCTTAAGTATCGAAAATGCTAATAATAAAATCAATAACCGTGAGTTTAATAACCGCATAGATCGTATCTGCGCTACGGCAAGAAACATTATTAATGAACTGGAAGCCAATCCTGCGGCTATTCGGCGTACCCGGAAATTTTTACTGGTGTATTTGGAAGGCGCTAATAAAGTGACTAACGGTTATGCCAATACCCATTTGCAAGCGGATACCATTGAATTGGAGCAAAATTTTCGTAATGTGCTAGATAGCATAGAAACTGTGTTCAAAGAACAAAAAGACAAGTTGTTGCAAGAAGATTTATTTGATCTGGACGTTCAGATTGAAGTTCTTGCCAAACAACTCAAACATGAAGGCATTGTTTAATACATCCTCCCAAAGGCACTGATAATGAATGAAGAACAAGTAGAAACGCCTGCGGCTACAGCCGAAACAACTGCAAAAGTCGCAGAAGCTGTGCAAGCAAAAGTAATTAGCGGCAATCTTTTTGAAAAAATGACGCCACCTCTGCAAACTGACACAGCCAATCCTACGGCTGTGCCAAGCGCAGAAGTGGATAAGTTAATGAGCGAAATCGATATTGAAGACAGCCAAACTATTTTGCATTTTGGTAGCAAAGCACAGGAACAACTCACTTCCATTTCAGACAAGATGCTGGATGGCGTCAAAAACAAAGATTTAGGCAAGGCGGGTATAGATTTAAACGCCATGGTTGCAGTCATTAGAGGCTTTGATATTGATGAACTGGACCCTAATAAAAAACCGGGCTTTTTTGATCGTATGCTAGGCAAAGCCAAGCCGGTTGCCAAATTTATCCAGCGTTATGAAGAAGTCCGTAAACAGATAGACAGCATTACCGATAAGCTGGAAATCCATAAAACTACGTTACTTACCGACATTGCCAGCCTGGACAGGCTTTACAATGCCAACCTGGATTTTTTTCATTCGCTTGAAAACTATATTAAAGCAGGCGAGGAAAAGCTTACCGAACTGGATGAAAAAACTATTCCGGACAAAAACAAACAAGCCCAAGCCAGCGATCAAACCCTTTTATCTCAAGAATTACGGGATTTAAGGGCAGCGCGTGACGAGCTTGACCGACGCGTACATGATCTGCGCTTAACCCGACAAGTGGCCATGCAAAGTTTACCCGGCATTAGGTTGATTCAGGATAATGACAAAGGTTTAGTCAGTAAAATTAATTCTACCTTGGTGAATACCGTACCTTTATGGCGTCAACAACTGGCGACCGCCGTGACCATTTATCGTTCTGCCCAAGCAGCTGACACCGTAAAAGCCGCCACGGATTTAACCAATGATTTACTAAAAAGCAACGCCGAAAATCTTAAACAAGCCAACGCACAAACTCGCCAACAACTGGAACGCGGAGTATTTGATATTGAGACGATAAAACAGGCTAATACTTTACTGATTGAAACATTGGAAGAAAGTCTGCAAATTGCCGAAGCAGGCAAAAAAGCCCGTGCCGTGGCAGTAGTAGAATTGCAAGCCTGTGAAGCAGCGTTACGCAAAACCTTGGCTTCTGCCAAAGTTATCCGGCCTGCAACCACCGAAGAGCAACCACAACCAGGAAATTAACATGGGCTTGTTTGGTAAGATTTTAGGGGAATTTGTCGATGTTATCGAATGGACAGATAACTCTGCCGATACCATGGTGTACCGCTTTGAACGTTACGGCAATGAAATTAAATACGGTGCCATGTTAACGGTGCGTGAGTCGCAAACCGCCATATTGGTGAATGAAGGCCGTATTGCTGATGTGTACCCACCGGGTTTATATAAGCTGGAAACCAATAACATGCCGATTATGACCACGCTGCAAAGCTGGCCACATGGCTTCAAAAGTCCGTTTAAAGCCGAGGTGTATTTTTTTAATATGCGCCGATTTACCGACCTGAAATGGGGCACTAAAAATCCCATTATGTTACGTGATAAGGAATTTGGTGCGGTCAGGTTACGGGCTTTTGGCACCTATGCGGTTAGAATTAAAGATCCTGAAGTGTTCAGCAAAGAAATTGTCGGCACGAATGGCCATTTTATAACCGATGAAATCAGCGACCAATTGCGTAATCTTATTACCTCACGGTTCAGTTCGATATTGGGTGAGTCTAATATTCCTGTGTTGGATTTGGCGGGCAATTATGATGACTTAAGCAACTTCATTAGCACCCGTATTACCCCCGAATTTCTAGAATATGGCTTGGAAGTTAGTAATCTGCTGATTGAAAATATTTCTCTGCCGGAAGAGGTTGAAAAAGCCTTGGATAAGCGTACCAGTATGGGTATTGTTGGTAATTTAAATGACTATACGCGCTATCAGGCGGCAGAAGCTATGCAGACTGCGGCGGCTAATCCTGGTGGCGCGGCATCGGCTGGCGTGGGTATGGGCGTAGGGTTTGGTATGGCGAATGAGTTGAGCAGGGCTTATTCTGAAGCCGGTAAAAGTCAGGCGACACCGCCGCCGTTACCGAATGCTCCGATGGTCTATGTGGCTATTAATGGCGAACGGACTGGGCCTTTTGATGTGGCAACGATTAAGCAAAAAATCCAAAGTGGCGAGATTACGCGCAGTACTTTGGTTTGGCATGATCCACTGCCGGAATGGTTAGCCGCCGAAAAGATGGATAGTTTGGCTACGAGCTTTCCTAATTTGCCGCCGCCTATTCCTGGGTCTTAATTGATTTGCTAAGGTGTTATGTACCGGAAAATCAATATACATCTAAAACGGTATCAGTATGAAAACATTTAGGTGTCGGATATGTGAGGGATTATTTCGCGTAGACCCATGCGTTTATACTTTAATCCATCTCCTTATACAAAAGTCATTGACACTATAAATATCAATAACTTACAAACAAGGTGATTTTTCGAATACATTTTTTGAAAATATTAAAAATCAATCACTTAGATGATGTGCCATAAAAACACGATCAATCGTAAGTCATTGATTTATAAATATCGCCATACTTGTGTATAAGGAGATGACTTTAATCTGGTTCTAAATTATTTCAATCGCAGGGCACATACTGCTGCTGTTTCTGTTATAGTCATAAAATCAAGGCTGCTATCATCACCGGCAACACCCGATATACATATACACAAATCTGATGCAGTTAAATTTGGTTGGCTAAGTCGGTCAACCAAATGTTCACATATCTGTGCTTGGTTTGGGTATGATGCATTACGCCAAGCGCCAAGATTTTCTAAGGGAGATACCTGATTCTTCCCCCAGATTACGTGACCTTCGTCATCCCATACTGTCCACTCGCCCGACTCACCATTTTTGAATGTCATTTCATATAGTTTTTGCCCATTTTCCCACCATGCTGTTGTCAAACCAATTCCTTTACCTTCCTTAAAAATTTTTAGCTGCTTTATCTGTCCATTTGGATGAAATTCTTCTAATCTTCCTGTAAAAGGTTTATCACTCTTGGGTAAATAAGCAACTTCATTTCTTATTTCAATTGTGTTAGTAACTATTTCTTTAAATCTTATTTCTCCATTCTTATACTCCATTTCGCCGTTATAGACTTGAAGTCCAAGAATAATCCCAAAGAAAATTAAAAAAACATAGCCATATTTTTTCGCTATGTCTACTTTATTACGAGTTTCTAGTGGTTGCGCGTTATTGTCTATAACTTGTTGATCTCGAATTTCTTTAGCTAACCCAATATCTCTAACTAGTTTTGCTTCATATTTCGTATAAACAACATCACAGGCCGGGCAAGCGTAATCCGGTGACTTATCTGCTTGCCTCCTCTGATATCCACATTTTAAACAAGTTTTATTCATTACTAATACCTTAAAAAATATCGCATAGTGTTATTCACAGTATTGGGAATTTTAAATGCCAATTAGGTTTGGTTTGCATAGCGTTTGCGTAGTGATCAATTATTGCTTTTGCAGCTTGATGTGGTGCGGGGTAAATTAATACTGCCTTCCAAACTGTGTCCTGCTTAGACGATGAATAATTACGGTCTTCCGTCTTCATATGAATCAAGCGATCCCTGGTTGTTTTTAGTTTTTTGTAATTGCCCCAACAGTGGAAAGTCTTGGGTGATTTGCAATTTAGTATTTTTGGAAGTATTGTCGCGAGCTTTTCGTCAATTGGTATATAGCGTTCAATACTAGTTTTATCGAATTTTTTTTCTTTTTCACCTTTTACATCGCACACATAAATAAAGTCTTCTGGAATAGTTTCATTGACAAACGCTTCCAATGCTGTAAAAGCCAGTACGATTGCTCCAATCATGTTTTCGATAAAATCAAATGCGTCTTTGTCCGATGAAAAGAATATTAAATTTTTCTGATTCAATTTATCAATACCACTTGATTCTCTTATATCTCTAGCTGTTGAAAATGCCTTTGATGATGAGTTTAGTAACAGCGCTGTGGCATTTGGTATTGGAATAATTAGTTGCTTCTTTTTTTTAAGTTGGATTTTTGCTGAAACAACAACTCTGGAACCCTTGGGAACTAATTGACCTGATGCATCCGCCCAATCCTTCGTAAGCTGCGTACTAGTTTGAAGTCGCCAATCTTCATCGATAACGTTAGGTAGTGGTGTGGGTGGTTTCATATTTCATGATATAGTTCAATGAAGCGTATACGAATATTATGTGTCTAATAATTTTATTAATGAGCAACAAAATTCTGGTTAACACAAGGCAGTATAGTCCAAGTACTGGAAACATTTATTGTGGCAATAAAACGATAAGTTGCAATCAATAGGACAACATTAGCGATAGCTTAAAACGCTGAACGTTTTGCAATATTCAAATTAATCAGGGATTTACATCAGTCATCACGCAAAACATAAAACATACCGTTATTTCTTAGAATTTGTTCATAAAATGATTAAGTCTTAAACAGCACGCGAGGAATATTTCATGCAAATTACCATTAACGTTCCCGATACCTTACCGCAAGAACGTTTAAAACAACGCATTAAAGAATTAGAGCAAAGCTTGATAACCGAAGCAAAGTTTTTCGCGGTTTTTGCAAAACAGCAAATCACTGTAGATGACCCCTGGACCAATCCTAATGTCGGCTTACCTGCTACGGATACAGGAATTCAAGATTTTGCCATTAATCACGACCATTATCTTTATGGTACTGATAAACAATGAACAGCGTTTTTGTCGATACCGCAGCCCTCATTGCAATAGGAAACAAACAAGATTCTTTTCACCATGCCGCTTATCAAGAACAACACGCGCTGGTGAAAGCCCAAACTCATTTTATTAGCAGTGATTTTGTGATTGCTGAATTTTGTAACGCTTTTAGTCGAGTTAAATTGAGAGCGACTGCGGTGCAAATGGTAAACAGCATTTATCAATCAAAGGCGTGGACAGTTATTTCAATAAATGAAGGCCTGATGACAAAAAGTCTTGCCTTGTTTACCCAGATGCAAGACAAAGAATGGGGGTTAGTTGATTGCAGTAGCATTATTCTCGCTAGAGAAAACCAACTTGATAGAATTTTTACGACAGATAAGCACTTTGAACAAGCAGGTTTTGAAATCTTATTAAAACAACATTGAGAAAATAATGACTACTTCCGAAACGATAGCCAAAACCCATCATAACTCCTAAAACTCTATTAGCCCCATTACAACTTATAGCGTGGAAAAGGAACATTACTATTTGTTGCTGACAATAAAATTTAATTGCCTTGACGCTGGGATTGGCTATCAGTTAGTCTGAGACTTGATAGCGATGCGTATTATGCAAGGTTTCACAAACTTGAATACGCCGATTGTGCCTATTGTCACCCTACAGATTACGCCTTGCAGCGTTACCTGTCACTTTTGCCATACAAAACCATCCAGGAAATATCATGCACAATAAACACAACTCAGCGATAGGCATTTTCCCTACTCACCAGGATGCCGAAAGTGCAGTTAAGGAGTTGCAGCAAGCTGGCTACGACATGAAAAAACTGTCCGTTGTCGGCAAAGATTACCATACCGAAGAGCACGTTGTCGGCTATTACAATATTGGCGACCGTATGGCGACCTGGGGCAAGTACGGTGTATTTTGGGGTTGGATCTGGGGTTTATTGTTCGGTTCGGCATTTTTCTTTGTGCCGGGTATCGGGCCTATTGTCATGGGTGGTCCATTGGTAGGCATGGTCATCACTGCTCTGGAAGCCGCTGTGGTTACTGGAGGACTGACTGCTCTTGGCGGCGCACTGGCCAGCATCGGTATTCCTGAAGACAGCATCGTTCAGTACGAAACAGCGCTTAAGGCCGACAAGTTCCTACTCATTGTCCACGGCGACGACCAGGAAGTTGAAAAAGCCAAAACTATTTTGCTACAACACAATGCAGAAGAAGCGTTGGTGCATAACTAAGCCTAACTGAAAAAATACGTACCTTTAAATAGCTCGGTTTAATATTTCTTTCGTTCGACAAGAAAATAACTTTCTATTTTTCTTGTCGAACAATGCAACACCTAAGCGCGATAGAATGGGTAGAGGCGATAGCCGAACCCCACCATAATAAAATGATGGGGTTCGCGCTCCTCCCTTACTTTCAAAGTCTCGATAGCGTATTGCACCGCATGTGGCATTTAAAACTCTAATTAAGAAACGCGAGAACAATTAACTTTTAATGAGAGCGACTGCTGTGAAAATGGTAAACATATTTTATAAATCAAATACTTGAATGTTTATTTCAATAGATTTGTAATGCTTTGTTATTTTTTCATGATTACTCTGCCCCTGACTAACAACTCATAGGCTTATTCTTGATATATATCAATCTGACGTAAATAATAATTAGATAGACTTACCCATCGGAGCGTTACAGAAAAGGATATTCTAAACATAGTTAGCCGTTTTGTTAGTCCTTAAGGGAGAGATGGCATTTTTTAGGTAAGCAATGGCTAGTGCATTTTTCGAATCTGAATCCCACATTTTCGTTTTTTGTATCTGCCGAAAACAATTATATTTAGGGAAATTTATGAATTTTAAACATATCTTAGTAGTCCTGTTTTTATCTTTGGGTTCATCGAACTTGGTCTATGCAGCCGGTTCGCCAATCAATGAAGACTACACCTCACTCATAGCGCTTGGTGAAAAAATGTTGGCCGCAAGTAAAACATCCAACGCTTCCAGTTTTTCAACTCTCGCTTCTGAGGCATCTGACGTGGCAAAAGATCAAGGAAGCAAGGGAAATTCTCCGCGCTTGCAACGGATAAGCACCAAAATAAAACAAGCCAAAAAGGCGGCAAAGGCCGATAATTTTCTTCAAGCTACCACTCTGATTGAAGAGTCTATCGCGGAAATGAAGAAAACCAATTCCCCCCCACAATGGGGCGGCAATGCCCCCACACTGTAATAACCCGCTAATAATGCGCCGAATGCTTGGTTAACCATCATACCGTACAAGTAGCAAGAAGGTTTCGCCGATAGGCAAACCGTCATAAACGGAGCTGCAAAACAAAACCTTGCCCAGAACTTACTTGGCAAGGTTTTTTTTATTGCTTTGCGTGGTGTCGTTTGTAAATTCTCATAACATTACCTGCGGCGGGAATCGAGTAGCCTGGAGGACTAGTTTTTTGTAGCATCGATGTATTGTATTCCGTTACACTTCATAAGTGCTACCCTACTATCTACCCACATAATATCGTGTTAAAAGCTATAAAATCAAACCCTACCCCCTCAAAAACAGACCGCTTCCCATGCAGCAAATGCGGCGCATTACTAACCTTTACACCTGGAACACAGCATCTTACCTGCCAATACTGCGGCCAGGAAAACCAGATTGAACAACGCTTCGATGCCATCCAGGAATACGATTTTCATCAGGCATTAATTGAATTGGCACTAGCCAAACCCAGCGCAGAAGTTACACAAATACACTGCGACACCTGTGGCGCAGGTTTTAAATTTGCCAGCAGTGTGCACGCAGGAGAATGTCCTTTTTGCGGCACAACTATTGTTACCGGCACTGCCCAAAATAGACCGATCACGCCTAAATCACTCCTACCGTTTAAGATTACTGAACAACAAGCCAAGCAGCAATTTCAGCGCTGGCTTAAAGGTTTATGGTTTGCACCCAACAAAGTCAAAAAATACACCGATAACGATGCCAAATTAATGGGCGTTTACATACCGTACTGGACATTCGATAGCGCTACGGAAACCACTTATCTGGGTGCGCGAGGTGATGTGTATTATGTTACGCAGGAAGTGCAAGTTGAAAGAGAAGACGGCAGCATCGTCACGGAAGTCAGGCAAGTGCCGCAAATTCGTTGGACAGCGGTGCGCGGTAGGGTCAGTCGATTTTTTGATGATGTGTTGATTGGTGCCAGTAAATCATTACCTCGGCAAATTGTCGATCAACTGGAACCTTGGGATGTGGCTAATCTGGTATCGTATGATGAAAGCTATCTGAGCGGTTTTAGCAGCGAATATTATCAGGTCAATCTTGACCAGGGCTTTGACGAAGCCAAGCATAAAATGGACAATGTAATTTATCAAGACATTGCCTTTGACATTGGTGGTGACCAGCAACGGATTGACCAACAAAACACAAGCCACAGCCACACTACTTATAAACACTGCTTGTTACCGGTGTGGTCTGCCGCCTTTCGCTACCGCCAAAAAGCTTACCGGTTTGTTATCAACGGCAGAACCGGACGCGTACAAGGCGAACGGCCGTACAGCTATTGGAAAATTGCTTTTGCCGTTATTTTTGGGCTGCTTGCATTAGGCGGGGTATTGATAGCGATGGGACAATCAGGCATGATGAGCCAAGCGCAAAGTTATCATTATCAAAACTACTAACCTTTTTACCTGATATAAAACAGCGCAAGGAAAGCACATGTACGCACTTTCGTTTTACTTGCACATTAAGTTACAGAGGCTACCCATGAAAAACCTGCTTATACTATTCAACTCACTATTTTTAGCCAGCTGTAGTCTTTTTGGCATACAATCGGTAAAAGAGGCCGGTTATGTGGTATTAAAAGATGATGCACACATCCAAATCCGGCAATATCAAGCGCTCGTAGTCGCGCAAACTGAAGTGATTGCCGATTATAAATCAGCCAGTAACGTAGCTTTTAAGCGCCTGTTTGATTACATTAGCGGCAGCAACAAAAAACAGCAAAAAATTGCCATGACAGCGCCGGTTATTCAAGAATCCCAAGCGGAAGAAATTGCTATGACCGCACCGGTTATTCAGGAAAAATCCGGCCAAGCCTGGCAGATGTCGTTTGTATTACCCGCTGAATATACGCTGAGTAATGCACCTATCCCTTTAGATGCTGTCATTAAAATCAAGGAAATTCCCAGTAAAAAGACTGCTGTGCTGCGTTATTCCGGCTTTCTTTCCGAACAAGGCATTGAAGAAAAAACCAAAGAACTGAAAATCTGGCTAGAAGAACAACATTATATGCCTATCTCTCTTGCTCGCTCTGCGGGTTTTGATCCGCCCTGGACTTTACCGTTTTTTCGCCGCAACGAAGTCCATATTGACATCGAGTAATCTACAGCACTCCTAATCTGAAAAATCACTACAAATAATCTTCGCTTTTACCACATTACAACTAGACTTCTTACAACGATATTAGCTTAACGCTTTTATCGTAGGATTTCTTTACTCTGCCGGAATAATAACAATGATGATAAATTCCCTAGAAACGCTCGTCTCAACCTTATCAGGCTGGGTATGGGGAGCTCCCATGCTGACATTACTGGTCGGTACCGGCTTGTATTTGACTATCTTGTTAAAAGGACTGCAATTTCGTGCTTTACCGGCAGCTTTTCGTCTGGTTTTTCATAAAGATCATGGCAATGAAGGCGATATAACTCACTTTGCCGCTTTAATGACCGCACTGGCTGCCACGGTAGGTATCGGTAATATTGTCGGTGTGGCGACAGCGATTTCAGTCGGCGGCCCTGGCGCAGTATTCTGGATGTGGATGACCGGTTTAGTCGGTATGGTGACAAAATATTCCGAAGCGGTACTGGCAGTAAAATACCGCGAAAAAGGTGAGCATGGTATGCGCGGCGGCCCCATGTATTATATTAGCAAGGGCGCTGGTTTGCCGTGGCTAGGTTGGTTATTTGCTTTGTTTACTGCCATGGCGACTTTTGGTATTGGCAATATGACCCAAGCCAATGCCACCGCCAAAATCTTTGAAGCCACTTTTCACATCCAGCCCTGGATTACCGGCGTGGTATTGATGGTATTAACAGCTTTGGTTATTCTGGGCGGCATCCGTTCCATCGGAAAATTCACTTCTTTCTTAGTGCCTTTTATGATTTTTGGCTACGTGGGCGCAGCTTTAGTGGTGCTTGCTCTTAATGCCTCCGAAATTCCCGATGCCTTCGGCCTTATTTTTCATCATGCGTTTTCACCGATAGCGGCATCCGGCGGCTTTGCGGGTGCAACCATTGCTGCCGCCATGCGTTTTGGTATTGCACGCGGCGTGTTTTCCAATGAATCCGGTTTAGGTTCTGCACCGATTGCCGCCGCCGCAGCGCGTACTCAAGATCCGGTTAAGCAAGCACTGGTCAGCATGACACAAACCTTTATTGATACCTTAGTCGTGTGTACCATGACCGCGCTAGTTATCCTGACGGCTACACCATGGACACAAGGCATTAGCCCCGGTCAATTGACCAGTGCCAGCTTTGCCGAAACCTTGGGAGCTACCGGTGAAATCATTGTTGCCGTTTCTACGTCCTTATTTGCCTATTCGACATTAATCGGTTGGAATTATTATGGCGAAAAAGCCATTGAATATTTGATGGGTTCCCGTGCTATCCGTATTTATCGTATCTTTTTTATTGCGGCGGTGGTGGTTGGTGCCATGCTAAACCTGGAATTAGTCTGGAATATTTCCGACCTGATGAATGGTATGATGGCTTTGCCTAATCTTATCGGCCTGTTATTGCTGTCCAAAGTGGTTAAAGCGGAAACGGATCGTTACTTTAAGTCCTGATTTTTAGCAGCTCCGCAGATGTTATAAAATGAATCAGGATGATAATCACAGGCGTTAAATACAACCTACATTTTAAAACAAACCATGAGCACAAAAGACAGCAACGACACCGAACTGAATGACGGCGATTCAGTACCAGCTATTAAAGACTTAAAAGTAAAAGGCACTTTAAACTCATTATTGTCATGGATATAAAACAAGCTTTACCCCTGTTACTAAACCAGCAAAGCCTCAGCAGCGAAGAAATGCGCGATGTCATGCGGCAAATCATGACCGGCAATGCTAGCGATGCGCAAATTGCCGGCTTCCTGATTGCTTTACGCTGCAAAGGCGAAAGCGTCGATGAAATTGCCGCCGCTGCACAAGTGATGCGCGAACTGGCCAGTAAAGTCCCTATAACTGGCGATCATGTTATCGATACCTGCGGCACCGGTGGCGATGGCACCAATACCTTTAACATCTCCACAACCTGCGCTTTTGTAGTGGCCGCAGCCGGTGGACAAGTCGCCAAACACGGTAACCGCTCAGTATCCAGCAGTTGCGGTAGTGCCGATGTATTGGAAGCTGCTGGCATCAATCTCAATTTGTCCACCCAACAAGTCGTGCAATGCGTTAACGCCATTGGTGTAGGATTTTTATTTGCCCCCAAACATCATGGCGCCATGAAACACACTATTAATGTCCGCAAGGAAATGGGCGTAAGAACCCTGTTTAATCTGCTCGGGCCCTTATCTAACCCCGCGTCGGCGCCTAATCAACTGATTGGCGTATTTTCCAAACATTGGGTAGAACCCTTAGCACAAGTGTTGAAAAAACTCGGTAGCCAGCACGTATTAGTAGTCAGTGCCGAAGATGGCCTGGATGAAATCAGCATTGCTTCCCAAACTCACGTCGCTGAACTCAAAAACGGCGTTGTCTCAACTTATACCGTTACGCCTGAACAATTTGGTCTAACGCGAGCCAGCTTAGCTGAATTATCGGTTGATAACGCCACAGCCAGCCTGCAAATGGTAACATCTGTGTTAGACAATCAGCCAGGCGCCGCCAGAGACATCGTATTATTGAACGCAGGCGCAGCCATTTATGCGGCCAATCTGAGCGACTCTTTAACGAACGGCATAGAACACGCCAGACAAGTCATTGCCGATGGCTCTGCCTTGGCCAAGCTCAATGCCTTAATAACCTATTCGAAAACCTTATCACAAAAATAACCATGACCGATACCCCAGATATATTACAAAAAATCCTCGCTAAAAAAGCCGAAGAAGTTGTCAACCGTAAACAGCGTATAAGCATTAGTGATCTCGAAGAAATTGCTCAAGGTGTTGAAAGACCGCGTGGTTTTTATAAAGCCTTACAGGCTAAAGTCAGTGCTAAAAAGCCGGGCATTATTGCTGAAATCAAAAAAGCCTCACCGAGCAAAGGTATTATCCGGGAAAACTTTCAACCTATTACCATTGGCTTAGATTACGCAATGAATGGCGCCACCTGTTTATCAGTATTAACTGATAAGGAGTTTTTTCAAGGCGCAGAAGCCAATTTACAAATGGTCAGAGAACGCTGCCCGTTGCCGATTATCCGTAAAGATTTCATGATTGACCCGTACCAGATTTATGAATCGCGTGCCTTGGGTGCAGACTGCATTTTGTTGATTGTTGCCGCCTTAGGCGATGAACAAATGCACGAGTTATCCGATACCGCGACAAAATTAGGCATGGACGTTTTGGTTGAAGTGCATAACGCCGATGAATTACAAAGTGCATTAACGCTGGATACTAAACTCATCGGCATTAACAACCGTAATCTACGTAGCTTCGAAACATCTTTGCAAACCACCCTAGATTTAAAAGCCCATATTCCCGCTGATCGCATTGTCATTACTGAAAGTGGTATTCATACCCATGAAGACGTGCAATTAATGCTAGACAATGACATTTACGCATTTTTAGTTGGCGAAGCGTTTATGCGTGCCGAAAGTCCCGGGCAAAAAATGCGTGAATTATTCGCGCTTTAGTTTCATCATTAACATGAGCTCATCCGTTAACGATAACATCTTATAATCATGCATAAAAATCCCATAGGCGTTTTCGATTCCGGCGTGGGCGGTCTTTCAGTATTGCGTGAGATTCGAAAACTATTACCCGAAGAAGACTTGCTGTACGTCGCCGATTCTGCCCATGCGCCGTATGGCGATAAATCCAAAGAGTACATCTTGGAGCGGTCGGCGACCATCATGGATTTTTTCGTCAGCCGCAACGTTAAAGCTATTGTGGTGGCGTGTAATACCGCTACCGGCGCTGCTGTTAAAGAATTACGCCCAAAATACAACGTGCCCATGATTGCCATGGAACCCGCGGTTAAACCCGCGTCAGAGCGTAGTCAAACCGGTATTATTGGTGTATTGGCTACCCACCGCACTATAGACAGCAATAATTTTCAGATATTATTTGCCCGCTTTGCAGGTCAAGTGAAAATTATTACGCAAGCGTGTCCTGGGTTGGTTGAGCAAGTTGAGCTGGGGTATTTGGATAGCCACAAGATTCGTGCCTTACTGAGCCAGTATATTCAGCCGCTGGTTGCCAAAAATGTCGATTTTATTGTTTTAGGCTGTACGCATTACCCTTTTTTAGCACCGATAATTCAGGAAATAGCCGGGGCATCGGTAACGGTGATCGATTCCGGTGCAGCCATTGCCCGTGAGCTTAAATCCCGTTTGGAAAAAGCGAGCACAATATCAAACCGGCAAGACTTTGGTTGCGTGCAGTTTTGGAGTAGCGATAAAGACGGCAAAGCTACGCGGATCATTTCGCAGCTTTGGGCAACTGATGTTGAGGTAGCCTACTTACCCGAATACGTTCTTGCATAAAGCAACACCCACAAAAAAGTCCCTTTAAATCAACTTAAAATTAAAGTCTACATCAGGGGCTTGTTGGATGACTTAACGGCAAATATTACCCGTTAATCAAGCACAAAACTGATTTTCATATTAACGCGATACTCAATAATCTTGCCGTCACTGATAACCAGTTTCTGGTCTTGAATCCACGCGCCCTGAATACCTCTTATGGTTTTACTGGCGCGTTTTATGCCTTTTTCCATAGCATCATCAAAACTTTTAGTAGAACTGGACGTTATTTCACTTACTTTTGCGATTGTCATCATTAACTCCTGAAGTAAAAGAATACAACTTATGGACATTAAAAAGCTGGCTATTTCATAAACTGCATGTAAGTTTTATCGAACTCGGCGCGACTTTACCGCCTTCCAACAAGTTTAAAAATAATGTGCCGCTAACTAACTCCAAAAAACCGGCTACCGACTTAAGACGGGACATCCGTTCGCCCTGAGCTTGTCGAAGGGTTTGTGGTTCATGGTTCGACAAGCTCACCACGAACGGCTTTTTTTAATCTGTCCCGTCTTAAGTGAGTAGCCAAAAAACCCAAATTCACTCTTTGGGTAAAGATGTTATAACATTATTTGTTGAGCCGTAGCAAAATTCAACATCTAAAAAACCTAATAAAACACCCATTTTCTAAAGAAAGCATATAAAAATCTGACAATCTAAACCATATTCACTACACCTTTACTAAGATAAAGATTATTGTCCGATTTATTTACAACTATCATAGCATAAAAATAATTTTCCCAATTATATCTGTTTGATAAATAATATCATAAATTATTAGATGTAAAAAATATCACCTTTTTTTTATAAAAAAAACTTGCACTTTAGCGGTGAAATATTAAAATGTTTCACCACCAAGTCATGCAGCTATACCATTTGATATAGCTGCTAAAACACTTGGCCATGCAATGACTCGGAGAAATCTATGAAACCACTCAGTCAAGATAGCAATTACCGCTTACAGGACAAATCAGCGCCGGTTATTTCTCACAACTGCCCTCGTTGCGGACATGGCAAATCTTGGAGCTCAACACTGCGATCTTCCGATAACTTATTGCAAATACTTTTCTATACACCTTACCGGTGTAGAGCTTGTATGTCTCGATTTTGGAAATTGCATTCTTCCTTTCGTCTCAACGTTTTTATTGCCACTATTATTTTATTAGTCTCGGTTTTGGGTTTTTATGCTACCGCAGCGTTTCAAAAATCGCCTACTGAACAACTGGCCGATACCACTGAAGACCACAAAATAAAACAACGCGCCCAAGAAGGTGATGCCGATGCCGCCTTGCAAGTCGGCATGAGCTTTATTGGCAACAGTGCCCATAAAAACTATAAAGAAGCAGTAAAGTGGCTGGCGCAATCGGCCCGAAATAATAATACCGATGCCCAATATTATTATGGACTGTCTTTGCTAGGAGGCCGCGGGGTAATACAAGATTATAAAGCGGGCTTTTTTTGGATTGAAAAAGCTGCGCGTAAAGGCCATCCAGAAGCGCAATTCAGCTTGGGAAAAATGTACAGACGCGGTACAGGCGTGGAAATTGATCGTGCGCGCGCCTATTTGTGGTTCAACTTAGCCGCCGCACAAGGCATTGAAGATGCCGCTAGAAATAGAGACAGCATAGCCAACCACTTGGCTTTGCCAGAAGTTATTGCTATGCAGGAAGAAGCGTACCGAATTGACATCTACGATAACGCCAACCTTACAGAGAATTCTATTACCGTATCTCCGGCTAGCATGGCACTACAGCAATAATCTTTAAATTCAGGGCTACTCACTTAAGACGGGGCAGTTTAAAAAAAGCCGTTCGTGGTGAGCTTGTCGAACCATGAACCACAAACCCTTCGACAAGCTCAGGAGGAACGGATGTCCCGTCTTAAGTCGGTAGCCAAATTCAGTAATGGGGAAAATATCCCCCATTACTGCACACCAAAATGCCAATACAAGTCCTATTTATCAGCAACTTTAACCAACCAACCCACGGTTTCATCGCACTTCACATTTACCTTTACGTGTGCGTTAATTCTCACAATGCTCCCTGTTAAGCTAGCTGGCAGCGTGAAAGTAACTTGATGAAAACTACTTTTACTTTCTATTTGCGTCGCCAACTCTTCTTTTTTAGCAGTCACTACCAAAGTTTTTGGATCAGCATCAACGGATATCCGAAATGATAATTGAGCTCCCGCTGGCACTTCCGCCTTTTCAGGCTCTATATAAGGCTTAAAACTTAAATCAGTAAACTTAGGTTTTTTGCAATATTCTTCTGCTTTATCATCACTGTAGGCACTTGCCGCCCCATTAAAAATAATTGCAGCAATAAAAGCTGCTAACTGACACTTTGTTATTCTTTTCATAGCCACTCCTCTTGTTTAAAACGCTAATATATTAAAATTGGTTTTATTTCCTTAATGAAGGAAATAACGCGTTCATCCCACTCTTAAATGCACAACCCCGATGACACGTTGTTATTGTAATTATTTCTTATTGTATTGCCGATGTCTTGTACAATATCAGCAGTTTGAATTTTAGCAAGAGATCATCACTTTGAGCGAACAAAATCGAGAAGCCTTAACCTATAAGAGCGCTGGCGTTGACATTGCCGCAGGCAACGCCCTGGTAGAACGCATTAAACCTATCGCCGCAAAAACACGCATAGCAGGCGTTATGGCAGGATTAGGCGGCTTTGGCTCAATGTTTGAATTGCCCCTGCATCGCTTTAAAAATCCTGTCTTGGTATCAGGTACTGATGGCGTGGGCACTAAATTAAAATTAGCCCAGCAATTGGCTATTCACCATACTATAGGCATTGATCTGGTTGCCATGTGTGTTAATGACATTATTGTGCAAGGGGCAGAGCCGTTATTCTTTCTGGATTACTTTGCAACAGGAAAGCTGGACGTTGAGATTGCTGCATCGGTTATTGAAGGCATTGGTGAAGGTTGCAGCCTTGCAGGTGCTGCACTGGTCGGCGGTGAAACCGCAGAAATGCCCGGTATGTATGCTAATGGCGAATATGATTTGGCCGGTTTTTGCGTGGGCATTGTCGAAAAAAGCCAAGTTTTAGATGGCAGCAAGGTTAAAGCCGGTGACAAACTGATTGGTATTGCATCTTCCGGCCCGCACTCCAATGGCTACTCGCTAATACGCAAAATTATTGAACACAGCACGGCAACACTTCAGGATAATTTTGATGATTCATCTGAAAAAACATTAGCTGAAGCGTTATTGCAACCGACACGAATTTACGTCAAATCGCTGTTAGCCTTATTAAAGACTGTACCCATACATGCTTTGGCTCATATTACCGGCGGCGGCCTGACTGAGAACCTGCCTAGAGTTTTACCAGAAGGGATTGATGCGCAGATTAAACTCGCATCCTGGGATTTTCCGGCTATCTTCCTATGGCTACAACAGCAAGGCAATGTCAGCTTGGCAGGTATGCTAACCACCTTCAACTGCGGCATTGGAATGATTGTCTGCGTGGCTGCTGAGGATGAAAAAACCACCTTAGAAATCTTGCAGACCCAAGGTGAAACAGCCTTTGTAATAGGCGAATTAATTAGCTCTGACGGCAAACCAAGCGTACGCTACATTTAATGCAAAATCTACAGAATAACGGATAACTTCATGTATCTTTTCAATATTAGCATCCGCATTCACTCTTGACACTATGCCCTATATCCCCTATCCTTAGCTTGGCTAGAACCTAAATATTTTCGGATTATGTGTTGTGGAAATCGCTCGCTGAGTAATCCAGAATTAATTTAGGAAATTGGGTGACTTTAGAATTGCAGCAGTACATCATTTTTAATAGGTCTGGCAATAATAATCAAAAAAACACCCCGCTTTTGCCGCCGTGTTTTTAATGTGGTATGGAACCAAATTTAACAGAGGGCTCACTACGCCCCGTATTTTTTGAGTTGCCGTTTTTTTACACTACCTTAGGAAATTTTATGATCAAAAAACACATATTTGCACTTGCTTCATTAGCAAGCCTTAGCGGCATGTTGCCTGTAGCACACGCTGAAGAATTCTTGGATAACCGCTGGTATATCGCGCCTTTTGGCAGCTACGTAAAACCCGGCGGCGATAGAAATTCCGATATTGATGGCTACGGCGCAGGCATGGGTATTGGCAAAATCCTTAATGAACATTTTAATGCTGAACTAAGAGGATTCTACAACAGCTTTGATGATAACAACCGTCGTCCTGATGGCAGTACCGGTCGCTGGGATCTTGCTGGTGGCACCGCCGATTTGCAATACTATTTCTTCCGCGACACTTTTTCACCTTATGCTGTTATAGCCGCAGGTGGAATGAACAGCTACGTCAATGGCAAAAGCGGTGTTGGCATCATCGGCGAAGCCGGTTTAGGCTTTACTTACGAACTGCATGATAACTTCTTAATTCGCAGTGACGTACGTTATCGCTACAACAATAACCTCAATGCACATTTAAACCCAGGCACTGATGAGTTTCACGACATGACCGTTAACGTGGGTTTTGTTGTGCCTTTAGGACCAAAACCTGTCGCAGCTGCGCCTGTTGAGCCAGCACCAGCAGAACCTGATTGCTCCACACTTGATTCTGATGGCGATGGCGTTAATGACTGCCTGGACAAATGCCCAGGTACCATCAGTGGTAGCCAAGTTGATGATCAAGGCTGTCCTATCAGACTGGAAATCAAAGGCGTAAACTTCCAATATAATTCAGCAGAATTAACACAAAATGCCATGGTTATTCTGGATGGCGTTGCTGAAAGCCTGATCAATTACCCACAAAAAAATGACATTGAAGTACAAGGCCATACCAGCAGCGAAGGCACAAACAGATACAACCTACGTTTGTCACAACGCCGCTCACAATCTGTTGCTGACTATCTAAGCCAAAAAGGTGTCACTAACAAGCTAACAGCACGCGGCTACGGCGAAGATCAACCGATTGCTGATAACGGCACTGAAGAAGGTAGAGAAAGAAACCGTCGCGTTGAGTTGGTTTGGAGTGGCAACTAACGCACTTAGTCCAATGCGCTAAGCTAATGAATTCACATTAGCACCAAGGTTTACTTAGACCTATATTCGAAACCCAGTTTTTACTGGGTTTCGTTTTTTAGCACCGGGATAAATTATCAATTTAATTTCCCAAAATCCCCTGCGATACTTTAAAGCTGCCTTTCACATCTGTCATCACGTTATAATTACATCACAAATAAACGTAAATCTTGCATTGCTAAAGACAATACCGTATTAACTTCATCCCTCCCTTTGACTTATCGATACGCTAAACAAGCTCCCTTTATGGGTTTGATAGTATTTTTAACTTAATGGTAGTGGCTCTTAACATTTCCCTGATATTTAAAACCCATGTCTGTATCTCTTGTAGTACTTGAACAAATTGTACGTGAAGCTGGCGCTCTTGCTTTAGCACAATTTAAAAATTTAAAAAACTTACAAATCACCCAAAAAAGTCCGCGTGATTTTGTCACCGAAGCCGATATTGCTGTCGAACAATTTTTAAAAGATCAACTCAGCACACACTATCCCCAATTTGGTTTTTGGGGTGAAGAAAGCGGCCAAACGGAAAATCAATTGTCGCGCTGGGTGGTTGACCCTATTGACGGCACGCATTCCTTTACCAAAGGCCAGTATTTTTGGGCTATCAGTGTCGCTTTAGAAATTAATGGGGAATTAATTGTGGGTGCAGTTTATGCCCCTGCCCTAGATGATTATTATTGTGCAGAAAAAGGTAAAGGAGCCTGGAAGAATGGCGAGCTTATTAGCGTATCGGCTGAAACTAATCTGGGCAATGCCATGATTGCCACTGGATTTGCATGTTTGCGTGCTTATAAAGAAGATAACAATTTGCAGCGTTTTTGTAGAATCGCGGAAAAAACCACCGGTCAACGCCGCTTTGGCTCAGCCGCTTTGGATTTATGCTTGGTCGCTGATGGACAAGTTGATGCCTTTTGGGAGCAATCACTTAATTTGTACGACATAGCCGCTGGGGCACTCATTGCAAAAGAAGCCGGGGCAACTATTACAGACTTTCAAGGAAATTCGGGGGTTTTCCCGGATCATATTTTAGCGACCAATGGAAAGATATTTGATCAATTATTGCCATTGATGGATTAAAACTGGGGCAATAAATTTAGCCCTGCTTAATGAGCTTTTTAAGCAAAACAACTTAATAGAAACTGCCCCTTCATAATTGAAGAATGAAGGGGCATGGCTTAAAACTTACGAACGCCAAACAAAAATCAGGAAGAGCTTATAAGCTAACCTCATTACTGAATCCTGATTTGCCGAGCGTATTGACCGCACTTACTTTATAGCGCACCGCGCTGGTGGATACCGTGCCGGAATAAGAATTTGTAGTCACTGATGTTAAACGTTTGGTTCCATAATTGCAGGTTGTACCCACTACTGTACAGCGCCAAATATCATAACTGGTCGCATTGCTCACCTTATCCCAGGTTAAACTTGCTGTTGTTGTGGTTGGACGAACACCAGATAAGTTTGTTGGGGTAATCGGGATCGCATTTTTTGTAGTTGCCGAAGCACTCAGAGAAACAGCGGTTTCGTTGTTTGACATATCTTTGGCCTTAACCTGGAAAGTATAGGCTGTCGCCACAGCCAAACCGGTTGCAGTATATTTATTAGACGCTTGCCAGCTGCTATTAACACAGCCTACGCCGCCAGAGGCACATAAGAACATATACTGCACAGCGGTAGCGGAATTATCAGTCGCCACAGTTGCTGTCATGCTAATGCTGGAACTAGTAACTGCTGCGGGCTTAATAGACCAGGTCATAGGATTTGGCGTAGGTGCTATCGTGTCTGATGATACGGCTGTAGTTGCCGCAGCAGTAGCCGAATAAGCTGTTTCATTGCCACTGGCATCTTTTGCTTTCACCTGGTAATTGTAGGTTTTGCTGGCGATAAGGCCTGTTGCGGTATATTGGTTAGAAGCTTGCCAGTTGCTGCTCACACAACCTGCGCCACCTGAAACACAAGCAAACTGATATTGAACCGGACTGCCGGACTCATCAATTGCCGGTGTGGCCGTCATGCTGATACTGTTACTGCTAGTGCCGGCATTGGGAGACACATCCCAAGCCATAGGACTAGGCGTGGGTGCTGTTGTATCGGGTAATGCAGTTGAAGGCGTTACCGAACCAGAAATATAATACTGCCCTAAACTGCCGTAATCTGAGTAAGAGGTAACGCTGTTGCCTACACCAGTAATGGCCAGATAATATTGGCCATCCGCAGAGATGGAAGCAGAAATTATGGCATTAGTATCATCAACCGGATCAACTTGGGCAATTTGTGTACCCGCTTGATCATACAATGTTGCCTGAATATCTAAATTAGCCCCTCTTTTATCAGCTCTTGTAAACGCAGCCCAAGCAGGGTTAATAGTAATTTGTAGCGGTCCAACACCTGCCTTAAAAGCAAAATAATCGACATCGGTACTTTTTTCAATAATACCTTTATTATTGGTTAAGGTGTTTAAAGGGTCATTTTCCGGATTGGTTACCGTGATTGCTCCACTGGTATCTATTAACAGAGGTGTAGCGCCCGCCAGAGCATTACTATGGTCATCTGTACGCGCAGTCAATCGCGCAGTAATTAGACTGATATCATCTTCAAGATTATTAGCGCCAGTGTATTCACCTTTGCTCCATTCGGTAACATTCTGATAATACCCAACTCCCATAATAGGAGCCCACGACGCAAAGCCAGTACCATGCCCCGTGTAATAACCCACAGTTGCAGTACCATCGTGCGACAAACTTAGATTGTGCCCCATCTCATGCGAAGCTGCTTCTGAAATATAATAAGCAGCTGATGCCAAATTATTGTAATACACCAATGCCGGTGAATAGGTGCTGGCATAATTACTGCCGCCCCAAACGCCCACATAGGCCACCCCACCCGCAGTAGAGGACGGCATTGCCACTCCCGTGCTGTCTATATTATGGGTAATTAAAACTCTGCCGACCGTAGGACCAAAACTGGCTGGCAACTCAGTGGTAACATCTACATTAAAAGGCGCGTAATCTTCAGCAACGCGATGCCAAATCTGCTGGATGGCACTTAGCTCTGTGCTGCTAAAACTGGCAACTGTACCATCAGTATCAAAAGGTTTGGCATTATATGAAGTAGGTCCGCCAGTATTCCAAGCCGTGCCGGTAATCACATGTCCATCAAAATCCAGATAAATAATATTAGTAGCACCGGGTTTACTGTGCAACTTAAATGCATCAATAGCGCTAATAGGTTGTGGCGCGGCTTGTACAGAGCTGGTAGATGCTGGCGCTGTAGTTCCTTTGGATATTGAGAATGTATCACTGTAAAAAATACCGCCTTCATCATCTACTTTCAAATAATTAAGGTCATCTTCATTAAAAGTAATGGTATTGAGCCATTTTAACGCCTTATCCTTATTAACCGAGGATATTGTCAGCAACTTTGATTTGAGCGTACCTGCCGGCAAATCATCAACAATAAACGGCGCATTTTTCCCAAAATTTTTGGAATGCGCGAGTAATGGCGTTGTAGTTAATACGATGGCTAGAAGCTGAGTTGTTGCTCTATACTTTCTCATAATTTTATTGCCTGAATGGTTATATTTTCAACCTACCCATTAAATGAAACCAACAGCCGTTTAAGTCTTGTTGCTGGTTACAGCTTATATAGATAGAAGCTCAATTTAATAATGCTGATCTATAAAATAATAATTTATCTCCCTAAGCATATTTTGGCGTATTTAGGCCTTTGCCAAAAGTTTAGTCAACAGAAGGCATTCAGGAGAATTAAAATAGAAAACTGTGGATAGTGTCACAAAAAACAGCAGGCTCTTATAAAGCTCAATACACTGACGACTTAAGTTTGAGTGTGTTAACCTACCTAGCTTGATATATAATTACTTCAATAACCTTCCTATGCTTCACGATGATTTACAGCTCTTCCACACACATAAAATAGCCACTGAAAACTGGTTAAAATCCATTGTGATTGCCCACAACTTCTGCCCTTTTGCCAAGCAATCATTAACCCGCAACAGCATCCGTTTTAGTATTATTGATGACACTGCAATTGACAATTGCTTGCAACTGCTAATGGATGAATGTGAACACTTGGATACGGACGACACAATTGAAACAACGCTGCTGATTTATACGTCTGCGTTTGCAGATTTTGAAGCTTACCTGGATTTGCTTAATTACGCAGAAGAATTGTTAATTCAACAAGGTTATGAAGGAGTTTACCAACTGGCCAGCTTTCATCCAGATTATTGTTTTGACGGCGCAAAGCCAAATGATCCTGCTAATTACACAAATCGTTCACCGTACCCCATGTTGCACTTGTTACGTGAAAGCAGCATTGAAAAAGCCTTGGCCAATTTTCCTAATCCACAAAATATCCCTAAGCAAAATGTCACCTTAACCCGAAAACTGGGATTGGCTAAAATGGTTGAGTTATTGGCCGCGTGCTATTGATTTTGGGCATTTTCAAAATAGCTACACGCCAAAACGTGATGAAACAGTCATGGCGGCTTTAAAATCGGTGCGTAAAGAAGACAAATTGGCTATAAAAAGTAGTTGCAATGGCTAATTTCGATAGCATTGACTACCTACGCCTTAAGGTGTCGGTCGTGCTTATGCTAGGCTTAGAACCCATACATTGCTTTCTGCACTACATCTCTAAAATTCGCCTAATTTACCAAATCTTGTCTGTCAAGTGTCAACATAACGCGCTCGTTCTGTGTGAAAAGAAATAATTACTTGCAAGACTGAGTAAATATCACTATAATGGGCGGTTCTTGTCGGGTCGCTAGCTCAGCCGGTAGAGCACCGCACTTTTAATGCGATGGTCATGCGTTCGAATCGCATGCGACCCACCAATTAACTTATTGAATTAAATAGCTTTTTAAGGATAAGAAGCTTTAGTAACTGTGTACTAAAACCATCGACTACAGTGATTTTACTAGTAGTCTTGTTTTTACCCTCAAAATTGAGGATACACAGATGCTTAATTTCCACATTATCAAAGTTTGTAGTTTTTGTAATTTTTACATTCATTCTTCGAACTTTTTACCTTTATTCTTCGAAAAATATTTCGCCAAAAACCATCAAAATCCACCCAATTTAACCCTCTAAAAACACTCACCCACCTGTTATTTTTGCATCTCAATAACACAAAATCATCTCGCTTCACCCATCACAATAACACTCCAATTTTTGCCCAAAAAACCACACTAAAAAAACACCCAAAACCATCAAAAAAACCCATTATTGTATTTTACTGCTTGTCGGATTAATTTACGCGGAATGTAAAAAACCACATGGCAATAACCATGTGGTTTTGTAGTCAACTATTGATGATACTCAGCCTAGTTTTCGATGAACATATCCGCCTGACCATACCCTCCAATACTACAGGATGACTTCGCAATTAAAGCGGAAAAAAACGGCTGGGATCCGAGAATTGAAAGGGAAAAACAAAGTCTCCAAAAGACCTTGGATTACGAATTAGCGTCCAGCTTTGGCCTAGAACGAAGTCTTAGCCAGAGTATGGGTAGGTAGTTTTCCCCAGCATTTATCTGATGTCTGACCGGAAAAGCCGAAAGCCAAGTCTACTATGGCTTTCGGCTAATAAATCCGATCGAAGATTTTTGAAAACACATGGCATTAGCAGATTTTGAAAGTCTATTGATACTTTAGCCTTGATTATAATCGTTTTGGTTAATTAGTCGCATTACGGTTTCGTTCCATGGGACTTCAAGCACCTATATCCCTATCCCAAACAAAACAACGAATGTTTCTCTAATACCCGACGAAAATCTTTCTGTTTACGCAGATTTTTCAAATCGGAATCTTTACGTAATACATCGCAATCTTTAAAGCCTAGATCAAGCGCTTTATCTAGGGGTTCCAAGGCTAAGTCGGTTTTGTTAATTGCCGCGTAGTAGGATGCCAAATTATAAAAAACAATCGGACTTTTGGGATCGCATTCACTGGCCTTAAGCAAATCTTTTTCAGCTAGATTGAGTTTTTTATCTTGCCAATAAGCCACGCCTCTATTCATATAAGCTATAGCGAAACAACGCCCTTGAGCCTCTTCCTTTTTAATGGCATTATCAAACTCAACTAAAGCATTCTGAATATTCTCACTTCGGGTTTTTGGATTCTGTTTTGCCAGTGATACAAATACCATTCCCTGTTTTATATCTTGTTGAGTTTCCAGTGATGGTGCAGTGGATACTGGTTCTAATGCTACAGGTGGCAACGGCGGAGGCGATTCACCGGCAGGTGGTTCAAGCTGCTTAATGTTAGACGCTTCCATACTGGCTATATCCATGCCGGTTACCTCTGGTGCTGGTGCATCAGTTCCTTGCAAGCCCCATACCAGTAAACCTGCTAGACATAGACTCACTGCCCCACCACTTAATACAATCAAGCGTATGCGTTTGCGCCGTGCCTCATCGGTTGCGCTGCCACTGCTGTTTGCCTCAGTTTGTAGTGGTTGCCGACATTCAGGACATCTGCCGTCTTGGGGAATTTCAATTAACTCAGCCCTGAGTGCCAAGTCGCAATTGACTCTATTTCTACATCTGGCTGTTGCTGCTTGTGCCATCTTAAACTCCAAAAATTATAAATATCAGACTGCGTTGTCAATTAACACGATGGTATTTTTGGTACTCTCGCGTAATTTTCCATAAAAAATATCTTCGACATTATTGCCGCGATGCGTTAACACGGTTCCCAATTGTTCACGTAATTTAACCTTTAATGGATCGCGATTGGTGGCTGCCTTGTAATGCTCAGATTTAATAACGGGATTAACGGCTTTTTCAAGGTAAAACACTTGCTCTTCAGTCGCGCTATTGAGTGCTTCTTGTAATGCACTAGCCGTTAACACAATGCTATCAAACGTCGCTATCAACAAAGAAAGCACGTCGTTTGGATAAAAGTGGTATTCAGGTAAACCATCGGCATCCAGTGTTTTCAGCCGCCAACGTTGCTTGTTGGTGACCGGATCGTGTTGGGCTTGTAACAACTCCAGTGCCATTGCCAATTGATATAACGGCAAAATACGGATGCCCATCTGGTCAGGACGTGGACGGAATAATTCCGGTAACCGGTTAGCAGGATGATCTTCGATATGTACTTCAAGACGCGCCCGGGCCGGATTTTGTTGCGTCCGCAAATCATATTTTTCTTTCAGAAATTGTACTGGCTGTAAAAACCTTAGCGGAAAACCAAACTTAAAGCTCACCAATGAAATCTGGTTAAGATTACGAGCGCTATCCACTATACACATAGTGATACCCGGTGTTTGGTTGCTCATAAACAAATTCGCCAGCTCATCGCGAAAAGCTTTTACCTCATCACAACGCGGCAGAATAACTGCCATCACTGCACTGGGAGAGGTGGTAATTTCGCTTTGATTAAAGCGCATAAAGGTTTGAGTACTTGCTACTATATCGCGGATATAGCTACGTAATTTTTCCCGATCCTGAAATTGGCCTGCCAAGCGTGACACAATATTGGCACCAATTAAACGGTTATTCAGGCCAGTCTCATCATCATGTGCTTCTTCTGAATTCTTGCGGGCAACCTGCTCAAGTGTGTTTTTTAAGTCGCCATGACAGAGCAGAGCGCCGAAATATTTTTCTTTGCTGCGCGTATCAATTTTATTTGCTTCAGCGGCAGTAACAAATTCCGAGCGTGACCGCTGTGCCCATTGTTTTTGCTTGCTTTCCGAGGTTAACAGGCTACGACAGAACTCCTGTACTTTGTCGGGTTCGTAAAATTTAATTAGATTTTGTTTAATATCAGTACTTTCTTGAGAACGGCAAGTAGCAACACGGCGTTTATCAAAAAATTGTTGTGTATCTTCGATGCTACGTTTAAATTCTATAAATGTAATTTGTGTCTTATCCCGCAATTCAATCAGGCAACGTTGTAGAAGTTGTTCGGCAAAGCGCCAAGCAATATTCCAGGTTTGCAGCTCGTAATATTCTCTCAAGCATTCAGTTTGGGTATCGAACAGCGCTTCACGCTTACCTGCCATTCTGCCAAAAATACCCACGTTCCCCCACACATCCTTGTTTCTTGAAATAAGGTCTAATAACTCGCTACGACGACTTTCCGTCACTTTTAAACGTTCGGCTATTTTCCCACCCCTGTCTTTTATATCTTCAATCAACTCGCTTAATAAGGTTTGCACATCAATAAAGCCGTACTCGCCTTCCTGCCATTTTTGATACATCCAAGCTTGTACTGCGTTACAGACTTCTGCGATGTGCGTGTTTTCCCGTCCTAAATCATCCTGCTTGGATTTGTAAAATGCCTCGACGCCGATATTTCTAAAATGCTTGTCATAGTGATCCTGAAAGGCTTTTTGCAATAAATCCAGACGGTCATCGCGGCCATCCTGTATCGGTATTTTCCAGGCTTTGTTTTTGACCTCATTAGCCGTTTGTGTCCATTCACTGTTAATATCATTCCAACGGGCAGTGCTCTCGGTTTCTAGCAAACCTTCCGATAAGGTAATCTGGGTATTGGTTAATTTCCAGGGCCGACGGTTGGCATCTTTTTGAACAAAGTCAGCAAAAGATTGATTTTTAGGTTCGGAACGATAACGGGTATCCCCGGACATCCAATTGTTGTAGAGCATTTGCAAAATTGATTGTTCAGCAAAGCAGGCGGCCAGATGTTCACGAATTTCCTCGTCTGGAATAACAATTTTTTTAACGCCAAAGGTCTGCAAACGCACAGTACGCAATTTAAAATTACTGTCACTGGCTTTTGCTTCATCAGGAATATTAAAATTTTCCAGAGAAATAGCCGATTTTACGTTTTGAGGAATAGAGGCGGCTGGATCATCCAGCAGAAATACCCGTTGGTACAGCAATTGTGCAAACAGTTGCGTAACTTCTTGCACAGGTATTTTAATGCTGGCTTCATTGACGTTATCAAGGATGAAACAACCCTGCAAACGATCCTTTAATTTAGACGCGTTGCCCAAACTGGTATTTTCAAAGCGTTGCGTTTGCCCGGTTAAATCAATCGGGGCAAACAGCGGACCACCTTTATTGGGAGTTTCGCTGGCATCCGATACCAGATAAGCATTTAACTCCTGTAACGCGGCATAACCATTGGCATAATAATTGGTTTTTTCGCCATTACTTGCCCAAGGCGAGTTTTCTTCGGGTAACAATAGATATAAATAGATAGGGTAGTGTGCAGAATCAGGAAATTTAGCCCGCAGCTGTGCAACCACATGCAAAAAAGAACCACTGCCAGTACCACCGGCCAGACCGCTACAAACATGGAATTGCACACCTTGTTGGGTGCTGGCGCTTTCCAGTTGGTGTGTAAGTGTCAGTACATGGGTAGCAAAATTAGTACACTCCGGTTCAAATAAAGCTACTCCTAAGCGACGGATTTGTCCCCCCGCTGTTTCATTAATATTCATGGACGAAAAAATTTCCGACCAGTCTTCTTTTTTACCAATGTAACGATGGGTAATCGGATAATGCTGCGCATCATTTAGACGCACACTCAGATTATTTTGAGAAATAGAAAACAGGCTTTCCTTATTTAAGCCGATATCACTGCCAATATCGTCTTGCGTGCGCCATTTTTCACTGGCAGCTAAATCCGGTTTACTGGAATCGACGTACAGATATTTAAGATAAACGGGCGATTCCGGTTTAAAACGTGATTGGTTAGGCTCGTTGCAGCGAAACTCTTCATTAATTGCTTTGCGTAAATTTTTAATGGTTTTACCGCCAGTACCGCCCAAACCAATAATCAGATGATTGTTAGACATAGTATTTCCGTATGGTTATGAAGAAAGTAAAGCGTGCGCCGAATGTATGCGTATTTGCTTTAAGGCTGAATAGGCTATCCAGCCAAGGCAAATTGCATAACCCATAAAGGTAAGTAAACCTAATGCTAAGCGGATAATAAAAATGATGCGTGGAATCTGGGGCTCTAATTCACTGTAAATCTGCTCTACGGCCAATTGAACACCGCGTTCATGGGGATAAATGGTACCCTGATGCGTCTTGAAATAATTATTCATGTCTTGGCTAACTGTATTGGCAGATACCGCCGTTTTAGCACCGATCAGTTTTGAAATAAGCGGGAAATTAAAGTCGAAATTTTCAATAGAAGATTCCGCTTCCATTTGCCCCAATTTAATACGAGATTTCTCCTGTTTTAACGGGATAGTTGTACCTCCTTTTTCCGGCGCAGGTGAAGATGAAAAATCCTCTAATCCCATTTTTTTAATTTCATAATACTCGCGCTTGAATTGTTGATGATTCCAAGCTTGGTTGCTAACTAATGTGTCACGCCAGTTGGCAATCATCCCTGCTAAGCTGGGCTGTAAATACACGGCGGACGCATAGGTTGGCACGGTTAAAATCACCAGAATGGCCAGTTGACTACAGAGGACATGCTGCCCTACGCTTAACCGGTAAGGCTTGTAAAAAAGGCGGCCAAAAAAAGCGCACAATAGCCATAAGATTGCTGCGAGCGCCAGCCCTGAGAACAATAACAGCACATAGGACATCCGATCGTGGCCTATGAGTAGCTGGGTAGTGCCGGAAAATATGGCAAATAAGTTTATGATGGAATTCATATTATTTTTTGATAAGAATGCGGGTTAGTTTGACAAGTCGAAGTTAACGCAGGCGTTAGGAGTACTCACCATTTCTGGAGTTTGAGTTCTACAGCTTTCAGTGTCATTAACCAATTTTTGAGTTCTGACTTTTGCATAATCAAAAGCTGGAAATATTTGTCCATGAGAATCTTCCAAACCCTTTACTAGATAATAAGTAAAATAAGAGTTTGATAATTTTGATGGGTCGAATAAAGATTTTTCATGGCCACTGGTGGCGGTGAGAATAATTTTTCCTTGCTGATACTGTGTATTGGCGTTACCAAAAGCCGCGCGAAAGCTCTCCAGCTTACTATATTCATAATCAGCGCCATCATTGATCACGTTAGTAGACACTGCTATTTCATCAGTTAACGCTAAGCCTTTACTTCCACCTTTTTGCTGACATTGATTTTCTTTTGAAAACCCTTTCGAGCCATTGCTACCATTAAACGCAGCTTGTTGTAACACAGCGGGGAATGCTGCATTGCTGTAACCACTCACTTCGCAAAGTTTACCGCTACCCAGCAATTCTTCTTTGTTATTAGCGCTTTGGCTTTGCGAGTAATTTTGTTCACGTTGAGCATATTGAGCACCACCAACTGGACGAGTTAGCGCACCTAATGCTGCACCGCTGTAACAGGTATCCAAAATGGCAACAAATTTATTTGTGTCAATACTGGTTATAAAATCCTGTAAATCATCAAATGAAATAGCTGTTTTAAGAGATGCGTGGCGCTGTTTTGCTATGGTGATAATTGCATTATCACCACTTTCATCCTTGCTTACTTTGTCTGCGACAGCTTGCATATCTTCCTGATCTAGATCAGATTTAAGATCATATGGAATAATGCCCATTTTCCCAAAAGTGTTGGGCGGAGTACCGTGCGTACTTATATAAACCACTACTGAATCGTCAGGTGTCACTTTGTCCTCAAGTTCTTTTATGGCATTGATAATATTTGCTTTGGTAGCCTGCTTATCAGTCAGTAATGTGATATTTTTTTCATTGAACCCACTATTAATTAGGGCCGTGTTTATAGATTCAACATCTTTAACGGCGGTTTCAATGGAACTTATCTTATTTTGAAACTTTGATATACCCACTAACAGTGCGAATTTATTACCATTTTTTCCAGACAGTTGACTAGCTGTATAAGGCTTAATCATCTTGATTTCTTGTAAATCTCTGGGCGTAACTGGTGAAATGTCCAGAGAACTGGCGCCAACTACCGTTAACGCGACCATGTACGCTAAATCAACTTCTTCTTCATTCCGGTAGCTACCTTTAAGCTTAATGCGACCTGACTTATCATAGCCAACAAAACCATCCGTTAAACCAGCCTTTTTAATGAGCCTGGAAATTCGTTCGCAGTCTTCTAGTTCTACTTTTTTAAACTCTCCAGGATCAGAGGCTTCACAGCCTTTTGCCTCTTCTTCTTTAGCCAAATTAAGTGCTAAATTGGCTCCTAACGTTGCACAGCCTGTTAATAAAAGCAGGCTACCCAATAAAAAAATGCGGGTAAGTTGCGGCGTAACTGCTTTTCTCAACATAGCGTGTGGCGTGAGCTGCATCAGGTTTCTCCATAAGCATTAAATAGTTAATTCTGGACGCATCGGATTGTGTGCGATACACCCAGAAGATTTCCGTTTCTTATCTTCTACGTCTGTGTTTGCTTTTTTTGCTGGGTTGGGTGAATTTTTCAGGTTCAGCAGAGGCAGAAATCATGCCGCCGCACTTGTTGTCTACGCCATTGCTGGAAACTGTATAGCAATACTTTAAGCTTCCTCCTTCAATTTCATTGCCATTAGAAGCGTTAATCAACGTGAGTATTCCGTTATGGACACCTTCTTTATCGGTTGGAAATGTGACGGGTAATAAATAATCTCCGCCGCATCCTTTGGTTAAGGCGTTAAAGTTTCCATCTGTGGCTTGCATTTTGAAAGCAACTTCCTCCTCTTTGCCTTCTGATCCAGGAGATGCCAAGTCCATTTTGACCGGGATTTTCAGTTTTTGGCCAGGTTTAACCACTAGAGAAGACGGTGATGCAAGGCTCAGTACCGCCTTAGGGGTGTTTGCCGTTGATGGGTAATTCATACGTCGTTTTACCGTTGCACAATCCATTCCAGCTACGGATTTTTCGCGTTCCTTATCCAGAGAAGCCGCCCAAGTACCCGCCGCCGCACCCACTGCCATACCGGCAGCAACACAGGCACCCGTGTTTTTACCACCTGTCAATTTGTCACAGAGAATACCCGTACCCGCACCGGTTAATACGCCTGCTAGTACACCCGTGCCAGTAGAACCCATAGCAGTAGATGCTTTCTGCATAGATTCGCACCCATTCAGTAATAAGATGCTGGCAATACTTAAAGCGATGATTTTGTAATTCATTTTTACTTCCTTTTAATAATTAACGGTGGGTCAAGTTGAAATCGATAAACATCATATTGCCGGTATCCAGTGCTGCGGCAGGTAAAACGGTATAACTGGCGGGTTCAAGAGAACCTGAATCTTCCTCGGCAAACATGCCCTTGGAGCCAGCGCTGTAATTGCTGCGCATGCAGTCAATGCCAGTGCTGCTGTCTTCTGCAAACATACCCTTACTGCCTGCATTGCTGTCGTTACAGGCCACATACATAGATTGCCCGTTGTAAGCGACAGGCGTTCCTTGCGCAGAATTATCTGAACCTGAACCTGAGCTAGGCATTGGGAATTTACTAAGGGCAATAGTGACTTTTTCATTACCGGGTACGTTGTCAAAACGAATCGTACCTTGTGTTGGAATAGAGTAAGTGGCATTAGCCTGGATCAAACCAGATGGCTGGCCTTTAGTAGGGTAAAGCGGTGTTTTTCTTCCTGACGCATCTTCATTTAATACATACAAATAGCCATCAGTCTTACTTTTGATTTGCAATTTGATACGATCGCCACTACGGAAAGTATGCTTTGTAGTTACTCGTTGGCTTCGTCCACTGGCATCCTGCAAATCAATCCAATATTGCAGCCCTGCATAACTTACCGGGAGTGTTTCAGCCTGGGCATTATCGTTATTAGCGTAGCTGTTATGTTTACTTACGTGTGTAACCGTTGATTTTCCAGCATGGGCATAAACGTGGCGTACAGGCGATATTTGTTTAGAAATAACAGTTGCTTTAGGTCTAAATGCTGCGGGTCTTGTCGAAGGGGTTACCTCCACATCATCACCCATCATCACCGATGTCCCTTCACTGGCAAACATAGACTTAGCTCCAGCTTCAGCTAACGCAAAGGTTGGGTGTATTAAAGTTCCGAATATCGCCAAAAAAAAGGCGCTATTGAGATTGTTACAGCGCTTTATTATTGTTTTCATAGTTAAAACCTCTATAAACATAGGTAATTGTTAAAATCAATACAGTTAAACGCACAAAGACGCCCCTTGCCCGACAAGTTTTTGGCCTAAAAAATACCTGAAAGTGATGGAATCACTGAAACTGAAAGCAGTAAAGAACAGGACTACGATGGACAGCGTAGCTGAAAAGAATTTTCTATTGAGAAATGGAAGTTATGCTGTTTTCACACAACCCAGAACCGAATCAATCTAATCTCTTATTTACTAGTGACACAATTGAGTCTAGTTGACGTTTGCTTATTATTCCAGTTGTAGCCTTGTCATTTTTGTAAATAAATGCAACAGGATTATTAAGACGCAAGTTATTAAGCAACTTGGTAGATATTCTTGAAAAAACATAGACTTTTGCTTTATAGCTTTATAAGATCGCAAGAGTTAACTTTTGATAGGTTTACAGTTTGGTTGCTATTTGCTGATGTCGACTTGGCGAAATGACAGCTAGCAGTTAGACTAAAGACGATAGAAATTTACAATATGTTATTATTTAAAATCTTGTAAAACAATTTTGTTATTTATTTAATTCCACTCTAATCAAATGAATTGAAATTGACCTCTTATCGCTCATTTGGTTAAGATGAATTAACACAAGTACTCAATCACCGCAGATGGGTTTGTTAAGGCGCAGGGGCAAATTGGTATAAAAGGCCGGTAGAGTTTGATTTTTTTAGAGGTACATGACGACCTATGTACAAGCCCTAAAAGGGCTGTGAAATCGCTTGTTAGAACTGTTCGTCCGCAGCAAGAATATTAAACATTTCCTGCTACGCTGTATTCGTATTTAACCGTAAAACCAAAAACTGACAGGGTACAAAAACTGCCGAGTTGATCCTCAGTAAACCCTTCAAAACCCACCAAAGCCATTGCCCAAATAAGCACCGGCGGCGGCACCAAGACCAGAAGTCAGGGCGCTGCCATTACCCAATTCGTAACCCAGCACATCCCCTATCACACTGCCTGCCAGGCCACGGGTAGATCGTTGGTTGTTGTTACCGTTGTTGTAATAAGGTTGTTGCTGCTGTGGATAATAATTGGGTGGTGGGTAATAGCCTTGTGGTGGGCCGTCATTGTAACCGTTGTTATCCCAGTCATTATTAGACCATAACACCTTACTTGATCAGCTGGTCAAGTCCTTCCGAACGACTTTACCGGCAAAATTTTGGTTTAATAAGGTATCCAGACTATTGTCCATATCGGCAGTGTTTACATTGTCATTCATCATCCATCCTAAAAATCATTACTGAAGGCCAGATCAACCTTCACTGGCGCACGCAGCACTTCTACCCTGGTCACTGCGTCACGGGCAACCAGATAATAGTCTTTGTTACGGTCATAAGAACCCGATAACACCGTTAGCAATAACGAGCGTTTTCGTTCATCGAGCAGTTGCGAGGTACTATCGAAGGTGATGGTCTGTTCATTACTGATAGGCTGGTCACCATCGCGTAAAGAGATCACTAATGCGCGAGGTAATACACGCTCAGAAACGGCTTCGTTTTGGATAAACTCAAAACGTTGGTTATTAGTGACGACCTTGTTGGATGCACCCAGCAAACTGATACTGACTGTCTTGGTTTTGGCTAGCTCCGATTCTGTTGAACGGATAGCAATGACCGGAATAACTATTTCCTGCGGCATAGCACTGCCATGAACAAATCGCGCACCACCGGTAAAATGAAACCGGTTTGCGCCTTTAGGTATCCAGAAATCGAGACTGCCTTCCGGCTCAGTACCAGCCGTCAATGCGGTGTTTCCAGACCAGGCTTTAGTATTGCAACCGATATCTTTCCCTAACAAATAACGTTTTTTCGCCAGTAACGACCCTTCCGGTTTTTCAGAAAGCGTTGATTTATCGGCTTCTTCCAACGCCGATTCCTGGTACATAAAACCGTGATCGGCAGTTATTAAGACATTACAGCCATTTAGACTATTGACGATAAAACCGACCAATTGGGCAAGCTCAATGACGGTATCGGCGGCGGCCTCAAAAGTCTTGGTCTCGGAAGACTGTTTATCGCCAATCAAATCAATACGGTCATGGTAAATATAAATCAATCGGCGTTCACGAACGAATTCCCGGCCTTTATCTTTACCCATTGCCAACAAATCTTCTGCTTTAATGGCAGTCCCAGAATACGCTGCTAAATAAGCGCCGCGTTGTTCCATTGAAGATACCGGCTTGCCATCAGCCATCAATTCCAGGCTGCTGTTAATTTTATACGCTAAGGTTTGATGAGGTAACAACGCTGCCATGCCCAAACCCGTATAACTGGGCAATACCCCTAATAGACTGGATAGTGACGCTTTAATCCGGCTCTTACTATTAATGGCTTGGACTAGCTCTTCTGCCACCTCGAAACGAAACGCATCGGAAATGATGACAAATACCCGTTTAGTGCCGCCGTCAGACAAAGGCAATACGACTTTTTCAAAAAAGTTCTGCTGGTTAATGCTGCCGGGTATCCGCCAGGATGACAGCAATCCTGCCTCCCCTTCTAGAATCTTACCCCAAGCTGAACTTAACTGGGGGATAAACCAACCTGAATAAGCCGCTTCAATACGTTGCTTTAATTCATGCAAAACCGCCCAACCCATAGGCTCGACAAATTCGGTGGCGCGGTTAAAGTGTCGATAGAGTTGATCAAAACGATATAACTCCGCTTGATAAATAGAAAACCCTGCCTCACTTGAAGTAAAACTAAAGCCCGACCTGTACTGATCCTTTAATGTTAAAAAGTGTGTTGCGGCTTCCAACGCATCATAACTGGCAGCTAAAGCACGGTTCACATCATTGGCATTAGCCAGAATTTGATTAGCCCAATGACCATCCCTACGCCGCGCAATCAGCGTCAGTACAGAATCCATTGCTGCTCCAGAACCACCTAGAACCCTATCCTTCAAATCACTGATGATACGGCGTTCAACTTCTTCAAACGTCATCACCTCAGACAAGTCATTAGCCGAGAGTCCACCTAATAAATGAACCAAGTCTAAATCCTGTCCAACCACCGCTGTAATCAGGTTGTAACTGGTATAGTGCGCTAAATCAGATCGCCAGCGTGATGCAAACACCGAAGCATTGGCGGCAAGGTTACGTTCAGGCAGTATAAAATGCTTCAATGCTTCAGCGGGCTCACCCATGAATGAACGAGAAAAATCAGTCACCAGAATACGAAACAATAAATCACGCAGACTCGGTTCAGTCTCGGCATAACCCAGGTGTGTTTTTGCCAATAGCCAAAAGGCATCCTCCAGGTCATTAGCGATGATGTCTTGCCAGGTTTTCGGCTGAGCATTAAGATTAACTTCACCATCAACTACTAAGGTTGCAAACAAGCGTTGCAAAATAGAGAATAATTCAGGTTGATCGGCACGGGTTAAAACCGCCAACATTTTCCGGTCAAGATCGTCCGCATTATCGCTGGCGGTCACCAGACGTTTTAAGCGTTCAACCCGCTCTTTAGCACGTAAAAACTTGGCTCTATCCTTTAAATGCCCGCGTAATGTTTGCGAAACCAGCCCTAAATCATCCAGCAGGATTGAGGTCGAATCGGCTTTAAAAGATTTGCTACGTAACCGAATATCCAATAACCAATCCTTATTAGGGTCGGGTTCTGGTTGAGTGCTATAGAACAACCAATGCTGGTCTGGCTGGCGTTCAACATCGATTTTGATTTGTAGCGCGGGCGTTTCGTCCAAACGAACAATATGGATGTCATCCAAAACTAAATTATCCACTGTGGATAAAAACTCGCCTTCAGAATCATGCCAAAACACAATAGGATGGGAGATGAACAAGATTGCTAGCGAATCGGTAATGCGTTGTAGACTCATGCGTAGATGTGCGCTAGCCAAGCAGTCAATTGGCTATAAAGCGGTTTATTTGAATCTAGTAACTGATCGGTTACAGCTTGATAAAGCCCATGCCCTGGTTGTTTCTGCCACGCCAACCATGTTGCGACTTCCGCTTTACTGCGATGGAGAGGTTTGAATTTTGGAGGGTTAGGTAGCTCGTCGATCACGGACTGCGCATGTGCAAAGAGTGTCTGCTCATTGGCGTGAATACACTGTTTCAACCAATCTTCAAGCATGCCTTCGTTAGTGTTGTCAGGCATGATCCATAAGCCGAAATCAGCCAAGCCATCATCATGTTTATAAGTTATTCCAGCAGTTTGAATGGGTGATAGGTTGTAACGATATGTTGAAACAATACTTGTTACACGAGAGAGCGTAGTTTGATAGCTCCCATTCGGTACTGAATCAGCATCGACCACAACAGCCAATTTAACAAGGTTCCCATCCGCCAGTTGGTCGAGCAACTTCGGCAAAAAATTGAATACACCTTCTTTAGTGTTATGAGAACCACCTAAAACTTTAGGGGGTGCAACCTTAACCATCACTTGCAGGTTTGATTGTTTTAGCACCTCAATGAAAAAATCTTGGTCGGCTCCACCTTCAACCAATAGGACACGGTCTTGATTAGCCACTACCGCACCTCCACATCACTTTGGGTGATGCTATAGAGCGCTTCTTCGTCGAATACCGTGGCAATGACCCGGCCACGATCACTATCCCGAACGCTCTTGCCAACGCGAAACAAAACACCATCGATGTCCTTACGATCAATAGCAATTTTAGAAAAACTCTCGATGCAATCCCAGCTGTGCGTGGTGGCAAATACCTGAATATCCAACTTTTGCGCCATTTCAAACAGCAAAGCCCAAACTTTTTCTTGAACGCTGTAATGCAAGCCGTTTTCAAATTCGTCGATGAGAAGGAAGCCTCCTTTGGCGGGATAAATCTTTAGCGCCAATTGCAGCACTCGTAACATGCCGTCCCCTAGACTGTTTAGGGGCACGGGTCTCGATAAGTCAGACAGCTTAACCTTGGCACTGCGCCGTATTGTTGACCGATACCCCGGTCGCTCGTCTTCATTGCGAACAAAAGTCAGATTTTCAAACTCTGGCGCAATAATGCGCATGGCTTGCCTCACCACTTCCTCGTGCTCGGTGAAGACGATCTTATCCCATTCGTCGGCCAGTTCATCCAGCGAAACGAACTGCGTCGGGATCATGCTGCATGGTATCGCATTGATAGCATCGAACATAGGGGGTCTGAAACGTTGGGAGGATGAATCCAGAATAAATGGTGGGTATGGTTTCTCTCCTTTTGTGATCTGAAGAGCTTGTTTGACCTCACCCTGCAAATCAGGTATCTCTGATGTCAACACAGGTTTACGGCGAACACGAGTGCTGCTTTCTCCCGTTTCACTGGTAACAGTCTCTACGGTTTCGGTCAGAAACACATATTGGATGTGCAAAACATCTTTTCCGACAGTTACGCTTCCAATCTGAATCACAGTTGAATCATCAACAGGAAATTTCCTCCCTGTGAAAAAATCCTGAAAAGGCAAAGGTGCGTCAAATTCGCCACGTTCATTTTCTTTAATGCGATACCTCTCATCGTGTTCTGCAGAAATCGTTTCCAGCAGCGCCCGTTGGCCATTACCCGCATAAATTCTTAAGGCTTCCAGCACCGAGCTTTTTCCGGAATTATTCTTACCCACGATCAAATTAACACGACCCAGTTTGGCAACCTCGAAATCAGCCAAAGACCTGAAGTTCTTGATAACTAGCGACTTTAGCATGTTAACTGTCCTATTCTTCGATCAATATTATTCATCTTTACCACCCGTCACCGCCTTCACCTCGGCCAACAAATCACCAAACTTGCCGTAGTTTATTTTTACGCCGTCATCCAGATCAAGTTGGATGCGCAGGTCTGCGTAGTGGCGGAGTTTTTCCTCGTAGGTGAGCAGTTCGATGTGTTTTTTCTTGAGTTTTTCGATGTCTTTATTCAGTTTGTTGCGGGACGCGTTAGAGTCGGCCGCGACTGCGTCTTGTTCCAACAGCTCAATTCGGTTTTGAAGTTTGCCCATTAATGGCACAACGTAGTTATTTCGCAGTCTTGCCAAGGTGCTTTCGTTATAACGATGCAGATACACCAACGCTTGAAACGCGCCTTGTTTGCCGCTGGAAAACAGCCAATAAATAGGGCGTTTTTTGTAGGTTTGCAAATGGTCTTTAAAGAAGTTGCTGGCAATGTAGCGGCGTATAGTTGCTTCCGGTGTTTCATCGTTTCTTTGACCTAAGCTTTGCGCCAGCCAAGCCATGTTGGCATCTACTCCCTCTCCCTGGGGAGAGGGGTTGTCCCACACTGTCTGCAAGAATTCTCGGATGCGGTTGGCAGCATCATCTTCAAACCAGAGTTCATCAGTGATGGACACGATACCGTCGGCATCGGCGGGGAACGTGTTGTAGCGGTTTGGATCAAAATCGATGTTACCTGCGTGAGCGTAGATTAAACCCAGTTCATCCAAACTGTAACGCCCCATCATGCAGCCAATGGCGTAGGAAACTAACCGCTGGCTGTCTTTTTCGCGATCAGCACGACCCAAGGTGATTTGTGCTTCTGGCACGTCGGGCGACAATTCATCTTGCAAGCCGTAAGCTTCTATAAACAGGCGGTTGTTTTCTTCTTCCAAGCGTTTCATTTCGGTTATAGCAGCGCGGTTTTGCGTTTGCCACAGTGAGTAGCAAGTGGCAAGTGTTAAGTGGTTAGTTTTTTTCTCGCCACTCGCCACTAATAACTCACCACTCAACTGGCGAATTAGCGGGTTTTCGGTGAAATCCCATGAGGTTTCGTAAGTGTTCCAGTCGGTTTTTGAAATTTTGACTAAATCACAAACCAAATTAGAAACTTTCGGTACAAGAAAATCAGTTGCTGATTCTAAAAGAGGTAAAGATGCTACATTGACTATCTGAAAGTTAAGCGTTGGATTCATAAATTTCAATGCTTCAAACGCCACACATGAGCATAAATATCCTGTAATAAAATCTAAATTTTCACTTTTTGGAAAGGCGCATGAACCACCAACATCAAATAAAAATCCTTGTTCTGATTGTCGCGCACCAAAATATGAAGAGCTTACAAATGACCAAGTTACACAAGGTTTAAAATAATAACTTTCATTGGAAATTTTCCAACCAAGATTTTCTGCTGTTAGTTGAGGATAATTTGCCAGAGTTTCAGTTTTTATTTCCTCACCATTATTTTTCCAATTTACTAAATACTCGTTATTTCCATACCAACGCCTAAATTCACCGCCTTTGTTATACGGGAACCATTTTTTATCAGAAATTGATGCGTCAATTGCATTTGAAAATCCTAATCCTGTTGACGATAAAGAAACTTCATACCATTTTCTTAGAAATCTTTTGTTATCCCCTGTTCTCATACCAATTTTTGTAGGGGCTAATTTGCTAAGAATTACACTTTTTTCAAATAGATTTTTAAATTTCGGCTTGACCCAATAAGCCACAGGGCTACCTGAAATTTTCTTGAAATCATCTTGGCAGACATCATGAATCAAATCTTGGGTTCGATTTAAAAAAATTTGGTTCTTATCCGCAGATTGAGGAGCTGAATTTAAATTTATGTAGCTACCTGAAAAGGTTGGAATATATTTGTTGATATAGCTAAAAGCACAGGCTTGAGCAATTTTTGAGTTAATTTCAGGAAAACTGTTGTAACCAATTTGCACGAGGCTTGAAATTGTCTTGTCGTGTAATAATTTTTCACGCATGGCTTCATAAGACGATAAAAACATCCAGCTTTGCATGGTGACTTGCGCATTAAAACCAGACGCTTTGCACCAACCAAAACCGCGCTCGATAAACATGGCAAACATATCGGATTTGCTATCGGGAAAGTGTTTTTTTGCAAATTCTTTTAACGCGGGATTCATGCCTTTGCCGCCCATATACGGCGGATTGGCAACAACGGCATCAAACTTCATCGCTAAAATATTGGCTTGTGCTAAAAATGGCATTAACGTTTTCGCGGCGTTTTTTTGAAAACTATCGCCACTTTCTGCTAACTGCTGACAGTGTTCGAGTAATTCCGCTAAAGGCTGGGCGTATTCATGCGGTATTTGAATCAATGCACCAAACGTTTTCGCGGGTTCAAACAAGGTAACAATCGCTTGCACCATATTGTATTGGTTCGCTTCAATGGCGTTAGTTAAATCCAGTTGCGGCTCTTCAAACAGAGAACTGGTCGTGCCTATTTTGCTTTTATTGTACAAATCGAGTTTGTGCCAAAGTAACGGCAAATTTAAGTTTTGGCTGGATTGCAGTGACAAAATATTCAGTTTAGGCGGATTGTCTAAAATCCGTCTGTCATCGGCACGGGCTTTCATCAATAACGCAAAACCTGCGAGTTGCGCGGCGCGGTCGTCAATATCCAGGCCAAACAAATTCTTTTCCAAAATCAGTCGTGGAATATCCCGCATCCGGTAACCGCGTTCCAGGTAAATTGCTTTCAGCACATCATAAGCCTCCACCAGAATATGCCCCGAACCGCAAGCGGGATCCAGGACGGTGATGGTTTCTGGGTTTAGCATGGTGAGGAAATCCAGTCAGACAATAAAAACAACTCGATACCCGGTACGCGTTTAAATCCTGGATCATTGGTGAGCATAGCTGTGCATTGTTGTGTTAAGGCAGTTGCGGCGTGAATGGCGTCTGGGAGTTTTAAATTTGTTTGGGCGCGAATGTTTGCGGCTGAGATTAAAACCCTGTCATCAATAGGGGCAGTCGTTAAATAATGACTGGGTAAAAGTGCTTCATGGAAAATTGCCACTAGATCACTTTTATTCTGCTTAAATGGCAGTACCAAACATTCAGATAAACTTAAACTACTAGTTACTGCTGAAAATTCATTTGCTGTTAAACCTGTAAAAACGTCTGTTAATAAATGGACCCAAGGTTCAACACCTTCGAGGGTATAAATAAAAATGTTAGCGTCCAAATAGACTTTTTGCCCTTGCAAGGCTTGCCTTAATCCTCCCACGCATCACGCTCCGCACGGATAAACGCGTCAATTTCAGCTGCATTTTTAAAGCAGCCTTTACCTTTTCCAATTAGCTCCAATAACGACCTTGGCTTTTCGGGTACTGTTTTTTCTAAAGAGGCAAAAAACTCATCAGACAATAAGGCGCTTTTGTTTTCAGCCAACTCAGGTTTACACAGCTCTACTGTGGTTTGTGACGTAGTTGATGATTCTGATGCCAGTCCATCATCCAACGGCAAAAAAGTAATTTCTGTTTTGCGATGTTGCATTTCTTTGGGCACGGGAATAAAAGCGGGGGTATCTTCATAAATTAACCGGGCGTGATTCATGTTTATGTCCTAATATATTAAATTTTCTACCGTTTTCAAGTCTTCCAGTACGCATTCATCGGCAATTAGATAGCCCTGACCAAAATGCTCTTCCAAGCGGTATCGAAACGCATCAAAGCTTAATCCTGCAATGTGCGCGGCACTGGCATAACTGATTTTTCGAGCATGATATAAGCTCGCGGCTAAGAAAAACTCGACCGCGTGATTGCCAAAGGGCTGTAACACTTCTTCAAATTCTGGTTGTAATTCTACTAACATAATTTTCCCTTTTATTGCGGTTTAGCTAAGTTAGAGTTTATCTGGATTCCCAAGCAGTAGCCTTGGGAATCAGCGCAATATATTGCATTAGTAGCGATCCCCATCACGTATCGCACGGCAAAACTCCCCCGCACTGACTTCTTGCATCGGTAAAGTCTTATGAAATTCTGTAAGGCCTGGAAATGCTTGCCGGCAAGTTTGTGCTTGAACGAATTGGGCAATGACTTCTTTTAACCATTGTTCTGACGTTTTACCCTGCTGTTGCGCCAACTCTTGCAAGGCAAACTCGGTTTCGTTGTCTAGTTCTATTGTCAGCATAGGTTTTTCCTCATGTACTTAGATTTTTACTTTCGTTTTGATCTTGCAAGGCTTGTCTTAGTCTTCCCACGCATCACGCTCCGCACGGATAAAGCCATCGACTTCTGCCGCACTTTTGAAACAAGACGGAACTTTTCCGATGAGTTCCAACAGTGATCTTGGGTTTTCAGTATCTATTTCCTGCAAAGATGCAAAAAAAGCATCAGGTGCAAATGGGCATGACTTTATAGCGGCTTCGTAAGCTTCAGTCTGCCCCTCTGCGGTTGGCTGTGCAGCGAAGGATTCGGGTGCCAGTTCATCATCCAGCGGCAAAAAAGTAATTTTTGCTTTGTGATGTTGCATTTCTTTGGGCACAGGAATAAAAGCGGGGGTATCTTCATAAATTAAACGGGCGTAGCTCATATTTATGTCGTCTTAACCTTGTGTTTCACACCAAGCCACTCTGTTCCCTGTGGCTCGTTCATAGAGCGTTTCAGGAGCAACATCAAACCCGCATGACCAGGCAAGTGTCGGCCATTCATCAAGGTAAAACTGTTGAAATTCGATCACATTTTTTAAAGGCGCAGCAACGTCGTAACGTTCGATAAGATCCGACAAATCGACCACACCTTCTTCGCCTGTATTGAATTTCAATTTAATTCGATAACCGCTTTGGTAATTCGCTTCTGCAACCGCTATCATTGTTTTTTCCTAAACTAAAGGGTTAAGTTTATGAAATTCTTTGGTATCCCACATTGCCATCAATTCAAGCTGATGTAATTCAGCCCATTCCTCAACCAAACCACGCACTTTTGCGGGTAGATGTCCATCCATGACGTTAAGCGTTTTAATGTTCATGACTGCCCTGTATTCGTTATAACGAATATGAAAATGGGGAGGGTTGTGTTCATCAAAGTACATGCTAATCACAATTCCAAGAAAACGGCATATTTCAGGCATTTGTTAATTACCTCATTTCAAATTTGTTTTTCGTCTTCCGCGATTCGTGCGGCAATCAGCGCGTCTAACTGCGCTTTAACTTCGGGCGTTTGCTCAGCGGGTTCAATATAGTATTCCCATTGACTTTTCAAATCAGAAGTTGGGTTTGCCATTAACCAAAGCCGCCCAATACTGTTTTGCACCAAGTATTTTACAATCCAATTGGGTGTAAATAATTGCGTAGCGGCGGGAATATCTTCGCTTTTGACGACTTTGCCAATCACCGCGTCTTTTTTATCGCTGATGTAAAACTGATACAGCCAGCCGATGATTTCAATGGCTTGCCAATCTTCCTCAGGAATCGCGGCGACCATTTTGGCCACTACGGAATCGGTCAACAGCAAATTGTCAGGCAATAACAACTCAGTTTCATCGTCGATTTTTTCAAACAAAAATGGCATCACTCTGCACAGGGCATTACATTGGGCAATCAGAACTAACCGATACAGTTCACCGTCCTTGTCACCCGCTAATTTCATATCAATGACTTCGGCAGCGTTTAAATCAGCTAAATCACCATTGTTAGCAATGTCGGCGGCATGAATCAGAATGTCGGGCAAAATACCTTCTGTGCTCGAAAGCACGCGATAACCGTGCGATAAATACTCGTGAATCTCCAAATAACGCAATGCGGCAAACCGATTAAACCAGGTATAAGCCACCGCTTCCATGGTCTGGCTAAAGCCTTCTTTTTTAATCAAGGCAACGAGATTATCGCGTTGGGCACTCATTTTGGCAGGCCAGGATTGCCCGGCTATCAACACGACATCACCATTTTTTTCGGCGGGGGCAATGGTGAATTGGCCGTTGTGTTCTGACAAACCCAGTCGATGTGCGCGGGCAGTGACGGCGGCAATGAAATCTTTACGGGCTTGCGGGGCGTAGGCTTTGAGTTTGGCTTTGTTCATTCTTTAAGACTCCAGTCCTTGGCGGAAAGTGTGTTAATGACATTGCCCAATTCTGTGACTTGTCCGGCAAACTGGGGCGGAGGCGTGAGTTTGCGAACTTCTTTTTCTATAGCTTCCTTTATTAGTTCGGTCATAACAGCGCTTTTATTTTGTCCGTGATAAGCCTTATCAAACGCTTTTTTTACGTCATCAGGAACAATAAAACTCATGCTAGCCATTTAACACCCCAATTTACTGAGTAAATACAAAAAAATCATTCTATACGCACTTTTTTACCTTCCTTCAATACCTCTAATAATACCAGCTTTAACTTGGCAAGATAGGCTTCGACTTCGGCTTCCGTTTCCAGATAGGTTTTAGATGTGAGCGCTTGGGCACGAATCACTTTAACGGGTTTTTGAGGTATCTTAACCGTAATTCCAACGCTCGGTTCTTTGATACCTGGATTAGGCTGCTTTTGCGCGGCAGCAATACTATCCATTGCTGTATCTAAATGAGTTCCTGCCCGCTCAGCCAAGTAGCGGATTTGGGGAATACTGCTCAGCACGGCAATACTGGTTTTGAGTTGTTGCATAGGGCGCAAGGCTTTATTGCGTAAGTCAGCATTGCCTTGAACGTGATCCAATGCTGTTTCAATTTCGGCCAGTTTCTGCTCTATGGCCAGTAACGCGATTTCTCTTTCAGTGGCGGCCAGCTGTCCATTGACGGTTTCAACGGTATTTAACAAAGGCTCAATACGGTTGATTTGACTATAGGGCGCAGGATTATCACGAATGGCTGTCAATTGCTTGAAGGCATTGGCGGCGTTAATATCCTGTTGCAGGGCTTCGTGGTTATCGGCAAAGGCCGTCATGGCATCTAACATACGTTGCCAAGTGGTTCTCTGGGTTTTATAAAAGCTCAGTACATCATGAATTTCATCAGCAAGATCCAGCCAGTCGTTTTTTCCTGTCAGCAAGGCATCAATGAATTCGTAACTGTCACGAATGGCGAGCTGTTTGCCTATCTGGGTAACGGCATGTTCAATTGCCGTTTTGCCTGGGTAGTACTTGCTCGCAGCACTGTGGCCGTAGCTTTTAAGTTCGGTTTGCCAGAAGGTTAAACTGTCGCGCGTATCAGACACCACGCCGTCTTCATCTTCCCTGGGTAATTTAGAAAACAACTCGCGGTGTAATTCACGCACACGCTTGAGAGAGGCACTATCCGCTGATTTACGTTTAAGGACGGAAACCTGTTTAAAACGGACAGATTTGGTTAACGGGTCGATGGCTGTTTTAGGTTCAATATCAGCGCCTTCAAGCATCAATTTAATCTCACCGGCCATATAAAGCCTGGCAACCAGCAGGACAATTTCCCATTCTGGTTTCCAACCCCAGGGAATACCGGTAAAACGGTCAATTATATCGGACAATAACACGCGCTTTTCTGAGGCTGCCAATAACAGGTATTGACGCAGTTCGTTGGCTGCCAGCGGGTTAAGTTCTTCGTTTTTAGTATTCTGCAAGAGCGGCTTAATGTCATTACCGGAAAGAACGGCTTTGATTTCTGCAATGGGGTCTGCCGTGCGGTATTTAAGGTAAGGCAATTTACTGTAGGTGTTGGCAATTAAATAATTGATTGCTTCATCCAACAGGCCGGTCGGAGACAATCCTGCTTTAATGTCAGGCTTTTGCCCCAAAATATAAAAATCGCCAAGGGTCATCAGAGTGCTAAGTTGTTCGACCAAACGCAGTTTTCGTTCACGATTTTCTTCTTTACGGTCAGCCAGAATACGCTTTAATGACGGCATTGCCTGCCCTGCTTTAGGACTGCTGATATATTTTTCAATTTGCAGATAAAGTGTGAGTTCTTCGTAGAGCCGTTGACCTTCTGCCATGCGGATGATCGCTCGACCCGTTGACTCGCTACTACGCAGGATACAAGTGGTCTCGTGCATCCGTTCATAGTCATCACCCAAGGGGCTGAGGATTTCCAGCGTTAAGGGATGACTAGCTGTTTTCCAGGGCGCACCATCGAGTAAGCGGTTAAAGTCATAGTCTCCTTTGGTGTCACGATGACGGACTTTGGTTTGACCTCTGAGAATGTCCTCAAAAACCAGTTCGGACAGCAAACGTGTTCTTTCCGATGATGAAACATCCACATGACCCAACTCTCTAGCCACATCGCGTTCTTCATTGGTCAGAAAAAACCAGTGATCACCGTTACGGCTAACTAATTGTTGTTGTTCCAGTCTGGCTAAAGATTCCTGAATTCGACCCTTAAGACTGAGCTTATCGGCATCCACTTCATCGATACACAAGGTTGCCAGATTGTCGATGTTGGGCTTGATGGTTTCCGAGATGTACCGGATCAGGAACAATGCCTTGAGCAATAAGGTGTCGTAGGGTTCAAGTGCAGAATTATCAGGGGCCTGATCAATCGATTTCTTAGCGATGCTATCAATAAAACTGTCAATGGACGGATAAAAATCATAGAGCGGTATTAAGGCATTAATCGGCTTGTGGGCATTTTGTACAGCAGCTGACTGAAAGGCATCCAGTAAAGAACGCTCGCCCCGCGATAGATGCTTACCCGTTGCCCCCACTTTGCGTATCGACTCGAATATTTTTTGCAGTAATTGGAATTGATAAGGGGTAAACGGATAGTAGGCCACAAATTCAGCCGCATCTTTAAACCCTCGCAGATTGACGGCACACCCCTGAAAAGACAATTGGTTGTTGATGATATCGCCTTTTTGAGCATAAATATCCCGTAGGGCAACATGGGCTTGTTCGGTTTTGGATAGCAAACGCTCACCAATGACTTCATCAGTATTGGAACTCGCCAAAGAGAGGCGGGTATGAAAACGGGCTTGAATTTTGGAGAAATCCTGAGACTTGGCTTTATTAGCTCCACCGATAGCGGCATCAATATCTTCCTGGCTGGTGACTATAACCCAGGCGCGTCCCTGGCACAGTGTACCCAACTGCTCAACAATGGTTTGCAAGCTCAACATGAGTTGAGTGTTATCACCGATAAACTGTCCCACTTCATCAGCCAAAAAAATAAGTCGATGACCGGCAGGTTTGGTGTCCAGATAATCACGCACCAGTTTTGCCAAACCTTCGATGTTGATACGGTAACTATCACGGGCGTTATCAAACCAACGTCCAGCCGATTCTTCAGTCATGTTGAGTGCTTGTGCCAAGGCGGCAATCACCTCATCACGCAGGAAGTCCACGGCATCGCGTTCTTCATGCCAGGTATTGCCGTTTCGAGCCTGAAAGATTGTTTTGAAAGTATCGTAAGCACCTTTGGCAATCAGATAACGCTCCATTTCGGCAATATGGGGCGCATCACCACAAAGCCCCTGCTTTTCATTAAACACCCGCAGAAAAACCTGGACGATGGCATCGCGATCGGATTTGGCATCGGCCTTGGCATCGATATTAAACAGGATGACATCAGCAGTACCTTTAATGGCTTTGTGGATGTCAGCCAATAGCAGCGGGTCTTTGATTTTGTGTTCATCAAAAAAATCAGCCGCTTTTTTAGGGTTGCCGGTTTTGGGGTCAATGGCCTCAATGTTTTCCAGCAAGTAGGATAGTATTTTGATGTAATGTGATTTTCCTGAGCCGAAAAATCCGGATACCCAAACGCCCATACGTGCCGTAATAGTCGAGTCTTTGGGCTGTTC